>JAHJAV010000035.1 GCA_018813685.1 Nanobdellota archaeon | reverse complement strand
TTTTTCTGTGTTGTTATTTTGCCAACATCATGTGCAAAAATCACTCAGAAATTATTTTGCACTTAGACAACGAAACAATTAAATACTATCTTTTCCATAATCCAACAAAACACTATTCGGAGATGATGAACAATGGGATGGATGCAAAAACTAATTCAAAAGAGAAGGAAAAGGAAGTTGCTTACAGCACTCCTTATAGCAGGCGCAGGAATTGGAATAGGGCATAGAATATGGTCAAAACGGCTGCCCCCAAGCGATATTATCCCCAAAGCAGCAGAAGCTAATATATCAGATGAGCAGAAAGCTGAACTTAAGGGGACTGAAGCTAAGTTAAAGGGAATAAAAAGAGAAGCAGAGCAGAAGGCAGCTGAAGAAACTGAACAAACAGCTAGAGAATTAACAACGGCTCTTAATAGAACACCAGATGCTAACTTATGGTTTGCGCGGCATATGAATGATATGGAGCATATAAGGTTCTTAATTAAACAGGAACAAACCGATAATGCAACCAAAGAAGCTGAAAAATTGATTGCAACAGCAAAGAAAGAATGCCCAGAAGCTGAAAAACTCATCCAAGCTAAAATAACAGAACTTCAAGGAGAACAGAAGAGATTGAAGAAAGCTGAAACAACAAGAACAAAAAGCGCATTCAAGGGATTCCTTAAATACCAACAGGAGACCATAAAGAAAGAAGGCATAACTCTTGAAGACTATAATAAATCAGGTGGAGATAAGCAGATAGAATCTGCTGTGGCTCAAATGAGGGGTAAGGGGAGTATTCCAAAGATGATAGGTGCGACCATATTCTACTATAAAGAGGGTAAACCAAAATCATTTTATTTGGTACTAACATTCAAACCTGATAGAACAGAAGGAGAGTCCCCTGATATTTTTTCTGGAACAGATATAATAAGATTAGTAGACATGAGGAATCCTAATAAAACTATACGCGACCTTCAGCAAAGGGCGATAGCACTGCTCCAGTAATAAAAACAAACCTATAGCAAAAACAGTAAAACCCTAGTTAAAAACCCAGCACCATATCTTTTGCATCTTAGCATATTCTGCACTAATCACACATGTGATTGCTATGCAATCACCCATACAGCTCAGACAAAGAATCTTCCTAAAAAGTATCTCAACCCCTATATAAATAAGAAAGGCCTTCTCTCCAGCAATACATTTGCAAGGAGGAACATTGAATAGGAAGTAAAGAACTGCAAGCATCTATTCCCCCTTTTGAAAAAGGAAAAATATTGGATTTATCAGTTAATGGATTTATATTATAGCGGAGATACTATGCTTAGGCAAAACCCAAAGAAAATGACTAGACAAATACAGCTTGAAAATCATATATTCATCCTGTAAATCATAAGATTAATTTAAACTAGGCACATACATCAAATATCTTTCTGGATTATCTTTTTTCCCTGCCCAAGGTCATCCTCAATCCTTTGAGCATTATGGAGCAGGCTAGCTCCATCCTCTTCACCCCTGTAATCTTTTGTAGCTGCTATTACAAAATCTTTGTCATAAATGCCTTTTAAATCCTGTTTAGATGTCTTTTTTTTCAGCTTTTGATGATCTATGAATTTAAAATATTCCTGCCTGGTCCCAACAAAGATAAAATTAGGATCAAGTTTATGGAAAAACTGGGCAATTGAAGGGTCTACAATAATCTCTATCATGCCTTCTGCAGTTGATAACTGCACTCTCAAAAAGATATGTCCAAAATAATTCCAAGGTTTATTCTGCCAGTCATGGTCAATTCCGGATTGAGATAGCATATATTCAGCTTTAACACCCCCTTTTTCAAGAATATATTTAATTAGGGCAGAAGACACATCACAATCGCTGTCTAGCTTCAAGCCCATTATGATATTATCAGAATCAAAATGGTCTTCTGCTTCAGCTAGTTTATCCCTTATTTCTGCGAGGTTCTCATTAAGTATTGATTCTATGTGCTCTTTTACTTCTTTAGATAATCCTACATCCTTTTTTTTAGGAAGCAAATCGCCGATTTTTTTAATTGTATAATCATTATTTCCGAAATGTGCTATATAGTTTACAAAGCCTATTATCTTAGACTGTGCCTGAGCAGCAGGCTGTGGTTCAGCAGCATACGTTTTTTGTAAGCTGCCTAAGCTCATGAAAGCAATCAGAAAACAAGCTGCTATTTTAGCTAAATTAGTTCTTCTTAGCGCAACTGCAACTATGTCTTTCAGTCTAGGATCCGGTATATTGCCCTCTGCAAATCTTAAATAATCATCCAGGATATGATACGCTTCTGCTTCTTTCAGCCTGCCTTCTAATTGGATATCTTTGCTTAAGGACCTTATTAACTGCTTTATCCATCTGGACATCAGGTTTGCTTTGGATGAAGTCTCCCACGCTTCAATTATTCTTCTTGTAAGAGCTGCGTCTGATTTTGCTCTTTCCAAAAATCTTAGCACTGCCCTTCTTAGTCTGCCTGTTCTTTCTAATATCTTCCAGTAGAAATGATCATGACCCTGCCTTAATGCTAATCTCTTAAGGCCTCTTTTGTGCTCCTCTATAAATTCAAGCTCTTTAAGAACAATGTTTAGCAAGGGCATCTCCTGCTCTTCCAACAGGCTTAACAGCTTTTTTAATTCACCGAAGACAGGTGTTTTCCTGGATTTCAGGTTTTTTAGGATACCCTGCTTATCATTTTCTATCTGGCTAAACTTCAAAATAAGCCCTGCGGTTTTGATTTCTAGATCTTGGAAGCTCAACTTCAATTCCTCTTTTGATTTACGCTGATTTTGAGATTATATAAACATTTCTAAAATCTTATTTTCCACTAGTCTATTGGCTGTTGCCGAGGCGTAGCCGAGCGCAACTAGGAAAAACATTAACCTGCTTGCTAACTTAAATAATTAGCCGATTCTTTTCCTATGGAAAGAAGAGTTCTATGCCCCATATACCAAAGAAAATGACTAGACAAATACAGCTTGGAAATCATGCATTCATCCTGTAGATCATAAGATTAAGCATTATCGCAAAACTAACCCACAATATATAAGGAACCATTAGATAAGATGCTGTTTTTGAAACATTATAAGATACTATAATTGCAGCAAGTATGGCAGCCCACAGCATAAATATCTCTATGAGCGCGTATAAAGGTGATTTCAATCCAAAAAACAATACAGACCATAAAACATTAAGCAAAAGCTGAACTCCAAATACAATCATTGCCGTTTTCCCATGATTCACCCATAATAAATAGAATGAAACTCCCATAAGCAAAAACAGTAAAGTCCACACAGGCCCAAACAACCAGTTAGGCGGATTGAAAAACGGCTTCTTAAGCCCGGAATACCACGAACCAACAGAAGAAACAGTAAAGATAGAACCAATACCTCCGGCAAGCTGGCATATAACAACAGAAACTATCAATTTAACGTAATCAATTTTCATGATCTCACCCCAAATGATGATATTCCCCATGCGTAAAGAATCCAACAAGCTGCTTAATCCGAGCCAACTTAGGAAACAGATCCTTCTCTAAATTATGCACACCATCAAACAATTCAAAAACCTCTGGCTTAAACACATAGATTCCTGCATTCACGACATTAGAAGCAACAGCCTTTGGCTTTTCCAGAAAATCAACAATCAAATCCCCATCCAAGACAGCATTTCCATATTTGGATGATTTTTCAATGCTCATAAGCCCCATAGTTGCTAACTTATCGAGCTCAAGGTGCTTCTTGATCATCCGCAAAAGGCCAAAATTATTATAAGTATCTCCGCTCATGACAACAAAACTCTGCTTTAAAGAGCTTCTCAAAGCAAGCAATGCATCTGCATTCCCTTTTGCGTCTTTCTCAATCACCTGGACATTTATAGGGCTGTTCTCAATCTCCAAAAGCAGATTATTTATGCCTGGAGTATGCTGAGTAAGAATATACAAAGTTCTGATTCCATTATTATAAAAAAATTCTATCTGTTTCTTTATCAGTGATTTACCATTAAACGCCTTAAGCAGATTTGGCTGATGCTCGCCTTTTATCATCAAAACAGCAGCATCGATAGAGCTCTCCTTCAGCCCCTTGCGAAGAAAAAACTCAATTGCCTGTGATCTTGAGCGTATCGTAGTTCCATCTACTCTGGAATCTACCTGGTCTAACAAAGACTTGTCCAATGATATAGCAATCTTAGGTTTACTCATTTAAAGTATGACTAAGTATAACTTATATAAAAAGGTTTGTATTAACTAAAAAGAAAAAACCACTATCAATGGCGCAGACCGACCGGGGGTTGCCCCCGTCTGGGTAGTCGGTAGTGCATTTCACGAAGTGAAATGGCCGTCTGCCGCCATTATTGATGATGGTTTTTTCGAAAGGTTTAAATACTAGCAAATAATCCTAAAGTATGAATAGTTCATACTAAATAAAGAACAAGTAAAAATGTCAAAACACAAGGAAGTTCCAAAAGTATGGGGAAAAGAGATATGGATCGTCAATAGAAACTACTGCGGCAAAAAGCTTATCTTAAACAAAGGATACAGATGCTCTATGCATCACCATAAGGTAAAAGACGAAACATTCTACATACTAAAAGGAAAAGTCTTGTTAGAATCAAACAACAGCTCAACAATAATGCTCCCGGGTGATTCTATCTTAATCGAGCCAAACACAAAACACCGCTTTACAGGATTAGAAGACTCTGAGATAATGGAGTTCTCAACCCATCACAAAGATGAAGACTCTTACAGGGAAAATGGGATGCTTTCAGGAAAGGTTGACCTATCAAAAATACAGCTGCCGCTGGCGGCTGGTGAGGGTGGGCTGGGTGGGAGGGATATCCAGACAAAATCAAAATGAAAATATTAGTCACAGGCGGAGCTGGATTTATTGGTTCTAACATAGTCTTAGAGCTGCAAAAAGATAATGATGTAACAGTTATAGACAACTTCCTAACAGGGACCCAGGATAACCTTAAAGGATATGATGGAGGGATCTTAGATATAGACATTTCACAGCCTTTTGATCTTGACGAAAAATTCGACGCAATCATACATGAAGCAGCAATCACAGACCCTAGATTTGAAGACGATAAAGAAACATTAAGAGCAAATATTGAAGGCTTCAAAAACATCATAAAGCTGGCAAAAAAGAACAATGCAAAGTTAGTATATGCATCAACAGCAGGATTATACGGAAATGGTCCCGTACCTATGAAAGAATCCCAAAAAAAAGAAATCCTAAGTGCATACGGCCAGTCAAAACTTGAGATGGACAAGATAGCAGAAAAACATTTCAAAGAAATGCACATTGTCGGTTTAAGATATTTTAATGTCTTCGGCCCAAGAGAACAAAACAAAGGAAGAGCAGCTTCTATGATTTATCATCTAAGCAACCAGATAAAAGCAAACAAAAAACCAAGAATATTCAAGCACGGAGAGCAAAAAAGAGACCACATCTATGTAAAAGATGTAGTTGAAGCAACAATAAAAGCATTAGATGCTCCAAGTGGAATCTACAATATAGGGACAGGCACTGCAACAGATTTCAATGAATTGGTAAATCTCTTAAATCAAGTCTTAAACAAAAACCTAGAGCCGGAATACTTCGACATGCCTTATGACTCTAAAACATACCAGGCAGACACCCAGGCAGACACCACATTAGCAGAAACCCAGCTAAAATGGAAATCGAGATGGTCGCTAAAAGATGGAATAAAAGACTATATGGAGTGGATTGATGAAGATGAAAACAAAACTAACTAATATTTTAAACAATTTCAAAGGAAAAAAGATAATGATAATCGGAGATATAATGCTGGACAAATACATCTTTGGCAAAGTAGAAAGGATCAGCCCAGAAGCCCCTGTCCAGGTAGTAGAAGTAGAAAAAGAAAGCTATGTTCCAGGGGGGGCAGCAAATGTAGCTAACAACATCGCTTCATTAGATGGAAACGCTTACATGGTCGGCATAGTAGGAGACGACCAGCAGGGAAACCTGCTGATAAAAGAACTAAATGAAAGAAGAATAGACACTAACGGAATTTTTATAGCAAAAGACAAGCCAACAACGCAAAAAGTAAGAGTATTGGGCCAAAAACAACAGCTCTTAAGGATAGACTATGAAAAAAAAGAATATATAAACAAAGAAACAGAAGATTCTATCATAAATTTCATAAAAAACAAAAAAGAGATAGATGCAATAATCATATCAGATTATGCTAAAGGCGTAATAACTCAAAAACTTGTCGACGAAATAAAAACAATATCAAAAAACAAGATAATTATTGTAGACCCTAAGCCAAAACACCTTAATTTCTATAAAGATGTAACTTTAATTACCCCTAACACTAAAGAAGCAATAGAAATGACTGGAATAGAAGACATAGAAAGCACAGGAAAACATCTCTTAAAGCAGTTAAATTCGCCTATTCTCATAACTAGGGGAGAAAAAGGCATGTCTTTATTTGAAAAAGAAGAGATAACAAACATCCCAACAAAAGCAAAAGAAGTTTATGATGTTTCTGGAGCAGGTGACACAGTAGTTGCAGCATTGACTATATCATTAACAGCAGGAGCAACTCTAAAAGAAGCAGCAACCTTAGCAAATCACGCAGCTGGCATAAAGGTAGGAAAACTAGGAACATCAACAGTAACAATAGATGAAATAAGGCAAAGCTTAGAAAATGAATAGGGCTATCTTTTTAGACCGAGACGGTACGATTAATATAGACAATGGCTACACACACAAAACACAGGACCTAAAATTTTACCCAGACGTTTTCAAAGCATTGAGCCTTCTAAAGAGAAACTTCAAATTCATAATAATAACCAATCAATCCGGCATTGGAAGGGGTTATTACACAGAAGATGAATTCCACAAATTCAACAATCACATAGTAAATGAGCTAAAAAAGAATGGAATAGAGATAAAAAAGACATATTACTGCCCCCATCATCCAGATGAAAACTGCAATTGCAGAAAACCAAACATAAGCTCAATAAAAAAAGCAGAAAAAGAATTCAACATTGACTTAAATAGATCATGGATGATAGGCGACCATCCTTGCGATATGGAATTGGGAAAAAACGCCGGCGTCAGATCAATATACCTATTGACAGGGCATGGAGCAAAACATCTTGAAGAAGCAAGAAAATTTAACCCTGATTATATAGCAGCAGAAATAAGTCAGGCAGCAGATTATATATTATTCAACAAAGAAGAAAAAATCATAGACAGAAAGGATATTACATCAATCATAGAAACCCTAAGAAGAGAAGGTAAGAGCATAGTAACAATCAACGGCACATTCGACATCCTTCACAAAGGCCACGAGTTCATACTAAAAGAAGCAAAAAAGCAGGGAGATATCCTTATTGTAGGCCTAAACTCGGATTCTTCTGTAAAGCAAAACAAAGGTCCAGAAAGGCCCTTGAATTCAGAGCAAAGCAGGGCACGAATGCTTGCAAACTTCGATTTTGTTGACTATGTAGTTCTCTTCAATGAAAAAACACCAATAGATCTTTTAGAGGCAATAAAGCCAGACATCCATGTAAATGGTGATGATTATGGAGAAAACTGCATTGAATCAGGTATAGTAAAAAAGAATAGTGGAAAAATACACATTGTAAAGAAGATAAAAGGGATTTCCAGTACAAATATTATAGAAAGCATCAGCAAAACATAATGTTTTTAAACCAAAAAGCTTTCTCTAAGCATAAAATGACTGAATTAAGCATAGTAATTCCTACTTACAATGAAGAAGGAAACATAAGCATTCTTTACTCTGAAATTAAAGGTATACTAGATCCATTAAAAAAAGAGTATGAGATAATATTCATAGATGATGGCAGCGCAGATAACACATTCAGGATATTAAAAAGCCTGCATGAAAAAGACAGGAAAATAAAGATTATAAGATTCAGGAAAAACTTTGGGCAGACAGCCGCTTTAGACGCTGGATTTAAATCGTCAAAAGGAAATATAGTCATTGTGATGGATTCTGACTTGCAGAATGACCCTAAAGACATACCCAATCTTCTGGAAAAGATAAACGAAGGCTATGATGTTGTTTCTGGATGGCGTTTCAAAAGAAAAGACCCATTATCTAAAAGATTGTTTTCAAGAATTGCAAACTCCTTAAGAAAAGCCATAACTAAAGAGAAAATCCATGATTCTGGCTGCTCATTAAAAGCATATAAGAAGGAGTGCCTAAATGGCCTAAGTTTATATGGGGAAATGCATCGGTTCATCCCAGCAATATTATCCTGGAAAGGATTCAAAATAGGTGAAGTCAAAGTTAACCATAGAAAAAGGAAATATGGAAAAACAAAATACGGAATAAAAAGGTTGGTTAAAGGTTTTCTCGATCTGATGGTTCTTAAATTTTGGATGCAATACTCTGCAAGGCCGATACATCTATTTGGGGGCATGGGGATATTATCATCCATAACTGGTTTGGTAATAGGCATTTACTTGACTATTGCAAAAATATTTTATGGGGTTCCTTTGTCAAACAGGCCCCTCCTTTTACTGTCTATGTTATTATTGATTTTGGGGGTATTGCTCTTAGTATTCGGAGTTCTAGCAGACATAATGATTAAGTTATACTATAAAGATAATCAAGTCTATTCAATAAAAGAGAAGATAGAATGAGCATGTTAGATATACTCAAGACATTGCCTATTGATTTGGGCCAGGGAGGCTTAAGGAAAACTACTAAAGGCAAACTGATAGCCCTAAGCTTAATAAAAAAAGGCAATGGCAAAACAGCATTGGATGCTGGTTGTAGAGAAGGTACTCAATCAGAACTCTTAAAGAAAAAAGGATACAAAGTAACTTCAATAGACATTGAAAAGAATTATAGGGATTGCATGATTGTTGACTTAAACAAAAAACTTCCCTTTAAAAAAGAATCTTTCAGCTTAATATGGTGCAGTGAAGTTATCGAACATCTCAAAAACCCTTATTTCACAATAAATGAATTTAGAAGAGTGCTAAAAAAAGAAGGGGAACTTATTATAACCACCCCTAACAGTTATTGCATGGTATTCCAATTTATGTATTTATTTGGGCTAACACCGAAAAAAATGCAGAGAAATGACCATAAGCACTTCTTTAACAAGAAACATATCAAAAAAATATTTCCCAAAGCAAAAATATATGGATTTTTCCCATATTTCCTGATAAAAATGAAAATATCAAGGGCTATAGGATTATTATCTCCCACTTTTGTAATATGCGAAAAAAGATGAAAATAGTATTGATAAGTCCGCCGGGGAATATTGAAAAAACTTTAGGTAAGCTGAAAAAGCTTTCTTCAGCAATGCCCCCTATGGGTCTCGCATATACTGCAGCCAACCTTATAAAAAACAGCTTTGAAGTTGAGATAGTAGACTCTTTTGCATCTAACCTTAGCATAGAACAAACAATAGATACAATAAAAAACAAAAATCCGGATATAGTGGGATTGAGTGTATTAACCCCTGGAGCGCCAATAGCCCATAGGGTTGCAAAGGGTATTAAGCAGTATAACCAAGATATAAAAATAATTTTTGGTGGTGCTCATGCTGCTTTGCTCCCAGAAGAGACACTATCAGACAACAATGTGGATTTTGTCGTGAGGGCAGAAGGAGAGGTTTCAATTGTCGAGATTGCAAAAGCGCTTGAAAAAGGAGATGCCTTTGAAAATATCAAAAATATATCTTACAGAAAAAGCAGCAAGATTGTCCATAACCCTGAAGGGGGTTATATACTAAACCTTGATGAGCTTCCATTTCCAGCATGGCACCTCTTAGACCTAAATCTCTATGGGGCTCCGCCGCATTGGAACCTTAAATCGCCTTGTTTTCCATTGATGGCATCTAGGGGATGCCCATATAGGTGCACTTACTGCTCATTAAAAACAATGGGCAAGCAGTACAGAAAGAGATCTGTAAATAATGTAGTTGACGAGATTGAATGGCTGGTAAATAAGTTTAATGCAAAAGAAATTATGTTTATGGATGCTGCTTTTCCCCTTGATAAAAAATGGGGTATAGAGATATGCAATGAACTCATAAAAAGAGATCTGCACAAAAAAATAGTCTGGCTTTGTGAAACAAGAGTAAATCATGTTGATTTAGAGCTTCTGAAAAAGATGAGAGAAGCCGGATGCAGAAGAGTAGCATATGGCATAGAATCAGGTGTCCAGGAATTATTAAATAACATAAAAAAAGGATTTAAGATTGAGCAGGTCAGAGAAGCAATTAAGATGACCAAACAAGCAGATTTGGAGATAATAGCATACTTCATGCTTGGATTGCCTGGAGAAACAAAAGAACTGTCTCTAAAAACAATAGAATTCGCAAAAGAGCTTGATGCAGACTTTGTTAAATTTAATCTTGCTGTGCCTTACCCTGGAACAGAGATGTATGAAGATGCAGTAAAAGAAGGCACATTAAAATCCATGGATTGGGAGATTTACACATCATTTAGTGCAATGACTGGCTTTGATCCGGTTTATACGCCAAAAGGCATGAGTAAAGAAGATTTAATGGATATCCAGAAATTGGCCATAAGAAAATATTATTTCAGGCCGCATTATATTATCAAGCATTTATCCAAAATGAGGTCATTCAAAGACATAAGCAGGGACTTAAAAGCAGGATTGTCTCTGATTAAAGGAATAACAAACAAAAAAAAGAAATCAAACAAAAAATGAGCAAAATAATAGTGACTGGGGGAGCAGGATTCATAGGCAGCCATGTGTGTGAAGCCCTGTTATCCAAAGGGGATAATGTCATCTGCATCGACGACTTCAACGATTATTATAGCCCAAAAATAAAAAGAGATAATATAGATGATTGTTTAAGGAACCCAAACTTCAGGCTTTATGAAGCAGATATCTATGATAATGGCATAATTTCAGAAATATTCAGAAAAAACAAGATAGATGTGATAATTCATCTCGCAGCAAGGGCTGGAGTTAGGGGCTCTTTCTTAAATCCAGGATTATACCAAAAAGTTAATGTCCAGGGAACACTAAACCTATTGAACCTTGCAGTAGAATTCAAGATAAGTAAGTTCATATTCGGATCCAGCTCATCTGTTTATGGGGCAAACGATAAAGTTCCTTTTTCTGAAAATGACCCGGTAAACAACCAAATTTCGCCTTATGCTATAACAAAAAAAGAAGCTGAAGATTTATGCAAAAGGTATAGCAAGGACCACAACTTGAAAGTGGCTTGCCTAAGGTTTTTTACAGTTTACGGCCCAAGGGGCAGGCCGGATATGGCCCCATATAAATTTACCAAACTTATAGGTGAAGGCAAAGAAATCGAGGTTTATGGTGATGGAAAAAGCAAAAGAGATTATACCCATGTTCAGGATATTGTTGATGGAATACTATCTGCATTAGAAAAGGAGTTTGATTTTGAGATAATCAATATTGGAGACTCAAGAACTATTGAGCTTAACTACTTGATAAGATTAATTGAAGAAAACTTAGGCAAAAAAGCAAATATAGTGATTAAGCCAAAACAAAAAGGAGATGTTGAAATAACATATGCAGACATATCTAAAGCAAAAATGCTGTTAAGCTACAGTCCCAAAGTAAGTATAGAAGAAGGGATAAAACTTTTTGTAGAATGGTTTAAAAAAAATGAAAATAGATAAGCTCAAGCCGCACATTCCATATATTCTAATCTTATTAGTGTTCACCCTTATTTTTTTCTACAACTATTTCAATCCCAGTCTGCCGCTTCATGACGGCGCCACTTACTATTTCCCGCTTGCAGAAACATTAAAAACATCTTTTAAAGATTACGGCGATTTCTGGCCATTATGGACCCCTTACGGATTCAGCGGCTCCCCATTTCTTATGAAGCACCTTTTGGGGCTCGACGGAGTATTGGGGATAATGTTGTTTATTATCCCTAACACAATAATCGCATTGAAATCCAGCTATGTAGTTTTATTTTTCATATCAGCTGCCTCAATGTATGCTTTAATGATTTACCTTAAAGTAGGTAAGAGGTTTGCATTGGTATCTGCCTTAATATATGTGCTAAACGGCCATGTCATGTCCAAATTATTAAGGTGGTGGTGGCTCACTACATTAGGCGGATATGCAATAATTCCATTGATATTCCTTTTTGGGATGAAATCCATCAAGGAAAAAGAATGGATTAGGAACTCTATAATAACTGGAGTATTATTGGCAATCCAGCTAAGGATGGACCCTGACATGAGGGTTGGTTTGTGGGTAGGTTCTGTATTTGGATTATACTTGATTATCAGCTTGATAGGTAGAAACTTCTCAAAAAAAGCAGTAAAGATTTCACTTGTATCCATCATAATCCTGCTGGTTTTCTTTGGCCTGTCTGCCCAAAGAATCCTGCCCCATAAGGAATCATTATCTATAAGCAGCAGAGCGCAGATATCTTGGGAAACTGCTTCCTCAAGGCAAGTTCCATTAAAAGATATACCTTCTAAAATTATAGAGCCAGGCATTCCAAAAATCACTGACCCCTACGGCTCAGGAGACCATATAGGCATTGTCGCTTTATTGCTTGTCCTTTTTGCAGTATACAAGAAACATAACAACAAAAATGTCTTGTTTTTCTTCGCAATTATGATTCTCTCTGTCCTCCTTGCAACCAACTCATTCAATTTATATTTCTATATTTGGCATCTTCCATTTTTCAAAAGCTTAAGGTATCTTGATAGGGTCCTATTCCTTTTTGTTTTTTCTGCTTCTGTGCTTGCAGGGATAGGTGCTAGCGAATTCTTTGAAAAAATAAAAAGACAGAAACTAGTTTATTTCGCTCTGATCGGCCTTATATTAATCAACCTGTGGGCATTTAATTACAGCCATTACACCACAGAGTTAAGCAAATGGCACGACCCTTATGAAGCAATAAAAAACAATCAGATACTTCAGTTTATCAGCAGCCAGAAAGGAACATTCAGGATTCAAACATGGGAAACCAGGGGAATTGACTGGGGCACAGAGATGTATAATATTCCGCTTAAGCTGGAGCACATCTACCGTTATGACACTGCATGGTACCCCCCTTATATGAATGTGTATTTATCAATAGCCTTAAACGACCCTGCAAAATTCTGGGGAATACTTAACCTAAAATACCTGACAGCAAGAGATGAGTTGAATGTTTCAGGATTTAAATTTGTAAAAAAGTTCGAGAACTGTACTGTCTGCTACCCTGAGTACGATCAACTTGCAAAAGCATGGGGACCTTACCTCTATGAAAACGAGCAATTCCTCCCAAGGGCATATATTCTAAATGAAAGTGTATTGGTTGTAGGGGAGGATGATGCTGTAACTCAGACAATATATGCTCTGATGTTAAATGAAAACTTCAATCCCTCAAACTTAGTTATAATCAGGGGAAAAGAAAGTATAAATGATTATAGCTTTGAAGAACTAAAAAGGTTTAAAGCAATATTTCTCACAAAAGGCTCTGTAGATCAAAACAGCCAGTTTATATTAGGTAGCTATGCAAACTCAGGTGGAATAATTCTTCCAGATATAACAAAAGGCAAAAACAGTATTTCAGAAGATGATATCAACATATTACTAAACTCATTCAAAGACAAATTCACTAAGATAGAAGACAAAGATGTTATCATGCACAACTTCGACAAGAGAGAGATTATACTAAACGATCAAAAAGGATTCTTGGTATATAGTGAAAAATTCTCAGTTTTTGATGGATGGAAAGCCAGCTCAAATAAGAAACAGTTAGAGATATACAATGCAGATGCTATGATCTCTTCAATATATTTAGATGGTACTCAAAAAAATGTAATATTCGAATACAAGCCAAAATCCTACACAACAGGCCTAAACATAACGGTAATAACCCTATTAATACTATTATTTTACGGAATATATTCCATCTACAAAAAACATAAAGAAAAAAACTTAAATACCTCATCGAATAACCCTCATTCAGAATGAAAGTAGCAATATTATGCGGCGGAAAAGGTACACGGCTCAAAGAACTCACAGAAGAGATTCCAAAACCATTAGTTGAAATAGGCGGCAAACCAATTCTTTGGCACATAATGAAGATATATTCTCATTATGGTTTTAATGATTTTATTCTCTGCTTAGGCTACAAAGGAAATCTTATTGAAGAATATTTCAGAAATAACAGCAACAAAGAGCAGAGATGGAATATTGAATTCGTTGACACTGAAGAAAACAGCAACAAAGGCCAAAGGATAAAAAAGATTGAAAACTATATAAAAGAAGACAATTTTTTTGTAGCATACGGCGATGATGTATCAGATGTAAACATTAAAAAAGTCCTTGAGCAGCATATGAAAAACAACAAGATTGTAACATTGACGGCAGTTAATCCCGAATCCCAATTCGGTATAATGGATATCAACCATAACAACGAGATAATAGAATTCAAGGAAAAGCCAAAACTTGACCACTGGATTAATGGCGGCTTTTTTGTATTTAACAAAAGAATATTTGATTACCTAAAAGACAATTGTGACTTGGAAACAGACGCTTTCAAAGCATTGGTAAAAGAAAAACAGATAACTGCATTCAAGCATGACGGATTCTGGAAATGTATGAACACATTCAAAGATACTATGGAATTGAATGAGTTATGGGACAATGATAAGGCGCCCTGGAAAGTAGAATAATTATGTCTTCTTCACAATTCTTCTAACTGCCATCGATATTAGCCTGACAGCAGACCTTGAATTTCTCTTAAAATCCTTCCAGCTGGTGATCATAGTCATTTTTCTTAGAATATATCTTGGATCAGTATACAAAGAGAAATATGCCCTTCCATTCCAGTAAGCAAGTTGTTTCTCATCCAGATATTTTGTTTTTATAAGAGGTGTAGCTCCATGGGGCACATAATTCTCCCAATCAGGGCTTCCCACAAAAAGATTCTGGTTTTTTATATCATCGTAAAGAGGAGTTCCGGGATATGGATTTAATGTATTGAAAAAAGTTAAGTCTGCATTCAGCTTCTTTGCAAACCTTATTGTCTGTTTTATCTCTTTCTCGCTTTCCCATGGAAATCCCATCATAAAAGTAACCTTAGGGCTTATTCCATATTTTTTAGACAGCCGCACAGCATCTATAGCCTGCTGAAGAGTTATTTTTTTGTTTATCTTGTCTATTCCTTCCTGGTATCCGCACTCTATCCCATATAATATGCTTCTGCATCCCGCCTGTGACATCTTCTTAAGCAATTCTTCATCAACATGGCTCACTCTTGTAAGGCATTCCCATATGATATCCAGTTTATTCTCAATTATTTTATCACATATCTTCATTATCCTTTCATGGTTTACTGTAAATTCATCATCCTGAAAGTATATGTGCCTTATCCCAAACTTATCATACAATAATTTTATCTCTTCAATAACCTTCTCTGCGTTCCTGTATCTCCACCTATAACCAAAAATCTTTGAGCTTGTGCAGTATGTACACTGGAAAGGGCACCCCCTTGAAGTTATCATAGAACAAAACTTTCTTCCCTCATCTAACCATCCATAAGGCCTGTAAGCATCCATTGGAAGAAGATGATAAGCAGGCATCGGAAGTTCTTCTATATTTTTTATGAAATCTCTGGGTTCATTGATTATCAATTCACTATTATCCCCCTTATAACCTATCCCCTTTATACTTTTTTTATCCCCTTTCTTTTGAATGATAAAATCAACAAGCTCAACTATTGTTTCCTCCCCTTCACCTATAACAATATAATCAACATACTCTGACTTCAATGCCATCTGAGGCATTATAGTTACATGAGGCCCGCCATAGATGATTGGAATAGAAGGCTCAGTAGATCTTACTAGCTTAAGGATATGAATTGATTGAGTATAATTTGCTGTGACACTTGTTATAGCTATTATCTTAGGCTTGTTCGATTTGACAAAATCAACAACTTCATTATCCTTTAAGTCAAGAGCAAAAACATCAAGTATCTTTACATCATATTTATGCTGCTCCAACACAGCAGCAAGCATAGCAACACCTAGATTAGGACACCTTGAGCTTGCATCATCAAGTTCCTTATAG
>JAHJAV010000034.1 GCA_018813685.1 Nanobdellota archaeon | reverse complement strand
GTAAGAGTTCTTTTTTCTACTGGAATGCCTGGGCAGGCGATTGGAAGTAAAATTGTTTTGAACTAAGAGATTTTTCTGAATATTGTTAAATATGTTTAACTAGGGTTAATTGGTTCAGAATTAGTTAAATGTGTTTAACTTTCTAGAGAAAATCTAAAAAATAAAGAATAAGCTAGCTTAGCATACCCTGATAGGTATTGGTAAAGTTCCTTTTGCTGTTAAGTACATAGCTAAAGCGCCCAATAAGAATGCTATAACAATCCATGTCCCAGGGTGTGCTATGAATGCTTTTTTGTTTTTGAACATTGTATCACCTTTTTATTTTGATATTTCTGTTTTTGGGTAGAGGAAATATATAAAATCTTCGGTTTTGTGAGTTAAAATCATGGGTTTTATGTGCAATTGGCAATATGGCTAAATCCCAGATAATTTCCCTAAAACATAATCCTTAACCTGCTCATAAGGCGGCAGGTAAGATAACAGCTCTTTAAGCTCTGTCTGATAAGACTCTTTTGAAGGAATTTTTAGATCTGATAATCTGTTGTTCTCCTCTTTTAATTTCTCAAGCAAAAACGTTTTGTCCAATATTATGCCTTTGTTAAAAAGCATCCAGATATCATAAAGGTCTCTTGGCTGGCTCCTGTTTATCAGCGCCCTGATTTTTTCAGCAAGTATCTCTTCTTCCTGAAGTGCAACAACAGTAAAGGCAGGAACATCTGAAAAAAGCTGAGGGATGACTTTAGCGGCTGTATGATTTGCTTTTCCTTTATTAAAATCTATCTTTAGCGTATTTGTAGATGCTTTGCTGCCCTTGAACAAAGGCCCTTCAAACCTTGCTTCTATCCTAAGATTCCCCTGGTATTCTTTTTCAGAATAGATGGAGTAATTTATATTTAAGAATGTGAAATTTTTCAAGCAGCCAGAAACAATCTTCCTTACTTCTTTTAAATCCAGCCTTGTGCTGAAGTCAAGATCCTCTGAAGCCCTTTCAAGGCCATAGCATATCCTTAAGCAAGTCCCTCCCTTAAACACAAACTTATCTGCAAATTTAGAAAGCGCATTAAGGAATATATACTGGAGGTATTCCTTCTCCTCGTAATAAAGGTTGGTTTTCCTCTTTTCCTTTACTTCATTGAGCTCTTCCAGCGATATCATAGTTTATATCCAAAAGCCATTTCTTATTTAAATTATTCCTTTTGCCCTGTGAAGGATCTAACAGCTCATAACCCTTCCCTATATGTTTTAGAATTTTGTCCAATATCTGTTTTTTATACCCTATTGTTTCAAGAATAAAGCCTAATCTTCTAAGCACTGATTTACTTTTAACTTTAAAGGCATAATCAAGAAGCTTTTCATGGTCCAGCTCTTCTAGTGATCTCTTGATGCAGGCTGCTAATTCGCCAATACCCCCTGAATATTTTGGAAACAATAAAGAGTCGATTATTGCCTTCTCTTTTTCTGCAATAATTATATCCCCTATTTTGGTGTATCCAAAAAACCTTTTTTTTGATATAGTGATGTATTTATAACCTTTTATTCTTTTTTTGTATCTTGTTGAAGCATAGAATAAATCCCTGGGCATCTGATCTGTAAACCCATAATAGATTAAAGCAGACCAAAAGCTTAAGTATGAAGGCCAGTTGAGATAAGGGCCTATTGCTAATTCATTTATGCCATGGAGTGAATATAATCCTGCTTTTGCTGTGTTGATCGCTTTTTTCTTTTTTAATGATTTTAGCAGATTATATGCTTTTTCCTTATCGATGCTCAATAGCAGCATGAGGTCTTTGGTCTTGAAAATAGGCAGGTTGTTTTTCTTTAAGGTTTCATAGGCTTTTTCCTGAAGCTTGCTTAATTGCATTTTTCTTTGGTTTTAGTAGTATTTTTACTAATACTAAAGATATTACTATTTAAAGGTTTTGGTTTTATAATCTAAAATATTAGGTTTTGAAGCTCTTTGTTGGTTGAATATATTGATGTATGTTAGGGGTGAAATTTCATGGCCTTCAAAAGGAACTCATAAAAGGGTACGGCTTCTATTTCTCCAATAATCTCCTTAGAGTCATAAGTGAGAAGGATGCCTCTGTTTTAATACTTGTTAAGTGTAGTTAACACAGATTATGAATCTATGTTAGTTCTATTGTTTAAATGTTTATTTTTTGTTTAGGGTTTAGTAACTTTTAGTAACTATTTAGTTATTATTTAAAATAGAAAGGTTTAAATAGTTACTATTAGTAACTATGGCTAAATTGAAGGATGTCCCTGTAAAAATAGATAGTGAACTTAAGAAAAGGATAGAGGAGCTTATTTCTAAAGGCGAGAACCGTTTTGAGTATCCTTCTGTTAAGAATTTTATCGATAAGGCTGTT
>JAHJAV010000002.1 GCA_018813685.1 Nanobdellota archaeon | reverse complement strand
ATATTTTATATAAATTATAGAATTCTCATTATGGAGATAATTACCCCAGCTATCAATGGTATTGTGATGTTATCGTCTATCTTGTGATTGAACAGCTTTAATTCAATCCCTTCTAACAGCATCGTTATGAATGAGGCTGTTATTGCTTCTGCTGGTTTTACAAAGAGCATTGCCCCTAATGAAGCCGCTGCTATCCCTGCTATCACTCCCTCTAAGAATCTTGCGTCATTGAAAGGGTGCTTTATCTTTCCGAATGGGCCTATCAATCTTGAGAAAGAATCACCTAATGCGAGTATTATCATTGCAGCCATTGCAATCTCTTTTTTGAAAAGGATTAACGCTATCAGTGCACCTACCAGATAAGCAATAAGGCCTTTGCCTGGCATATTTTTTAGGTCATCTTCTCTTTCTACTATTGAAAGCGCTTTGTAGATTTCTTTTGGCTTTGTTTTTCTTATGAATATAGAACCTATAGTTGCTGCGAGGATTGCTGCAACCAGCATTGGAACTGTTAGCAAATCATGGTATATAAGAACTACAAGGAATAATCCTAAAAGGATATGCAATGGCTGCCTTTTTATCTCTAGACGGATCCTTTCCATTTTAAATTACTTTGATGAATAATTTTTGGAATATCTCTGCTCCTGTGAGCATGACTATCGTTACAATGATGCTGGCCATCAGTACACCTAAAATGATTGCGGCAATGGCTTTCTTTTTTTCCAACCCTATAAGGTACGAGCCTAAAGCGCCTGTCCATGCGCCTGTTATCGGCAATGGGATTCCTACAAAAAGAGCAACTCCTATCCAGCCATATTTCTCGACTTGAGCATGGATCTTTTTTTGGGCTCTTTCTATAAATTTGTGATAGTATCTTTTGAAAAATCCCCAGTTGAAGAATAAATGCACTATCTTATCCAAGAAGAAATATACTAAGATGCCTGCGATTATGTTTGCTATGATACTTATTAATATTACAGGAATCAAAGGAAGACCCTTTATTATCCCATAGGGGATTGCACCCCTTAGTTCAGATATCGGTGCAACTGCCAATAACAATAAGAATAGCCAGCTGTTCATTTTATCTTTATTCCATTTACCTTTTCTTTTATGTAATTGTCTTTAGCCAGGCCTTTTACTAAATCGTTTGGATTTAAGTAAGGCCTTTTTATCTTTGCATAGATATTTTTGTTTTTTACGAATGTTTTTGAGTGGAATTTCTTGAAGTTTTTGACGTGAATCTTATTGCTTAATGGCGGGCCTTCTCTTTCTATGAAATTGTTTAGTTTTTCTTTTTTTATTATGAAATAGAACAATGCGTTTTTGTTCCAGTCCCATCCGTTGTTTAGGACTTTGAAGTCATGTTTTTCTATTATCTTTTTGATGTATTCGAATGATTTTAGCAGTTTGCAACCCACTACGTCCTTTTTGCCTTCTTTTGGCTCAACATCAATCAGTATTAGGGTGTTTTTTGCTGCCTTTTTCTTTAGGTGTTCTTCACTTATCTCTTTTATCTCGAAGAATTTTTCAGAAGGATGTCTTATGAATCTTTTACAGGCTTCTCTGAAATTGTTGAATTTTTCAATGCTTAGGGCTGCTGCTGCGTTTCTGTCAGCCTGGACAGGGTCAATCACTATCATCGGTGAAAGTATTTTTGATTTGTTTAGTTCCATCAGAATGTTTTTTCCTTTCCAATGTTTTTCAGTATCTATTATGGTCTTATCTTTCCATTTAGCAGCGTTTTTTACTAAATTTATGAATCCTTTGTAATGGATTGTTAGGATCTCACATATATATCCTGAAAAACCATTTATGTAGCTCTCTGCCCCGTATATTCCTACTGATTTGCAGAATTGTTTTAATAATCTTATATCGTCTTTTATCTTTTTTCCTTTTTTGTTTACCCAGTCTGCGTGAAGCGGGGAAACATCAGTTATGTTTTTTGCCAGCTCTGCTTTTTTTATGTCTAAGATAGGAACGATCTCAAATGTGAAGCCTTGTTTTATTATCTGGAAATAATCTCTGCTGCCGTGCAGTTTTGTTACTTTGAGATTCTTTTTTTTAAGTGTATTTTCTAAGATTGCTGAAATCTCAGATGATCTGTCTTTGTATTTTTTGTAGTTGAATCTAACAAATATATCTGCGTCATTTGCAGGCTTGAGCCATGTTCCTTTTATGCCTGAGCCGCCGAGTATTGCTTTTGCATCTTTTAGGTTATGATTTATCTTATTTAGAATGAATTTAATCCTATCTTGAACTTCTTTTTCCTCTTTTTCAGTTGGTTTTATCCTATCCAGTATGTTTTGGAGTATTTGTTTCATTATTATAGATTTAAATCAGAGTCATATAAAAAGTTTTGTGTTTTGAGCGTGAGCGAGAAAACAAAACTATTGGGACAATAGTTTTGTGTTTAATGAGGTGTTTTTGAAACATAAGTTATATAAACATCATTTATCCTATTTATCTTATTATGATTAAACTAGGGCCTGGCGGGACAGCTGGATTAGGATATGATGAAGGGTTAAAAGAGATAAGCAGATTAGGACTTACTGCTTTAGAGGTTGAGTTCACGCACGGTGTGAATATGTCTAATGCTACTGCTAAAATTATTAGAGAGATGGCAAGTAATCTGGGTGTAGCTTTGTCGTGCCATGCGCCTTATTTCATAAATCTGGCTTCTGAGGAGAAGGTGAAGGTTGATGCTTCTAAAGTTCGGATATTGCAGAGCTGTGAGAGGATGCATAATCTTGGGGGAGGGCCTGTTGTTTTTCATCCAGCGTATTTTGGGAAAATGGAAAAAAAGGATGTTTATGAAAAGGTTAAGATAGAAGTTAAAGGTATGCTTGATTTTGTTAAAGAGAAGAAGTGGAATGTTACTTTGGCTCTTGAAACAACAGGAAAACATTCTGCTTTTGGAAGTTTGGATGAATTATTACAGTTAGTTAAGGAAGTTAAATGTTCTTTTACAATAGATTTTGCGCACCTTAAAGCAAGAAGCGAGGGTAAGATGAGCTACGCTGAGATGGTTGATAAGATAAAAGGGTTTAAGCATGTGCATGCTCATTTTTCAGGCATTGAATGGACTGATAAAGGTGAAAGGAGGCATATACTTAGCCCTGATAAAGATATCAAAGACTTGTTGACAGAGGTTTTAAAAAGGAAGATAGATATCACTATAATAAATGAAAGTCCAGATCCTATAGGGGATGCTGTTAAGATGAAGAAGGTTTTACAATCACTTTTTTGATTGGTGTTGTTACTATTTAATAGTAAGTTTTATAAACTGATTTAGGTTTTTCTTAGTTTATTCAAATGGAACTTGAAGAAATATTAACAAAGGCTGCAGTAGTAGGTGTAGATTTTAAGAAACTAAGAGTAGTTCATGTAGATGATGAGCCATATGAACTAGAGCAAGCTGAAAATGCGCTAAAAGGCATAGTTGAGAGCTATAGGGGTTTTACAGATCCAAGGGAGGCATTACCATATATAATCCAACATAGCGAAGAAGTAGATTTTCTTATTCTTGATCAATTCCTAACACATAATCTTAAACGGCTTGAAGGATACCAAGGGACAGATCTGCTCAGAAAATTAAAGGATAGTCATATGGTTATTCCTGCTGTGATTTTCTCTGGAGAACATGCAAAATCTGATTGTTTTTCCTTGATTGAAGCATTAAGCCAAGCAGAAGATATTGAGAAGTTTAGAGCTAATGTACAAATAACTAGACAAGGAAATTATGTTCCTTTAGCTTATGTTGCAAAAGAAAGGGGTATTTATCCAGTTTTATTGAATATGGCCGGTTTAATAGCAATGAAAAGGAATTTTATAGATGAGGATTATGATAGTTTTTTTATTGCAATGAGGTCTGATTCTTTTTCAGGAATGTATTTTGACTTAGTAAAACTAGGATATGAGAAAGCAATGACTCTTTATAGCAAGGCAGGACAATTTGCAAGAGATTTTGCAGAAAACCATAATGGAGCAGACCTTGTTGATCCTACAAGTGGAAGAAGATTTTCTGAAGAAATGCTTGAAAAAGTGCGGGTTTAAATCTGGTATTGCTTTAAAGCCTGAAGAGATAATGCAGTTAAGTGATAGAACTGCTTTTTTACATGAGTTTTCAAGAAGTGCAAGATCTGTTCTGCTAAGTGGTTTAGAATCTGCTATATATGGTGACTGTGTTAACCTATTAACACGTTATATTCTATCTCTTGAAAAGGTCCAGGGTATATCATTTCGCAAACAGCCTTTGCTCAAATATCTTGAAACTGAAACAGAAATTAAGGGGGCTGTAGCGAGTATTATTGAATTTATGGGTGCTAATCTTATTTTAGGAACAGAATTAAGTGAAATTTATCATATGTTGGCCTGTGAACCTTTATGGGGCATACCTATAGTTGGTTTGGATTGTGCATCTCCTTTTCCTGTTAATTATCATCTGGAAGGAAATATAGTTGGAGTAAAGGTAATCTCAGATAATGTAGGTTTTAGATATATCGTTTCTGAGGTTTTTTGTAATGCTCAGAAGGTTGGAGATAGAAGAGGTATTGAAGCAAAAATTGATTGTGATGTATCTGAGATTGGTTATGATGGTCTTCCTGAATCTGCCAGGGATTTTTATGATAGAAATCCACTTTCAAAAAGGAATATTATTCTGATCGGAGCGTTGCTAGATTCTCCTAAACATTTAAGGTATATTAAGGTCTCAATAAGGGATAATTGTGGTGGATTTAAAGGAGATGTTGAAGGTCATTTTAGAAAAAATGTATCTGGAACTGGCTCTACAGGCCAAGGATTAGCGATGTTAAGAAATTCACAGGAGAGATTATTATATTCACTTGAAGTGTTAAACACTCCAGGAGAAGGAGCAATGTTTAATTTTTATTTTGTGAAAGGATAGTTTTAAATAGATTATTTCTTATTGTTTTAACTGATATGAAAAAAATAATATTAGACACCAACTTTTTACTGATACCTGTACAGTTTAAGGTAGATATATTCTCAGAGATAGAGAGGGTATGCCTTTTTAGGTATAAATTGTATGTTGTTGATAAGACAATAGACGAACTTAATAAGGTAATCGAAAAAGGGAATATGAAGAATAAACTAGCTGCAAAGGTTGCTTTGGCATTAATAAGGCAGAAAAAGATAGATATAATCAAAACAGGAGAAGGAAAGGTTGATGATTTGATAGTGGGTTTACTAGATAAGGATTATATCTTAGCTACACAGGATGCTGAACTTAGGAAGAGAGCTTTGAAGAAAGGAAATAAAGTTATATTTCTAAGGGTAAAGAATTATCTGGTTTTGAGTTAACCAATTAGGAATACTGCTAGGATAAGTAATATTCCTCCAAGAACCCTGATAATATATATTGTCATTTCTGGTATTGAGGGTATGTTGAATGTTATTGCTCCTGCGTTGTATAGTGCTGGAATTATGCTCATTGCGATTATTGCTCCACCTATTGCAAATGTGGGCCACCTTATAAGTGAGTCTTCTTTTATCGCTTCCCAGATTAATGTACCACCTGTTACTGCAATCATGATGTTAAGGACGTAGATTACAATAGGTGAATTAGGTATGTTGAAGCCTATAATTCCCAATCTGTTGAGTAATGGTACTGCACCGGCTATTAGTAATGCTATCCCATAGATAGAGTGTTTAATCACTTTTGGAAATTTTATTGATACAAATAGTAAAACAGCAATACCAATTGCTAGGATGTTGTTCACTATTTGGCTCATAATCTCTTTTGGAGTTCTTTACAATATAAATTTTTCTATTCTATAAAAAATAGTAAGATTTAAAAAGAGGCTGAATTTCCGAGTATAAGAGGTTAAAAAATGTTCTACAGAATGGAAATTAAGGATCATATCAGAGTACCTCCGGATTTGTTCAATCTGGAAGTAAACAAAGCAGTACTTACCAGAATAAAAAGAAAGTATGAGGGATTTATCTCAAAGGACCTTGGCGTTGTCATAGATGTTACTGATGTCAAGACAATAGGCGAGGGAATAATCATACCTGGTGATGGAGCTTCTTATTATGATGCCACTTTTGAGCTTTTGACATTCAAGCCAGAGATACAGGAAGTTGTATTAGGCAAGATAAAGGATATTGCTGATTTCGGGGCTTTTATCAATCTAGGGCCTATAGAGGGAATGATTCATGTTTCACAGACAATGGATGATTTTGTAAGTTTCAGCAAGGATAAGGTACTAGCTGGAAAGGAAACAAAAAAGACCCTTAAATTAGGGGATAAATGCAGGGCAAGGATAATAGCTGTTTCATTCAAAGATGTTATGAATCCTAAGCTTGGACTTACGATGAGGCAGCCTTTCTTGGGAAGATTAGACTGGGTTGAAGATGATGCTAAAAAAGACCAGCCCGAAGGCGAGAAAGAAGTTAAAGATCAAAAAGAAGCTAAAGGGAAAAAGGCTAAGAAATAAATGAGGATCATAATATGAAAAAGAAAGTGTGTAAGGGTTGCAAGATGATTGTTGATGGCAATGAATGCCCTGTATGCAAGACCAGCAATTTTAGTACAAACTGGCAGGGAAGGTTAGCTATCTTAGATGCAAATAAGTCAATGATCGCAAAGAAAATAGGCATTACTTCTAAAGGAGAATATGCTCTTAAAGTAAGGTGATTCTAATGGATTTAAAGATAATAAACAAAAAAGATAATCCTTTATTGTCAAGGATTGAAGTGAATGCAGAGGTTAATTTTGTAAATTCACCAACTCCTAAAAAGGAAGATGTAAAAAAGAAGATTGCTTCAGTTGAGAAAGCTGATGAGAAGTTAGTTGTTATAAAGAAAGTTGTTAATACTTATGGCATCGGAAAGATACAGGTTTTAGCTTATATTTACAGCTCAGAAGAAGAGCTTAAGAATATTGAGCCAAAGAAAAAGGATAAGGGTGCCAAAGCAGAAGCGCCTAAGGCAGAAGCTGCTGAATCTAAAGAAGAGGCTAAAGGAGAATAAAAATGGCAGGAAAACCTGCTGCGAAAGCAGCAAGCAAATCAAAGGGAAGATGGGAACTTTACGAAACATCAGGCGGGCTTAAGAGAAAGACTAAATTCTGCCCAAAGTGCGGCGAAGGAACATTTATGGCTAAGCACAAGAATAGATATAGCTGCGGCAAGTGCCATTATACTGAATTTGTTAAACAAGAAAAATAATTAATTTCTATCTTTTTTATGTTTGTGATGATGCTTTTTATTTGCATCCATATCAACTTTTTGGAAAACTAAAAGATCTTCTGTAGTAAGCTTATGGCCTTTCTTTATCTTTTCTTCAACAAGAAGCTCTTTGTTCTTTAATGTTTCATATATCTTTGTTTCTCTTTCAATGCCCCTTTCCTTGAAGTGCTCGTCGACTTTAGCTTTTATCTCATTTAGCAGAGGCAGTTTTTCCTTTAGCTTATCGTTGATTTCGTTGAATTTAGTCTTAAACTCTACAAACTTTTTAAAAGCGTCTTCTTCCTGTTTCTTTAGTTCATCAACTTCTTTGGATAATGAGACCATCTCTTCGTGCTTTTCCTGGCTTTCTTTTGCTGTTTTCTGTATGAGGCGATGGGTGTCTTCTGCATTTCTCTTTTTATGGTCTATTTCCTTAGAAGTTTCGTGTATCTTGTCCCATACATCACTTACTTTTTCAGCTTCTTTGCATTTCTTTTTCAGGTCTTTGATAATCTTCATTACTTTTTTTTCTTTTTCAAATGAAAGCCCTTCTGTCTCTATCTGGTATTCCAGTTTTTCAATCTGCCTTTTTATTTGCAGCGGATCTTCATTTATGTGGGCTTTTTTAGAAATATTAGTTTTTTCCTTGTTTAATTCTTTTATAACAGAAATCTCGTCTTTAACTTCCTTATTGAACTGCTCTCTTTTTTCTTTGATCTCTTTTACTTTTTGAGTGAGAGAATTTCTTTGATCCCTATCCTGCTTAATCTTCCTTATAGAATCTCTTATCTTACTGCCGTACTCTTCTTTTTTCCTGAACCACTCTTCCTTTTTATCGTCAATCTGGTTGAGTTCTGTTCGTAGGGCAGTTATCTCTTTTTTTACGTCGTTTAGCCTTTCAAATAACTCTTTTTGCTCTTGGTTTTGCATTTTGTGTCACGTTCACTTTCGGAACCATTTTTATAAAATGATTTTAAAAAAAATTAATTTATCCGAATAAAGCGCCTAATCCTGCAGCTGCCTGTTCCATGCCTTTCTTCTCTTCTTCAGCTTTCTTTTCGGTGTCTTCTTTCTTTGCGCCTTCTGCTGGAGCTGAAGCGGCTGCTGGAGCTGCTGCAACCTGGGTTACTGCTGCTTTTTCTATTGCTTCGTCTATATTAACACCTTCTAATGAAGCAACTAAAGCTTTTACTCTGGATTCGTCTACCTTAACCCCTGCTGATTCCAGTACTTTCTTTACTGTAGCTTCTTCCACCTTCTTACCTGCTTTGTGGATAAGCATTGCCGCGTATATATATTCCATTTTATGTACCTCCCATTTTGTTAAAAATGAATATGATTATTTTCTTAATGTTCCTTTCTTAAGTAATTCTTGGGCTAATTTCTCGACTTCTGCCTGTTCTTTTTTCTTTTCTTTTTTTGGCTTGTCTTTAGCCATCTCTTTTGCAGCTGATTTGCTTGCTTCTTCAACTATCTTTTCAGCGTTTATTGTTTTTGATTCTGCGAACTCTTTTGTCTTTGCAACCATCTCCTCGACTCTTTTGTCAGTTTCATCCTTAGGAGCGTTAGTTTTTTCTTTTTCTATCTTTTCAAATTCCTTTTCTTTTTCTATCCTTTCATTTTCAAGCTGTTTCTCTTCCTCTTCTTTTACAGCCTTTTCAACTTCTTTTTCAACAGGAGCTTCAATTTTCGGTTTAGCTGCTTCTTTTTCAAGCTTTGTTTCTTCTTCCATTATTGCATTTTCTTCTTCAAGGACTTTTTCTTCTTTCTTTTCTTTAGGAATATCTTTCTTTTCTTCTGTTTTGACTTCTGGTTTTGACTGCTCTTTTGGTGTTTCAACTGGTTTTTCTTCTTTCTTCTCTTGCGGAGTTTCTTTCTTAGGGGCCTCTTTTGGCTTTACAGCAGTCTCTATGTTAGCAGTGCTCTTTACACTTAGTGCAGACCTTTCTGCTTTTCCCAGCAATTCATCTATGATCCCTTCATCGATTATATTTTGTGATAATCCTATTGCTTTAGCGTCATTGAATGCTTTTGCAATTAATGTATTCATTGTCTCTTTTGTTGGATAAGCACTTTCAACAGCAAGGTTGAATGCCCATGTTGCTGCTTTTTCCAGATCTGATTGGAATTTTGTTTCATCTATATCAAGTACAGATGCAGTGAATATGTTTCCGCCTTCGTAGACAGCTGTTACATTTAATCCAACTTCCATTGGATGTATGCCTAATCTTGTTAAGATTTCAGCTGCTTTTGCAGGTATCTTTTCTCCTGCTTTTACCATGATAGAATCTTCTTTTATGACGACCTTTCCGTTCTCTACACCTGCTTTTATCTTTAATTGGGCTAATTCTCCTATGACTGGGCCAGGAGCAAATCCTGTTGGACCTTTAGGAACTTTAATATCTGATGGTGCTGTCTGGCCTGCTTTTGCAGGGGCGCTTGTTTTGCTTTTCTTTAATGTCTTGAACAATGAGAATGGGTTTTCTTTTGTAAAGATCAAAGCTGGCATGCCCTTTAAGTGAGGTTCTATCAGCTCAATGTTTTGTTTTTTATCTTTTACACCCTCAATAGCGTGCTTCATGATCCTTCTTTTGGTCATTGCGAGGACTATTTTACCTCTTAGCTGGGCTTTCATCTGTTGAAGCTGAGGAGCTGGAAGATTTTCCATGTTTACAGCCGCTATGATTGGATACTCAAGTATTAATTTCTGTATCTGCTTAGCAACCTGCTTCTTTTTCTCTGCTACGTGATGTGTTTTTTGAGTCATTTTTTAGGAGCTTTAGTCTTTTTCTCTTCTTTTTCAGCTGGGGTTTCTTCAGTTTTAGCTTCGTCTGCTTTTGCAGCTTTCTTCTTTGACTTTTTCTTCTCTGTCTTTTCTTTGTCATCAGCTGATTCTTCTTTTCCTTTGCCTACTTCAACTGCTTTTCCCATTGAAGTTTTGATAAAGATTCTTTTGATATTGTCTTTTCCGCTTGGCAATTGATGGATCAATGTATCGTAAGTAGCCATTATATTATCTATGACCTCTTCGTCTTTCATTGCTTCTGTTCCTACTGCTGCCTGGACTATAGGATCATTCTTTGTCTGGATCTTGATTGTTTTCTGAAGTTTGTCGTATAATGGCTTTAGGTTAGCGTTAGGTGGAACAACACATCCTGCTTTTGGATTTGGCATCTTTCCTTTTGGGCCAAATACTCTTCCAAATACCTTAGCTAAGTTCGGCATCACTGTTGCCTGGGCTATAAAGAAATCATAGCTGTTTGCTAATTTTCTTATGTCTTTTTTTGTTGTGTATTTTGCGAAATCATCAGTAGAAATAGTAAAGTCACATATCTCTTTTGCAGATGACATAAGCTCAGGACCGACTATTGCGCATATCTTGCATGTTTTGCCCCTGCCATAGTGCAAAGTTACATAAGTGTTTACAGTCTGCTCTGGCTTTTTCAAGTCTAAATCTTTTAGATTTATGATTAAGTCATAAGATTGAGTAAAGTTTCTCTTAGGAGAAATTTCCTTAACTTTCTTTAATGTTTCTATTACCTGCTCTTTGTTCATTCGTCCCTCCTACTGAATAAGCCATAAATCGTAAAAGAAGCCATAATTGCTTCGCAATTAATGCCTCACGATTTAATGCCACTGGTAGTATAACGGGTATTACTGATAGATAGGGGAATTCTAAAGTTATTTATAAACCTTTGGTTTATAAATTTTTAAATGCCAACCATTTAAATTATTTATAAATGTAATGGTTTTTTAAAATTTAAATTCTAATATATCAAATCAGCTATTGACCAAAACACTTAAATATAATTTAATTTTGCCAAATTCTATAATCGGTTGAATGGGCTTTCTGGTTTATTCTTTCGATATGATGGAGATGATAACATGACAGTGAAAAAAGGAAGCAAGGTAAAGGTTGATTATGTGGGGTCATTTGATGACGGTACTGTTTTTGACAAGTCTGAAGGTAGAGAACCTCTGGAGTTTGAAGCTGGTTCAGGCCGTGTGATAAAAGGATTTGACGATGCTGTAATCGGCATGAAAAAAGGAGAAGAAAAAAAGATTAAGATTGAATCAAAGGATGCTTATGGTGATGTTAATCCTGAGCTTGTCAAAAAGATTCCAAAAAGTGCACTTCCAAAAGAGCCAGAGCCTAAGGTGGGCATGATGCTTGCAATAGGAACACCAGACGGCCAGCAGATACCTGCAAAGATAACAGAAGTTTCAGCTGAGGATATTACAGTTGATTTGAATCATCCTTTAGCTGGAAAGACACTGAACTTTTTGATAAAGTTAGTGGATTTTTCTTGATTTTTTCATTGTTTATAAAGTATGAACCAATTTATGAACTAGGGAAAATCTTATGACCCCCTCCCCGACTTAAAAGTCGGGGTATCCAGCTAAGGCATTATGCTAGTGCATGATGCTCAGCTTGATTCTTGATATAATTGTCTACTGTATCCACATCATTATATCCTACAGTTGTGGCGCAACCACCAGCACT
>JAHJAV010000033.1 GCA_018813685.1 Nanobdellota archaeon | reverse complement strand
TTTCTTGATGGGTTGTAGCTTAGCCAAGTTCCATTATAAGCAAAGGCAGTTGTGATGTTTATATCTTTGAAGAATTCAGAAATGTTTGTTTGGTTTAAGATGGGGTAGCCTATTAAGTTCCAGCCTTGGTTCAGATTAAGTGCAAGGTTATTAAACTTTGTTCCTTCGATTTCTAAGGTTTGGTTGTTTAAAGATTTGATCCAATAGCTAAATGTTTCGTTTATTGCATTAAAATTATTATTTGTTTCATTATAATAATAAAGCCATGTTCTGTTATAAGTGAATATTTTTGAATAGTTTATATTGTTAAACACATAATTTATTGATTTATTTATTGGGCTTAATGGGAATGAAAGCAGATTCCAGCCTGTTGTTAGGGAGATGTTAAATTTTCTAGAATAATATTCAGTATGAATAGGATATTGATCACTAACACTTAATAAATCATAAGGATTAGTGTGCAGGTTGCTCATCTTTGGGTATTTACCCCATGTATTAGCCCAGTCAACCTCTGTCCAGTCTGGAAAGGATATTGTTTTGATTATTGGGCCGCACCATGACCTTACTGCCCCTATACCGCTGCCCTCATAAAGGTCTACTCTTACCCATTCACCGTTGATATTTACTTCATTCCAAAAGTGGTTTGTAAAAGTACTGCAGTCCCACCTATCTAAATTTTCTAATATAACATCCCTGATTTCGCTATTGGTTATATTATTGATCATACCCAAATAGATAGGCTCATTGCACATGGGTATCATTGGTATGCTTTGAACAAGCCTTGTTGAAATGTTTGCAGCCCTTAAAACAGTTGCAGTCAATGTAGAAACAGAGCCGCAGCTTCCATGAATCCTGTTCTCAAACATAGAAGCTCCATAAATCATATCATTTAAGAGCTCTTCCTCTGTATGACCCTCCAGATAATTATCACACCAATGATCATTCACTTTTGTGACATTGTCATCTGTTACAAGATACTCAAAAGTCTCAGGACAGGAATCAGAAATATAATCTGTATTTTCGTCAATCCACTCAACTAATTTTTTTGTTGCATTATAGTCTGTAGAAAATGTTCCAACTATAGCATTGACACCTGCTATTGTGCTGTCATTAAAATTAATAGCTGTACTCTTGTTTATATAAATATCCATGCCGCTTAAATTAAGCGGATAATATTCAGGAATAATCATTTGCTGCGCATATGGGTATAGTACTGCTTCATATGTTAAATTACCGCCAACCTCCTCTATAATCAGGGCATCCTGGAAAAAGTCATTCATTGTAGCTATATCATAAGGATAAGCCACCTTTCCAATCGCTTTAATTGTATAGGCATATTCTCTTCTTTCGTCCCAGTTGTTGTCAGGAATTCCATCCCCGTCAGAATCTGCCATTAAAGGGCTTGTTTTGTACTTTAAATATTCATCATAGTCTGACAAGCCGTCATTGTCTGTGTCATTCTTCAGAATATCAGTCCCTGCCTCATTTTCAATATAATCAGGCAGCCCGTCATTATCAGAATCTGTAGAATTTGGGATCAATTCCTTAAGATTTACGTTGATTGGCGCTTCTTCTTCGTCAATTTTATAGATTAATGCTGAAAGATTGCCCTGAGAAGATGCAACACTCCAATATTCATTGCCTGCACCTCCCCAAATATAAAGCTCATTATAGATGTTGCTTTCTGGTATTTTAAAAGAGAAGGAATAGGTTTTTGTTTCTCCAGCTAACAGGTTAGTGGGTGTTAGATTAAAGTAGAGCAGCGTGTCATCATCTTTAGGCCTTATTTCTAAAACAGCTGCCCAATTTGTTAAGCCAAAATCTTCGTTATTTGTTATTGTTACATTGGATTCTATAAGGTTGCCATTATCAAAATCCCTGGAGTTTAATTCAAGGTCTGCTCCTATTTTTAACAGGGTGAAATTTATCTCTAAATCTTCTGTTAAATTGATAGTATTTTCATCTTCTAACTTTATTGTTGTATAATCTTCAAGCAGAGGATATCCTCCACCCCCAACATTTACACCTAATCCATAGAGGCCTTTTGCTAGACCAGTAAACTCAAAATAGCCGTTTTCATCTGTATTGCTAAACCATTCCCCAGATTCATTCTCAAGCAATACAGTGGCATTTAATGGTTTGTTAGTTGTGTTAAGGATGTAGCCTGAGAGTGTTATTTGGGATTCTTCTTCTTTTTCAACTATAGTTATAGTAACTTTTTCAGTTTTATTTGTTTCAACACCATCTAAATCAGATTCATAGATAGTATAGAAAGTCCAGCTTGAATTAATCTCTTCGGTTGCATTAACCTGCCATGTCTGGTTGCATGTACTTTGATTAGTCATATTTGTGCAGTTAATAGGGTTTTGGCTTATTGTGTAGAATGGAGCTCCATAATCCATTGGGATTTTTCCTGCTCCGCTGGTATGGTTATAAACAGAGAAGTTAGCGTCATCGTTGTCGTAGTATATACCTCCAGCACATTCACCATCTCCACCCTCATAATCACAGATACATCTTACCTGATGTACGCCTTCTACAAGGTCTGGAACAAATTTTACTGAAAAGTTTTGCGGGGATGATGAAGTTCCAGTTCCAGAGTATTTCTGCTTCCAAGCTGCGCTGGAACTGTTTCTGTAATAGATATAAAGCTCTCCCCAGTAAGGGGTAGTGCTGCTATATTGGCAGATTACCTCAATTTCCCCACCATATGAAATTCTCTCAGAACTAATCCAAATTTCGTCAATCGAATCATCACTATTTGCTCCAGTTGAGCAATCATCAAAATTATTGTCAAAAGATTCTGGAGGGCCTTCTGAGCAATCACTACCCCATATCTCAGAGCAGGTTATTGATGGAGCTGGAGGCAGGGTCAAGGTTGAGTTAACATCACCACAACTTCCACCAATGCATCTTACTCCTGCGCTGAAGTTGAAGAAATTATTTTTTGTTGCATTTATTGAATCGTTAAGATTTATTAAGTAAGGCTGCAACGTCCCTTTTTTCGATGGCTCAATTGTCTGTTCAACAGCATAGACATAACCATGTATTGTAATTGGATTATTTGTATAAGATAATCTCATATAGCCTGATTCTCCCCATCCAGGGCCCCATGAGTTTTTTATAATCCAATAATTTTCTGCATCATTATATCCTACTAATAAGACAGCATGATCCACACTGCCATTAGAGCCGTTGAATATTCCTCCGGAATAGGGGCTCCATCCGCTTGCATTAATGGCTATGGCTAATGGGCCATAATCAACTAAAGCCTGTTTGTAAGCTGCTCTTGTACTTGGGGTTACTGGATGATAGTTTGTTATCTTGGCTATTCTGTTTTGCCAGTCTGAGCATAGATTGCATGCGCTATTGATTGCAGTATAAGGAAAACAATTTTCATCAGAGACTCCTGTATTTTTTATATAATCCAGGGCAGAGCCATGCCATCCACCATTACAAGTTCCTCCTCCGCCGCAGGAAACCAATTGCTGCTCAGATAAATCATAATCTAAATCAGGGTTGTTATTGTCTATATTTAATTTTGCTTCAACAGCTCCGATAGCTGAAAACGCCCAGCAGCTTCCACATCCTCCTTGATTTTTAACAGAAGTTACCCAATCCTGTGAATTATTATCTCTCCAATCAAATGAAGAAAGAGTATCTCCAACAGTATATGAAATTGAGGTTTGTTGGAGGCTATTATCTTGCTGTGATGCGCTTAAGGCTTCTTTATGGCTAATATTTGGATCTTCTTCTTTTTCTAGTTTGTATTCTGGGCCTATTAAGGGTTCTTTATTCTCTTCCATTAACTTATGCATAGGTATTCTTATTTCTTCTGCATTTGCTCCAAATAAGGATTGGATATTATCAAAAAGATTCTTTTTAGAAACGCAAACAGCATACTCTTCTGAATAAGCTCCTTTATCTATATGCTCTGTTTCTGTGTTGTAGCCTTTTTTTGCGCAATAAGAGTATTCTTTGCCAACTTTGCCTTTGAAGAAGTCCCATGCTTTTAGCTCAACATTAGGCTGTATAATACATACACCTTGTTCTCCTTCTGGTGTTTTATCTGCTCTGTATGCATAGCCCATCTTTTCACAATAGACAGCGCTTGGATTGGGGATTGCCAATGCAGCGCTGCTTAAGCAAATCATAAATATTACAGCCAATAAAAATAAAATTATTTTCCTGATCTTAACCCCCCTGACGATAAGAATATCCCCCATATTTTTAAATCTTCACTTTTTTACCCAATACCCATAGCCAGGTTTCATCTGTTTTAATGTGTTTAAGCTGTCATTTCTTGATGGGTTGTAGCTTAGCCATGAGCCATTATAGCTGAATACTGTGGTGATGTTTGCATCTTTGAAGAAATCTGTTACATTGGATGTGTTTAAGCTTGGATATCCTATTAGATTCCAGCCTTGTTCTAAGGAAATATTTAGTGGACTGCTAAAATTATTTCCTTTTAATGTTAAAGTTTGGTTATTTAATGATTTAACCCAATAACCTTTTGTTTCATTAATTTCATTAAAATTATTATTGGTTTCATTATAATAATAAAGCCATGTTCCATTATAGCTGAATATTTTTGAGTGGTTTATATTGTTAAACACATAATTTATTGATTTGTTTAGCTGGTTTAGGGGGAATGATAGCAGGTTCCACCCACTAATTAAGGTTATATTAAAAGCAGGCTGACAATCAGGATCTACCTCTTCTAAGCAGTCAGGATCACAATGCCCATCTGACTTATTTATGCATAAACCATCCAAAGACCATGGCCTGCAGTCCTGCCAGCAGCTTAAATGGGTTTCATAGCCGTTGCAAACAAAATCTTCATTGCAAAAGTTAAATGTTTTGTTGAATATTGTTTTATTATCATGCTGCAGGATTATGGTTTTCATGCTATCATCGTAAGGAATTTTAAGGCCTAATTCAAAAGTTGTAAAGTTTAAGATATTATAATCAGTATCGTTGACCATAGGGCCTTCATAACCAAAATAATGCTCAAAGCTGTAATTAAACAAAGAATTATTATTTGCATCATATATTGTAATATTATAGTTTCCTTCTTGGCTGTAATATGTGTTTGGTTCTCCATCAATAAGGTGGATGTATTCTTCTTCTACAGTATTGTTTTCATATATTTTTAGGTTTAGATCAATAATCTTTCCTGAAACTATTGAAGTTATTCCAATGGATTTTAATAGTTGAGGGCAATTGAGCTTTTCAAATGTTGCGAGATGTTCTTTACTGTGGTTATCAAAATCTCTTGGGCCTTGAGCATTTGCATAAGACATTATGGCTCTGCCCCCTTTGCCATTAATATTTCCTTCACAACATACAAAATAGTCACCTGTTCCAAAGATATTGCCGTTAGATGAGCAGTCTGAGCAGCAATCGCCAATGCTTGCATTACATCCCAAATCTACATCCAGATAGTTTTTATCCATGGGGGGAATAGGAATAAATCCAAACATCCACCACCCATTTCCATCATTACATCTAAAATCACCAGAGCCTGCCTGGTTGGAACAGTATTCATCCTCTAAACCATAGAAATGCCCTATTTCATGAGCCGCTACTATTTCGTATGTTGTTGCAACCCAGGCAGCATCTTTTCCATTGCTGCAGCCCATTGTAGGCGAACAGGGGGAGTCTTCTACAAATCCTATTATATGGTCATAATCCTTTACATTAATTCCCTTGCTTTCCACAAATGGCTTTATTGCTCCAACACCGCAATTTCTTACGCTGCAAGAAAAACTATCGAAATTATAGCTGTTTACATCTAATTTATCGACTCTTATTGTTTCTGGGCAAACTTTTAGGGGTATTGATTCTATGAAAAAATTGAGTTGTGTATCAACAGCGTTATTAAACTCATCTTGAGAACCGCTCCATCTGAGTGGAACAGCAAGTATCTTCAGCTTTGCGCAGTCATTTTGGCAGGAGACTCCACAGTCAACACCTTCTTCATTTCCGTCTTTAATACGATTATTACAGCCTACACAAGCTCGACATGAACCGCCACAATCAACATCTTCTTCGTCAAAATCTTTAATTCCGTTTCCACAGTGGCCAATAGGACTTGTACTATTTACCAGTATAGCCATAGTTGAATTTGATTTATGAATTAAAACATTAGTTGATAATTTCTGAAACCTTTCAAAAGTTCTTAATTTAGTAGAACTGTTTCTTTTATGCACCACATTTACTGTTTCTAAGCGACTAAATCTCTCAAAATTTCTCAAATTTATAGAATTATTATTTGAATGCTCTTCATTAATTACGGATAAACTAGCATTGACGCTAACTGAAACTAATAAAACAAAAAATAAGGTTAAAAATAACCTGGATCTAGGCATTCTATTTCTGCCATGTAGGCGCAGTATATGTTATCTCTGTTGGAAAATCATAGGTTCCATATGATGCTGGAGTTATAACATTATAATATATATTAAGGTACTCCAGAGGTGAAAGAGTGCCTATAACAGAGCTGTCAGAATTGGTTAAGGTAAATTCATAATAATCGCCAATATGTTGCGGGTCTTCTGATATAATATCTGAACTAATATTGTTATCATTGACTAGGCTTTGTTTTCTTATTAAAAATGAAGTAGATGGATTTGCTGTAAATTCATCTGGAACTTTAATCTTAATCTCTAAATCATTAATTGTTGTAGTTGCAAAAGGGTTAAAGACACGCACATTCATCTGGGTTAATTCATTTGTTCCCATTATTTTATTGGATGGCCAGGATGTTGAGTAGATTTGTGAGTATGGATAACTCATAAGATATCGCAGGGTAGTAGCTGAAGAATCCATGTCATACTTGTATGAATAAAGCAGCGGCATATCTGACCATATATGCACTTTTCCTATTCCTGATAATGCATCTATTGTATTGGAAGCTATAGTTCTGTTATACTCTGGCAGGAGATCATTTTCCTGCTGGTTATCAACAAAATATGAGGTATTAGGGTATAAGCCAGAAAATTGGTTGTAAATGCCTGTAACATAATAAATATGAGTATCATAATAACTTCCGCCATCCCCCCACATATCACTTCCAATATTGCATGGGAAAGTATTGACTGCAGCATAAACTACAAATAAACAGAAATCCATGTTTCCGCCGCAGGCTTTTACGAGACCCTCATAAGTTTCATACCTGCTAAACATCGCAATATCCTTATTGCTTGTTATCCTGGCGCCATAAGCAAGTGAGTAGCCACGCAGGCCTTTGCTCAGGTTGTATGCTTCATCAGATACGCCATCGTTGTTTATATCAACCTTGATTTCAGTGGCATTTTCAATAACTAATATCTGGACATGATCCCAAGGCGTATAAAAATCCCTGCTTTTTATTCCTCCAATTGTAAACCGGTTGAAAACCAGAAAAGGCTTGTTGGAATAAACCCTTGAATAAGGGTCAGCTGAAAAAGCCTTGAGCTCGCCTGGCGAGACATTAAAAGCCTGGCTGACATTGCCAGTAATATTTTGGTCTACATATATAGTAGTTTCTTTGGGCGCCACAACATACCATTTACCATCATAGCGGCCAGCGCTATACTCGCTAAAAAAACTTTCATGACTTCCATAAGTAAAATACTCTGACTTTAGGTTATCTATTACAGGCACAAAGGTGTACAAACGGGATATATAGCTGCCTGTATTTTGCAATTCCTGCTTATACCCAACCGGCTTATTTGAATGGATCAGCCCGCCAGGCTCTGCCACTGCAGAACCAACTGGATCTAAAGTAATTGTTTCTCCTGCATTCCCGCTAAACTCATAATCCCATGTTCCATCATTTTGGTTATCCAAATATATAGATGTATCATCGAACAAAACATGTATTTCCGGCTCTATAGGGTGGTATTTAATAACCAAAAAGTCGCTTCCAACAGAATAAAACGGGTTTTGCTGCGGAACTTCAGCTTTAACAACTGGAATTAGAAATAAAACCATTATCACACCTAAAATATAGTTTGTTTTTTTCATTTTTATCCTCCTTGTTTTATCTTAAAAATATTTTCTATAAAACTAAATAATTTTAAAAAAAAGTTATCAGAAATATTAATTTCAACTTCTTTTGGATATAGCTGGTGTTTTTCTCCTTCTATAAAGTAAGTAGTTGCACCTAAAAGAGCAGTTGCTTTTCCTTTTTTTACAGTGTAATTTATTGTTTTTGTTTCTCCTTCTTTTAAGTCTCCTATAGCTATCTCTAAAAGAAAAGTATCCTCTACAAGAAAATTTGAATTAACTAAATCATATCTGTCTATTTCAATGTATTCTGAATAATGATCATTTATGCTAACATTATTTATGTTTTTATATGCAATTAATCCATGGATTATTATACTATCCTTAATTTTTACATTATCTTCTAAAATCTTCTGGACAGATATTGAATAAGATATTCTTAAAACTAGCAAAATCAATAAGATAGCTAATATTAACAGTGAAATTCTCTTAATCTTAACCCCCTAATAAGAAGAATGCCCCCTATATTTTTAAATCTTTACCTTTTAACCCAATAACCAAACCCAGGCTTCATCTGCTTTAAAGTGTTTAAGCTTTCATTTCTTAAAGGGTTGTAGCTTAGCCATGTTCCGTTATAAGCAAAGGCAGCTGTGATATTTACACCTTCAAAGAATTCAGAAATGTTTGTTTTGTTTAAGCTTGGATAGCCGATAAGGTTCCAACTTTTTGTTAGAGATAGATTAGTTGAATTGAACCTTGTTCCTTCTATTTCCACGGTCTGGCTGTTTAATGAGCTAATCCAATATCTCCCATCCCAAATATCTAACTGTACTCTACTATCTTCCTAATCTTGACTGTTATTTTCATTTTCCTGAAAAGTTTCATGAAAACAAGGGAGTGTTTTGCGGGTATTATAATGCTTCCCTTGCTTAATTTTTCACCAGCGTATTGACTTAAAAGGCCTTCATATCCCTTTTTTTCAGCTTTATAGCCAAACAATCTTTTAAATAATAATACCCTTTTTGATTCGGGTTTTATCTTTTCCCATGAAAAGACTGTTTTATGGACAGCATTTCTTGGGGTTGACTCATATTTTCCATATAATAAAAGGCCGTTTGATATTACGCTGTTTTTTATATCTTTCCAGTTGTCTAATTTCCCGCTAATGGTTTTGATATCATTTTTTATGCCTTTTAATTCCCAGTAGCTCTTAAACCTGATTGAAGCAAAAAATTCTCTTTTTATCTTTTCAATTGATTTTTCAATATTTGCATTATTCACAGTTTCTACAAATAAATCAACATCGCTATTGCTGTCCGCTTCCTCCCTGGCAACAGAGCCGAACAGTATTATTTTTTCAATCCTGCCCTGATCTGCCCTTTCTAAAAAAAAGGAAACAAAATCAGCAGCATAGCTTAATAATTTTTTATTCAAGAGCAACACCCTTATCTTTGAATATCTTCTTTAGCTCATTGAATCTGCTTATTACTTCTTTAATATAGCTTTCTGGCTTTGGAGTCCCATAACAAAGAGGATCCCTCCTTTCTTCCATATAATACATCAATTCCAGAATCTTTTCCTTGCCCTTAAAATCAAATGGAAACTTGTCTTTTATTTTATTCTTTGACTTGAACCATTCATGCTTAACTATAAAGCCAGGATCTATTAGCTTATTCTTATGCAGGAAGATTTCAAACATGTCAGCAGAAGCGGCAGAGACACTAAAGCCAATAGTCCTTTGCCTCTTTGTGATATCCTTTGTTATACTTTCATCTATTACCTCTATGCTTTCTTTCAGCCTTTCCAGGTGTTTTTCTATATTCATGGTTACAGATGTAGCTTTGTTATTGGTACAGTTGTAACTAGTAAAAACTAACAGGTATATAAACCTTTTGGTTACAAACGTAACTATAATGGGGTTACAAACGTAACCATAAAATACTTATCCAGTTTTTACCCAATATCCATAGCCTGGCTTCATCTGCTTTAATGTGTTTAAGCTGTCATTTCTTGAGGGGTTGTAGCTTAGCCATGTTCCGTTATAAGCAAAGGCAGCTGTGATGTTTGCACCTTCAAAGAATTCAGAAATGTTTGTTTTGTTTAAGCTTGGATAGCCGATTAGATTCCAGCCTTGGTTTAGGTTAATTGTAAGGTTATTGAATTCTTTTCCTTCTATTTGAAGTGTATGATTATTCAATATATTTATCCAAAATCCGATCGTTTCATTTATTTTTGAGCTATTGGTTAATTCAATCCATCTATTATCATAAGTAAATATGCTCGAATAATTTCTGAATATGCTGCTTACTGTCCAATTGCTTAGGTTTAATGGAATTGAGATAAGATTCCAGCCTTGAATTAATTTTTTCTTAAACAGGATAGAATCATACAGCCAGCCGCTTTGCCTGGTATAGGGATATCTGTCGATGTCGTTAACAGTCACTTGAAAAGGATCATCGCAAAAACCATCATAATTGTCATCTCTGCAATCATAACTGCTGTAATAATTTCCGCTGTTATTAAAATCAAAGCTTATATTAAAGCCTCCGCCCCTATAATACTGGCCGCTGCCTATAAAATTATTATGAAATACAGCCAAGTTATGGTAATTGTATCTGTCATCCCCTGTAAAGTTCCTGAAATCCACTGCAATGCCGTTATTAATAAAACTGTTTCCCTCTATTTGGGTGTAGTAGCATGAATACCAGCACATTATCGCATTATTCCCGCTGTAAATGGTGTTGTTTCTGATTGATATGTTATATGCTCCATCAAAGGAAAGCCCGCTTCCGCTGTACCTTGTTATTATATTATTCTCAATTGAGATGAGTGTGCTTGAAAACAACCTTATGATGTGGTAGCTGCCATTAAGCTCGTTGCTTACAATCCTGTTGCCATATCCGCTATCAATACGTATCAGGTAATCATTTCCCTTGACTTTATTCTTGCTGATTTCTGAATTGCGGCAATTTTTGCAGTATATTCCTCTTGTAAAGCCGTCTAAAATGCAGTTTGTTATCGTAACATTATCTACGCTTTCAAAATAGACTCCGCTTGAAGTATAGTTTCCATAAATCCTTGCCCCATTGCAGTTTAATGCCAAGCTGCTGTTTACTATTCTGATTCCATTGGGCAAAAAATAATCGCCACTGCATAAAGAAGCATTTTCGCTGATGTTCATTCCATCATAAGGCACAACGCAGCTTTTATTGATATTTTTCACTGTAACATTGACCTTTTGATAGGAATCAAACATGCCGTCACTGGCAGCCACATTAAAGGAATACGAGCCATTATCTCCGTACATTGTCTGCCACGTGAATACATTATTATCTTTGCTGAATCTGCTGTCGTTAATGGAATAATAAAGAGCATCATTTTCAGGATCAGTTGCGCTTGCATTAATAAGGACCAATTCAGACTCATTTACAATTATATCCCCTATCGGCGCCAAATAAGGCGGCTGGTTATTTGCCCTGCTTTTCATAAAATTGGAATGGTTGACAATAAACCTGCTAAGATTATCAGCAGGATAATAAACGCATCTTTCCCCTGATTCATGAAAATTAGTGGGGCAGAGCATCCATATGGTATCTCCGTTCAATCCATTCTCTTCAATCTTATTGTACCATCCCTGAATGGACGAATCAGATTGCCCGGCATCGAGCTCTCCTGCTACAATAGGCTTTCCAAGAATGTTTTTTGTGTCATCTGCGTGTTTCTCTATCCAATAAAGGCTGTTGTTATAGCCGCTCCAATTGTAAATGTGCATGGATGCAAAATCTATTGGCTGCAGCTGATTATTCTTGATAAAGTCAGTCCCTTCCTCGCCATGATAGCCATATTCAGGCCTGCTTCCGCTGACATAAAATCCCTCTTCACCTGTTGCGAGAAGATGATTGGAGTCGATTGACTTTATGTAAGAGCCCATTTCATTTACCCAGCTGCTTACTGTGTTTCCTGTGCTGTCTGATTTTGCCCTTAGCTCATTTGTCAGCTCCCATGCCATTACTGCAGGGTCATCTTTGTATTTTATTCCTGTTAATGTGTTTGTTCTGTTAAGAAAATAACTGACATAATTTTTATACAGCTCTTTTGTGCATGAATCTGTATAAAACTGGTCATGTGTGCCTGATGTTCCATCGCAGCTTCCAGATATATTGCACCAAGCTGCATACTGGCACATTCCGCCAAAATGATTCCAGTTATTTATTAAGGGAATTATTAATTTTAGGTTCCTGTCTCCTGCTTCTTTTATTAATTTATCATACTTCTGGAAATTTGTTTCATTGTAAACTCCTGCATCTGGCTGCAACGAGCCCCAATAATTATTAGTTGATGTGCTTGGTCCATCTGCAAAACCCCATGTCCTAATGACTGTGAAGTTCATTGCTTTTGCGTCATCTAAAAACTCTGATGTGCATTGTCCGCTGTTTGGACTTGGGTTTGTTTTGTTGCAGTTATAATCCCCATACCATAGGAAATAACCGTTTGCTCCTGCAAAATAGAATGGCTTATTGTTAAGGTAAAATTGAGTTCCGCTTGTTTTGACAAAAGGATTTGACATTTCAAGAGCATTATAAACATCTATTCTTGGAAATGTTAAACTATTTCTTGTGTCTGTTATGTTAAACCCATTCCTTTCGAGCTTTTTTTCTATATCATCAGGTGTTAGTGAGGTGTTGTATTGTTTTAACAAAGCAGCTGCTCCTGCGACGTGAGGGGCTGCCATTGATGTTCCAGTTTTTGAGCCAAATCCTCCTCCGAGCCAAGTTGAGGTAATGTCACTTCCTGGCGCAAGCAAGTCTAAGTTAGGGCCTGAATTGCTTGTTGAATAGATGCTATCTGATTTTGTTGTTGAGCCGACTGAAACTGCATAGGGCATACACGCAGGGGCGCTTATTTCGTCTGTGATTCCTTCATTACCAGAAGCAGCGTCTACAAAAATACTCAGATTATGGGCTTGGCTTATTGCATCACCCATTGTAGAAGAATACCAATAACAGAAAGTTTCACTACTATAATGGCATTTTGGGGGATCGGCACAGTTGCTGCCTATACTTATTGTGATTACAGATATATTATAATCCAGATAATGATCATTGCACCAGTCAATGCCTGCTGTAGTATAGGCACATGAGCCGCCTGAATCGCATACTTTTGCAGCGACAAGTTTAGCGTCAGGCGCAACTCCCTTGTAAGTGCTGTCTTCAGATGCAACTATTCCTGCAACATGCGTGCCATGGCTATTGTCATCCATCGGATTATTATCATTGTTGACATAATCATAGCCGCCAATGACTTTCCTGCATGTTCCATTGGTAAATTGGGCTGTTGTACAGTCGCCTAATGCAGGGTGAGTATAATCAATCCCTGTGTCAACAACACATACTGTTTGGCCTTTTCCTGTGATGTTCATCCCATCTCCCTGTATACTCCAGACTTTTGTTGCATTGATTAATGGAACAGATTGGTCTAATAAAATATGTAATTTTCTCTTATAGCTTATGCTTTCAACATTTGGATTGTTCTTTAACATCTCTAGTCCAGCTTCATCAACTACTGCAGAAAACCCGTCTATTGTTGCATATCTGTATTTAACCTGAATATGGTTTAATGCTCTTGACACAAGGATCCCTAAATCCCTGCTTAATACCCTGTTTTGAGCTTCTTTTACCTTATCCCTTATCGATTGCAGTTGAGAAAGTTTGTCTTGTATCTTATTAGAGGCTATGTTAAATTGAGGAGCTTCTTTTAGCTGTACTTCAATCTCTACACTTCCTTTTTCATTTAGTTGATTGTATACATCCTGCTCAACTGATGCATAAGGGAAAGAATAAGCAGAACTAGCCAAGATAGCTGCAATCATAAATAGCATCAATATTTTTTTAATAGTCTCTGCCCCCAATATCGAGAATATATCTGAGTTTTTAATCTTTTTGTATATGCCCTTTATGCCATAATTCCGACATCTTTAAATAATATAATACCTTATGATTATTTAGGTGATAAATATGCCAGTTGTAAAGATAGATATGTGGTCAGGAAGAAGCGCAGAAGATAAGGAAAAAATCATAAAAAAAGTTACAGAAGCGATTGTCGAAACATGCGGCTGCCCTAAAGAAGCAGTAACTGTTGTGATTGATGAAATACCCAAGGAGAATTGGGGGAGCGCTGGTGAGCAGCATTCAAAACAATTTAAGAATATACCTTAAACTATTTTCTTTTTTTCTAGAAATTTTAGAGTTATAGTTTCCTAACAATCTTTTCTTTTTTCTCAAAAAAACGCAATCTTTATATATTAGTTATACATTATGTATAATTAGTTAAACATAATGTATAACTCAAACAGAATGTTTGAGGAATTGGAAATTTTGTAAGGAATTTCCAATAAACGGTGATAAGATGATTGCAGGTAAGATAAAAAAATGGGGAAATTCATTTGGAGTTTTGATTCCCAAGCATGAATTAGAGAGGATGAATTTGGGCGAGAACCAGGAAGTTATTATAGAGCTTACTAAGAAAGATAACTCCCTAAAAGAGTTATTCGGCTGGGGCAAGAAGAATAAGATTTCGCAGGAAGAATTTTTGAAAACAAGGAAAATGCTGGAAAAGGACATATAAAATGATCTGCCTTGACACTTATGCCCTGGTTGAAATAAACAACGGCAATCCTAAATTTAGCGGTTTGCTTGATAAAGACCCTGTAGTGACAGATATCACAATGTCTGAATTTTATGCAGACATTTATAGGAAATATGATGAAAAGACAGCAGATTACTGGCATAGAAAACTTAGTGCTTTTTGCAAGGCAGTTTCGAGGGATATTCTGATCAAGGCAGTTAAATTTAGGATAGATAACAGACAAAAAAATCTTTCATTTTTTGACTGTGTTGGCTATTTATATGCTTTAGAAAATAACATCCAATTTGTTACAGGGGACAAAGAATTCGAGCATAGAGAAGGGGTTTTATTCATAAAAAAATGATAACAAACTATCCATTAACAAAAAAGCAGACAGAGAAGATAATAGCTGAGCATCCAACACCTTTTCATATCTATGATGAAAAAGCAATTAGAGAGAACTCTAGAAAGCTGTACAAGGCATTTTCTTGGTCAAAAGATTTTATGAATTATTTTGCTGTAAAGGCACTGCCCAATCCATTTATCTTAAAGATATTAAAAGAGGAGGGGATGGGAACAGACTGCAGCAGCTTGCCTGAGCTTATGCTTTCTGAGAAGGCAGGGATTCTTGGAGAGAATATCATGTTTACATCTAATGATACTCCTGCTGAAGAATACGCTTATGCAAAGAAGATTGGAGCTATAATCAATCTTGACGATATAAGCCATATACACATGCTGGAAAAGGCAGCAGGAATCCCAAATCTGATATGCTTTAGATATAATCCTGGAAAGGCAAGAACAGGAAACACATTGATTGGCCATCCTGAAGAGGCAAAGTATGGCTTTACAAAAGGGCAGCTTATCGAAGGATATACTATCATGAAAAAGAAAGGGGTAAAGAGATTTGGATTACATACGATGGTTGTTTCCAATGAGCTTAATCCTGATTATCATATTGAAACTGCAAGAATGTTGTTTAACTTAGCTGCAGAAATATCTGCTAAGGTTGGAATAAGGTTCGAGTTTGTGAATTTGGGCGGAGGTTATGGAACACCTTACAAGCCAACTGATAAGGCAATTGATCTGGATTATGTTTCTGATGGAATAAAAAAGGCTTATGATGAGATTATTGTAAAGAACAGTCTAGATCCTTTAAGGATTGTAATGGAATGCGGAAGGATGATCACAGGGCCTTATGGGTGGATGGTAACTGCAGTCAGGCACATCAAGAATACTTATAAGGATTATGTAGGTTGTGATGCATGCATGGCTAATCTTATGAGGCCTGCGCTTTACGGAGCTTATCACCATATAACTGTTTTAGGAAAGGAAGATAAGAAATCTAGTCATAAGTATGATGTTACTGGCAGCTTGTGCGAGAATAATGACAAGTTTGCAGTAGATAGGATGCTGCCTGAGATTTCTGCAGGAGATATACTGGCGATTCATAATTCAGGTGCCCATGGACATGCGATGGGATTTAATTATAATGGGAAGTTAAGGTCAGCTGAGTTATTGTTAAGGCAGGATGGTTCTGTTGTAGAGATAAGACGGGCAGAGACTGCTGCTGATTATTTTAGTACTTTGGATTTTGGCAAGCTGGAAAAGTTTAAACAAGAAAATTTCATTAATTCATTAAAATAGTGAAATTTTCCCTAGTTTAGTAAAGTATAAGTTGAGTTTATACTTTATAAACAATAAAAAAGTAAAAATTTAATACCTTTCTTCGTTGAGTTTATCTTTTATAGCTTTCTCTTCATCTACTACATGCATTACCCATCCCCTGTCTTTCATAGCTAATGCAACTCTCTGCACAGCCACCACATAAGCTGCTGTCCTCATATCGATTTTTCTTGCAGTATACTCATTGAAAACATCATTAAAAGCCTTTGTCATCTTCTTGTCAAGCTTTTTATGCACTGTTTCAAGATCCCAATAGTCTCTTGTAATGTTTTGCACCCATTCAAAATAGCTTACTGTAACGCCTCCTGCATTGCACAAAAAGTCAGGTATTACAAAAACTCCTTTCTTGAATAAGATATTGTCTGCTTCAGGTGTTGTCGGCCCGTTAGCTAGCTCAGCAATAATCTTAGCTTTTATTTTATCTGCATTTTTGTCTGTAATCTGGTTTTCCATTGCTGAAGGTATCAGAATATCAACATCCAATTCCAAAAGCTCTTGGTTAGATATTTCTTTAGCTCCTTTAAATCCAGCTACAGAGCCTGTTTTTTCTTTGTGCTCAAGAACCTTTTTAGCGTCTAATCCTTCACTGTTATAACTTCCGCCTTTTGAATCAGAAACAGCAACTAACTTACCGCCGAAAAACTCATTGTATAAAATAGCTGCAAAGCTTCCTGCGTTCCCAAATCCCTGCACAGCTACTTTAGCTTTTGTTAAATCAATGCCTAAATGCTTAGCAGCCTCTCTGATTGTGATGATGCCTCCGCGGGCAGTTGCATCGCCTCTCCCTAAAGAGCCCCCTATTGATAAAGGCTTTCCTGTTATAACTCCAAATGCATTATGGCCTACAAGCTTGTTGTATTCATCGACCATCCACCCCATTATTTTGGAATTGGTGTAAACATCTGGGGCAGGAATATCGCATTCAGGCCCGATCAATTTCCATACCCCTTCTATATATCCCCTGCTTAATCTTTCAAGCTCCCCTTCTGAAAGTTTTCTTGGGTCGCAAACAACGCCGCCTTTGCCTCCGCCCAACGGAATATCCACAACTGCGCATTTCCAGGTCATCCATGCAGCCAATGCCTTTATTGTGCTCAGTGTTTCATCCGGATGGAACCTTATCCCTCCTTTTGTAGGGCCCCTTGAATCATTGTACTGAACCCTATATGCCTCAAACACCTTAAAAGAACAATCATCCATCCTTACAGGAATGTGAAAATGGAATTCCCTCATTGGCTGCCTCAACAGCTGATGCGTGCATGAGTCCAATCCCAATAACTTTGCTACCTTGTCTAATTGCTTTTGCGAATTTTCATAAGCATCTTTTTCTTCCATAATACAACACCTCGTTGGATTTAGTTTTTTGAAGGAATTTATATATCTTGCTAAAACAAGTGATTTTGAGAATTCATCTAACCTTTTATATCTTTCTTAACTTCGTACATACCTTCGCCTTCGATCATTTCAAGCTTAAATCCCTTTTTCTGGAACAGTTTTATCATCTTAACATTGGACCTTAAAACACCTGCATAGATTGTTTTCCAGCCTTTTTGCTTTGCAATATCTAATATATAATCCATCATAATTTCTCCTAATCCTTTGCTCTGCCAGTCATCCCTAAGCATAATCGCAAACTCTGCTTTTTCATTATTTGGATCACCAGTTAACCTACACACACCAATCATCTTTTCTTTTCCGCCATCTTTGATTATGGCTACTAAAGCAATCTCCCTGTCATAATCACTATGGCAGAACCTGATAACTTCTTCTCTTGTCAGTTCTTTTATTATCCTAAAAAACCTGAATCTTACTGTGTCTTGTGAGAATGTTTTGAACATCTCCTCGTGCAATGGCTCATCCTCTGGCTTTATGGGCCTTAATATTATCTCTTTTCCTTTTACATTAACCTTTTTTATGAATTCTGTCGGATAGGGGATTATAACCAGATGGTCCTGCCTGCCGGCTTTATCATTGAATATCATATTTTCGTCAATTGCAATTCTAGCGTCAAGCGCAAGAGCCTCTTTGTGATCAATGATAAACGGATTTATATCCATCTCTTTTATTTCTGGGAAGTCTACAATCAGATGCGAAAACCTTATCACAATCTGTTTAAGCAGGTCTATGTTAACTGCTTTCTTACCTCTGAATCCTTTTAGGAATTCATAGATTTTTGTTCCCTCTATCAATCTTTTAGCTAAAGTATCATTCAATGGAGGCAAGCCGATTCTTTTGTCTTTAAACAATTCAACTGCTATGCCGCCCATCCCAAACAAGATGACAGAACCAAACAAATTATCTTTTTTAGAACCTAATATTAATTCATAACCTTCATTAGCGACCATGGGCTGTACTGTAACTCCTTCTAATTTTGCAGATGGCTTGTATTTTTTTGCGCTGTCGATTATCATCTCGAAATTGTCTATTACACCATGATCTGTTCTTACATTAAGCCTAACTCCCCCTGCATCGCTCTTGTGGGTTATATCAGGGGATTGCAGCTTTAGAACAACAGGATACTTCATCTTTTTTGCAATCTTTACAGCTTCTTCAGCAGTTTTTGCAAGAATCGGCTTTGAAACAGGTATCCCATATTCCTCAAGCAACAGTTTAGATTCTATCTCATTTAATATGTATCTTCCTTCTTTTGCTATTTTCTTCAGCATATTTCTTAATTTTACTTTGTCTGGGTTTACTCCTTCAAGTATATTCTCAGGTGTTTCATATAATGATTTTAGGTTCTTTCCATAATTAAACAGGTAAATGAATGATTTGATTGCCTGCTCAGGTGTGAGAAATGTAGGGATATCTCCTTTATTCAGCAATTTCATGCCTTCTTCAACATCATCAGCGCCCATCCATGAAGCTAAGATAGGCTTGTTAAAACCCTTTGATTTTTCAACCAAGCATTTGGCAATTGCTGTTGGGTCGGTCATCGCCTGGGGAGTCAATATAACTAAAACACCATCAATGCCTTTGTCTTTCAAGCAGACTTCCATTGCTTTTCCATAACGATCTGCAGTTGCATCTCCTAATACATCAACAGGATTTGCTTTGCTCCAAAAATCAGGGAGAACTTTATTCAGATTAGCTATGGTCTCTTTTGAAAGTTCAGCTAGCTTTCCGCCGTATCTTATCAATGCGTCAGTTGCCATGACTCCAGGTCCTCCTGCGTTTGTGATTATGGCTAATCTGTTTCCATTTGGAACTGGCTGTTTAGCCAATACTTCTGAAGTTGTAAAAAGGTCCATAAGCTCTTCTACCCTTACTATGCCTGCTCTTTTGAATGCAGCATCATACACTGCATCTTCGCCTGCTAGAGCGCCTGTATGTGAAGCAGCTGCTTTTGCGCCTTCGCTGAAAACACCTGATTTTACAACTATAATTGGCTTGGTCATTGAAAAGCCTCTTGCTGCGCTCATAAATGTTCTAGCGTCTGTGATAGCTTCTACATAAAGTATGATTGATTTTGTTTTTGCGTCTGAGCCAAAGTAATCTATAAGATCACCAAAGTCTATGTTTAATGTTGAGCCGATTGAGACGAAATTGCTAAAGCCTACCCCTTTGGAGTTTGCCCAGTCTAATATTGAGGTGCATATAGCTCCGCTCTGCGATAAGAATGTTATCTTTCCAGGTATGGCCATCTTTTTTGCGAAGCTTGCATTAAGGTTTAAGTGCGGCCTTATGAATCCTAAGCAGTTAGGGCCTAAGACACGCTGGTCATATTTAGTTACTATTTCTTTTATACTATCTTCTAATTCTTTCCCTTCTTTTCCTAATTCCTTGAAGCCTGCTGAGATAATCACTAGCCCTTTTATTCCAACTTTTCCGCATGCTTCTGCTGCTGCTGGAACGAATTTAGCAGGAATAGCTATTACAGCTAAGTCAACAACTTCAGGAACTTCTTCTATTGTTTTGTAAGCTTTAACTCCCTGGACACTCTTTCTTTTATTATTTACAGGATAAACAACACCATCATATCCAGAGCTTAGGAGATTTTTTACTAGAATATATCCGACGCTGCCTAATGTATCAGAAGCGCCGATTACAGCGATGCTTTTAGGATTGAATATCTTATCTAGATTTTTTGTTGACATTTTAGTAAAAAGGATTAGGGGCTTAATTTAAAGCTTTTGGTTTTTTAGAATTTGAATGCTTTGATAAAGTCTTTTGTAGTTTTTAAGGAATAATTTTGAAAAAAGCATATCTGGTCGACAAAATGATATCAAACTTAAATACAGGCGATTTAACAGAAGTTTATGGGTTTTTTGATTTAAACCCTTACTGAC
>JAHJAV010000032.1 GCA_018813685.1 Nanobdellota archaeon | reverse complement strand
ACTTATATTTAAATGTTTTGAATTTTTTGAGGTATGATAATGGCAAACTTTAAAAATCGAGCCAGTTTATGCCTTGTTCTAAATGCAATACAAAAAGATAGATGGCAAGATAGTCATAGGATTGATTGAACCGATTACCATCTTTATGAAGTCAGGGGAGAAAAAGGTAATAAATGCCAAGATAGATACAGGCGCCTCTAAAAGCTCGATAGATATAAATTTAGCTACAGAGCTTAAGTTAGGGCCTATAATAAAGTCAAGATTGATAAAGTCTGCGCAGGGCAACCAGGTAAGGCCTGTGATAGAGACTGATATTGAGTTAGCGGGCAAGAGAAGGATAGAAGAATTCACGATGGCAGACAGATGGCATATGAAATACAGGGTATTGATAGGTCAGAACATATTAAAACATGGATATTTGATCGATCCATCAAAACACTAAAATGAATTTCAAATCAAAGATTTGTAATTATTTAGAAATCATAGGGAGGTAATTTCCAATGAAGGCAGCATTGATGTCATTAGGATCTGAAAGCTCGAAATGGACAGTTGAAGCTATGCGAAAATATTTTGATACTGTTGACGATATAGATATAAGGAATATGGAAGTTAATCTTTCTTCTGATAAATCAGATATATTGTATAATGGAGAAGCATTGGAAAAATATGATTGTATCTATGCTAAGGGCAGCTTTAGGTATGCACAGACCTTAAGAGCAATAACTGGCGCTTTTTATTCAACTACTTATATGCCAATTAAAGCAGGCGCATTTACAGTTGGGCACGATAAACTGCTGACTCACCTATTCCTGCAGCAGAACAAGATACCTATGCCAACTACTTACCTCACTTCTTCTCCCAGCGCTGCAAAAAAGATTTTAGAGCAGGTTAATTATCCTATTATCTTTAAATTTCCATCAGGCACAGGCGGAAAAGGGGTGATGTATGCAGAAAGCTTTGCAGCAGCTTCTTCTCTTATGGATGCTTTAGAAACTTTAAGGCAGTCTTTTATTATCCAGGAATATATAGAAACAGGCGGAGAAGATATAAGGGTGATAGTTGTAGGCAATAAAGTAGTTGCTTCTATGAAAAGAAAAGCAGTTGTCGGTGAGAAGAGAGCAAATATACATGCAGGCGGAGAAGGAAAGGTGTTTTTAGCAGATGCGCGCATACAGAAGATAGCTGTTGAAGCAGCAAAGGCAATAGGTGCAGAAATATGCGCTGTTGATATATTAGAGAGTGTTAAAGGGCCTGTGGTAATTGAAGTAAATCTTTCTCCAGGATTACAAGGAATAACCAAAACAACTGGAATAGATGTTGCTGACAAGATTGCAAAATACCTTTACGAGAAGACAAAAGAACTTAAGGAATCGGGAACTAAGAAAGGCGCTGGAGAGATAATGAAGGAGATAAATCTTGAAAAAAGCGCTAAAGAACAGCATATTATTGTCAATCTTGATCTGAGGGGGGAAAGGATATTACTTCCTAAATTGGTTACTAATATTTCTAAATTTGCAGAAAAGGATGAAGTTGTTATTAAGGCTAGTAAGGGAAAATTGAATATTGAGAAGGTTTAAAACAAAAATTTGTTATCAACCACAATTGTTTGGTTTCTTTTAGGTCCTATCTTTAAGATTGAGATTTTAGTCTTTAGAATTTCTTCTATCTTTTCTAAGTATTTTCTTGCTTTTTCAGGCAGTTTCTTGAATTCAGTAATTTTAGTCAGGTCCTCATCCCATCCGTCCATCTCTATGTAGACTGGCTTTGCTTTTTTCAGCTCTTCTAAGTTTAATGGGAACCTGCCTGTTTTCTTTCCATCTATCTCATAATGGGTGCATATCTTTAGCTTTCTTAAGTTTGACAGCACATCTAATTTTGTGATTACAATAGAACTTAAACCATTTATCATTATAGAGTATTTGGCAGCAACTGCGTCAAACCAACCGGTTCTTCTTGGCCGTCCGGTAGTTGTTCCGTATTCTCCGCCCTGTATTCTTAACAATCTTCCTTCAGAATATTCATCGCTTTGATTAGCCTGATGGATGATTTTTCTGTAGAGATGTTCAAATCCATCTTTGCTTAATTTGCTTTTTAGTTCGGATAATGATTCTTCGCTTTTTGTCTGCTGCTCTGTTCCTAATTCAGTTGTAAATGGACCGCCACCCACTCTTGTGATATAGGCTTTGAATATTCCTATTGAGTTTGAGATTTTAGTTGGACCTATACCTAAACCAGTGCATGCTCCGCCTGTTGTAGGGTTTGAGGACGTAACAAATGGATAAGTTCCGTGGTCTATGTCTAATAATGCTCCTTGCGCGCCTTCTATCAATACTTTTTTTCCAGAATCGATAGCTTCATTTATGATTAGGTATGTTTCTTTTACCAATGGCCTTAGCTTTTTTGCTTCTTTGTTGTTTTCTTTTATGAAATCAGCAACTCTTTTTCCTCTTCTTGCGATCTTGTCTTTATAGCAAGGGCCTATGCCTCTTCCTGTTGTGCCGATTCTTGCGCCAGTAGCCTGGTCTTCTGAGATTTGATCTGCTGTGATTATATGCGCGCTTGAGCTTAGGACTAAATTAGATGAATCTATAGTGAATCCTCTTTTTTCTAAGCCTTCTATCTCACTTACTAAAACTTCCGGATCTATGACTGTTCCATTTCCTATTATGTTTAATTTCTTATGGATGATCCCAGAAGGAATAAGATGGAACTTGTAGACTTCGTTTCCTACACATACTGTATGGCCTGCATTATTTCCGCCTGCAAACCTTGCAACAACATCTGCTTTTTCTGCCAAGAAATCTATGATTGCGCCCTTGCCCTCGTCTCCCCATTGTCCACCCACAATAATTATTGTTTTCCCCATGATAAATTCAAAAAATATGGAAATATATAAAACCTACGGTTTTATAATACTCAAATGAGATTTGAGATATATAAAGTATTCGATTTTTAAAGAATTAGCTTTTGTATATCCCTTTCCTATGGCCTACTTTCTCTATGTAAATTTCTTTCTTTCCAGTATTTATGCTTAAAATTGCCCTATAATCACCTATCCTCAATTTCCAGCTGGGCAGGTCTTTTAATCTTTCAATATAATGAAGCGGCTCTTCTTTTATGCTATAAATCTTTTTTAGTATAATCTCTATTGTTTGCTTTTCTAATTTAACTAGCTGCTTTTTTGCTTTTGGAAGAATTATAACAGAATACATTTTACAGCTTTATCCCTAGCTCTTTAGCCACATCCTCAATTCTTTGGCCTTTGCCTTCCCTTATTTCTTTCTTTGCTTCGATTATATCCTTTAAAGATTCATCTGTAAGTTCACCCTCTTCAAGCTCATCAATCATCTTATTTATTATCTCGTCATAGCTTTCTTTATTAGCTTCTTTAAAGAATTTTAACCTTTCAAGTGTTTCATTTTTTATTTGGATTGTTGTGGCTTCCATAGTTTATCACCTAGTTATATAGTTGTTATAACTAGTATATAAATGTTTTGTTGAAATAAAACATATAGGGTATCCAATGTTTGATTTTGAATATGCTCTGATAGATATATTTAAAAATAAACTTGTATTTCAGTGGCTTATGACACTGACTGATTTGGTAAATGGCAAGGGAATGGTATGGGTTACAGGAAAAGGAGGAGTAGGCAAATCTACTTTGGCTGCAGCACTGTCATTGCATCTTGCAACAAATGGTTCTCATGTGATGGCTAATGACGTTGATCCTGCGCATTCTTTGCCTGATGCATTTGGAATAGACATGCCTGATGATAATTAGGTTGTTCCTGTTTATGAAGACTTACGGTCTTTGTCCATTCTTTTAGTTTCTCCAGATAAAATAGTTGGTCATGTCAGAAGAGGGGGGAAAGAAAAAAGAAAAAACAGAGCAGCGGGATTGCCTTCTTACCAAGAAGTTCTGCACCTTTATGATGTTGTAGAACAATTAGGGGTGCCTGTTGCAATGGAACCTTTTGCAGCTTTGAATGTTATGGTTTCTGAAAGAATAGCGCAAATTAAAAAAAATGGTGGAATAACCCAAATAGTTTATGATCTTGAGCCAAGCAATGGAACTCTTCAGCTTTTAAGGCAAGCTAAACAATCTGTAGACAGATTTTCTGTTATGAAACAACACAGAACAAAATGGAATCTTATAGCTAGAGCAGCAGGATGGCCAGATATAGCTCGATTTGCATCCAAAAGTGAGTATGTTACACACATAGAATCATTCCAAGCAGCTTATAATGATTTTCTTGCAAAAATCCAAGATCCTAATTATACTTCATTTATCATTGTTAGTTCTCCAGAAGACATTGTCTTAAAAGAAACAACCCGCCTTAGAAGAGAATTGGAGAAGAGGGGATTTCCAGTTGCAGCAATAGTATTTAATAAAGATTATCAGCACATGCCTGCCGATAGAGTAAATGGCACGACTTTAGAGCATACGCCTCAACTTCATGAAAGGAATGTGCGAAGATACATTGCTCAAAGCGGGTTTAAGGGTAGTTATTTCTCAGTTCCTCTTGTTCCGGAATTAGAAGTAGTAGCTAATTTATCAGAGAAAAGAATTGCACTGGAAAGATATATTAAGTCTATTGTCCAATCCTAGACATTTTTGTCTATTTTGTTTTATATGAGTCAATATATTTATAAATAAGCGCAGAGAGTTTCTTATGATTTAGCAATTAAGGTGAACAAAATGAACTTATTAACATTAAAGGGCTGGAGCAATGAAGATATTATCAATATAATAGATAAGGCTATAGCGATAAAGAAAAACCCTAAGAAATATATTGAGGTCCTTAAAGGAAAGACATTAGCGATGCTGTTTGAGAAAACTTCGACAAGAACAAGGATAAGCTTTGAAGCTGGGATGGCTCAGTTAGGGGGCCATGCTTTGTTTCTTGACTGGAAGACAACTCAGCTAGGGAAAGCAGACCTTAAAGATGAGATCAAATGCATCGGAAGGTATGTTGATATTATAATGGCGCGCGTCTATAAACAGGAGGCTGTTGAGGTTATGGGAGAGTATGCAGGAAAGCCTGTGATAAACGGTTTAAGTGATAAATACCATCCGTGCCAGATAATTGCTGATCTGATGACAATCAAGGAGAATTTTGGTAAACTGAAAGGTTTGAAGCTAGCTTATATTGGCGATGGTAATAATGTATGCAATTCATTGATTGTTGGCTGTAAAAAAGTTGGGATGAAAATATCAGTAGCAGCTCCTAAAGGTTATGAACCGTTAGAAAAACCTGATTTATTGACAAATGATCCTGTTAAGGCAGCTGCCGGAGCAGATGTAATCTATACAGATACGTGGGTTTCGATGGGACAGGAAGAAGAAAAAGCAAAACGCCTTAAGGTATTCCCGCCATATCAGGTTACTAAGAAATTAGTAGGAAAGGCATTGTTTATGCACTGCCTTCCAGCGTATCGCGGCTATGAAGTTACAGATGAAGTGATTGATTCAAAGCAGAGCATTGTTTTTGACCAGGCAGAGAACAGGATGCATGCGCAAAAAGCAATAATATTGAAATTGTTGGGGAAAATATAATGAAATTTATCAAAAACAATATAACTGCTGTAGACGGATTTACTGCTTTAGGTAAATGCATCGGAATAAAGAAAGGCAAGAAAGATTTTGCAGTTATCTATTCAGATAAGATATGCAGTGCTGCTGCTGTCTATACAAAGAATAAGGTAAAAGGAGCTCCATTGTATGTTGATATGGAGCATCTTAAGAATGGAAAAGCACAGGCTATTGTTATCAATTCAGGCATTGCAAATGTTGCAACAGGCCAGAAAGGAATAAATGATGCTGTTTTAACCTGTAAACTTGCTGCAAAAGAGCTTAAGATAAATCCCTATGATGTTTTAGTTGCTTCAACTGGAATAATAGGCAAAAATTTGCCAATGGATGTGATGAAGAAAGGGATTAAGGGAAGTTTAAAACAGCTTAAGAAAGTGAACCAAGCTGCACAAGCTATACTTACTACGGATACTATGAAGAAAGAGATTGCTGTAAAGGTTGATAATTTTGTGATTGGAGCCATTGCAAAAGGCTCTGGTATGATACATCCAAATATGGCAACAATGCTCTGCTTTATCACAACAGATGCTGATCTATCATCTTCAGAATTAAAGAAATGCTTAGTTAATGCAGTAAATGGCAGCTTTAATATGGTTTCAGTTGATATGGACACTTCAACATCAGATATGGTAACTCTGATGAGCAATAATACAAAGAAGGTTGATAAGAATAAGTTTCAGAAAGCATTAAACTTTGTCTGCAAAGAGATGGCAAAGAAGATTGCTTATGATGGAGAAGGTGCTACTAAATTAATAGAGGTTACTGTTTTGAATGCTAAAACTAAGAAAGATGCTGTTAAGATATCAAAAGGGATAATCACTTCAAACTTGTTTAAGTGTGCGATGTTCGGAAATGATCCTAACTGGGGACGTATAATGTGCGCAATAGGAAATAGTGATGCTTATTTCAATCAGGATAAGGTAGATATTGTGATTCAAAACAAGTTGATTGTGCATAATGGTGTTGAAGTTTCGGATTTTAACAAGAAAAAGATTTCAAAATTGCTTAAGAAAGATAAAGTTAAGGTTATTGTCGATTTAAATCTAGGAAAAGAAGAAACAACTGCATATGGTTGTGATATGAGCTATGGCTATGTTGAGATAAATGCAGAATATCATACTTGATAAAGAGGTAAAACAGATGGAACTGTCACAAAAAAAAGCAAATACTTTGATTGAAGCATTGCCTTATATAAAGAAATACTCTGGAAAGATATTTGTGATAAAGTATGGCGGGAATGCAATGATAGATAATGAGCTAAAGAAATCAGTCATGGGTGATATTGCTCTGCTAAAGCACGTCGGTATCAACCCAGTTGTAGTGCATGGTGGCGGACCTAATATAAGCAAGGAGATGCAGAAAGCAAACATAAAACCTGTCTTTGTTAAAGGTTTAAGGTATACTGACAAGCAGACAATGGCTATTGTAAAGAATGTTTCGCTTGAAATCAACAAAGAGATTTCAGATATGCTAAAGGATGATAACTGCAAAGCAGAGAATTTGACAAAAGGATTGTTAAAAACAAAGATAAAGGATAAAAAACTAGGATTAGTTGGAAAAGTAGTGAAAGTAGATAAGAAAAAGCTGATGAAAAAGATAAAATCAGGTATAATACCTGTGATAAGCCCTGTTGGTTATGACGGCAAAAACTACAATAATGTAAATGCAGACACTGTAGCGACAAAGGTTGCAGAAGCTTTAAAAGCAGAGAAATTAACTATACTGACTGATGTTGAGGGGGTGTATGAAAACGGAAGGTTGATAACACATCTAAGCATTGATGTTGCAAAAGCGCATATAAAAAGCGGGATTATCAGCAAAGGGATGATACCTAAAGTTTTAGGTTGTGTGAATGCAGTCAAGAAAGGTGTTGGAAAAGCACATTTGATCGATGGTACGATAAAACATTCAATATTGATAGAGTTTTTCACTGATAAAGGCATTGGAACTGAGATTGTAAAATGAAAATTCCAACTGCCCAAATGGGCAGGGTATTTTTAAAGTTCAAGATACCCTGCATTAAGACATTTGGATTTGGAGGAGTACCCAGTTAATGTAAGAAACGGGTATCTTGAACAAATGAAAACAGAAGAAATAATGAAACTGGAAGAGGAACATGTAATGCAGACTTACACTAGGTTCAAGATTGTTGTTGAATCTGGCAAAGGATGCTATGTTTATGATAAAGAAGGAAAGAAGTACTTAGATTTCCTTGGCGGAATAGCAACATGCTCTGTTGGTCATGGCAACAAAGAGGTTGCTAAAGCGATTTCAGAACAGGCAAAGAAACTGATTGGAATATCTAATCTTTACTATACTGAACCTCAGGCTGTGCTTGCTGAGAAATTATCCAAACTAAGTGGATTAAAAAAATGTTTCTTCTGCAATTCAGGGGCAGAAGCAAATGAAGCTGCTATAAAGTTAGTTAAAAAGATAACTGGCAAAAAAAAGTTTATTGCATTTGAGCATTGCTTTCATGGCCGAACTGCAGGAAGCTTGGCAGCTACATGGAAAGAGAAGTATAAAACTCCGTTTTTGCCTTTAGCGCCTGATGTAATATTCGTAGAGTATAATAATATTGCAGCTTTAGAGAATGCTATTACACCTGAGATAGCTGCTGTCATAATAGAGCCGATACAGGGAGAAGCAGGGATAATTGTGCCTGATGAAGGTTATCTGAAAAAATTAAGTGAATTATGTAAAAAGAATAACGTACTATTGATAGCCGATGAAGTTCAGTCAGGAACAGGACGTACTGGAAAGTTTTTTGCCTATCAGCACGAAGGAATAATACCTGATATTGCTACTTTAGCTAAAGGCATAGGAAATGGTGTTCCAATTGGAGTATGCATCTCAAACTTGGATTTTGACAAAGGAAATCATGCTTCAACGTTTGGTGGGAATAACTTATGCTGTGCTGCTGCAAATGCAGTTATTGATTTTATAGAAAAGAAAAAATTAATGGATAATGCTGTTAAGATAGGGAATTACTTTATGAAGAAATTAAGTAAGATAGACAGCCCCCTGATCAAAAAGGTCAAGGGAAAGGGATTGATGATCGGAGTAGAGCTCAATGAAGACAAAGCTAAAGAGATAGTTGATAAATGCCTTGAGAAAGGATTAATATTGAATAATGCTACTGATAATATATTGCGTTTTTTGCCTCCCCTTATTGTGAAGAAAAAGGAAGTAGATGAAGCAATCAAGATTTTAGAGGAAGTGCTAAAATGAAACAAGTAGGAATAATCGGAGCTTCAGGATATACTGGATATGAACTGGTAAAATTGCTGAAAAAGCATCCTGGTGTTGAACTTAAGGTCTTGAATAGCAAGAGCTACAATGGCCAAAAAGTAAAATCACTTTATACTGATTTTGATGGTGAAGATTCTTTTACTAATTATACTGTTGATGAGATAAATTCAATGAAATTAGATTGTGTGTTTTTAGCTGTGCCCCATACAACAGCACATTCATTAGTTCCTCAGCTTAAGATCAAGAAAATAATAGATCTGTCTGCTGATTATCGCTTTAAGAAAACAGAAGAGTATGAAAAAATCTATGGGTTAGAGCATAAGGATAAAGAAGGCAATAAAAAAGCTGTTTATGGCCTGCCTGAATTGTTTAAAGAAAAAATAAAAAAAGCAAAATTGGTTGCTAACCCTGGCTGTTATGCAACTTGTTGCATACTAGCTGCATTACCTATTCAGAAATTATCCAAGTATATTGTATTTGATTGTAAGTCTGGATATTCGGGGGCAGGAAAATCCTCAATATATGCAAAAGACCCTGAAAACACAATTAAGGATAATCTAGTTGCTTACAAATTAACTAACCATCGTCATAAGTATGAGATTGAGCAGTTTATCAAGACTAAATTAAGCTTTACCCCTCATGTGATTGGTGCTTTTCAGGGAATGATGTGCACTGCTCATCTTTTGTTGAAGAAAAGTGTAAGTAAGGATGAAATCATTAAAAAGTTTGAGGATTACTATAAAGATGAGCCTTTTGTTAAGGTAGTTAAGGATAAGATACCTGAAGTTAAGGATGTTGTGGGAACTAATTATTGCTATATTGGCGGATTTGAGATTGACAAGAACAACCAGTTGGTTATTGTTTCAGTTATTGATAATCTGATTAAAGGCGCATCTGGGCAAGCTATACAGAACATGAATCTTATATTGGGATTTGATGAGATGGAGGGGTTAAAATGTCCTTAGAAATCCTACGGATTTCTGGGACATTGAAAACATGGAGGTGTTTTCAATGATTAAAAAGAAAGTAATATTAGCATATTCAGGTGGTTTAGATACATCTGTAATATTAAAATGGTTATTGGACAAAGGCTATGAGGTAGTTGCTTATGTAGCTGATCTTGGCCAGAATGAAGACTATAAGGCTGCTAAGGAAAAAGCACTTAAGATAGGCGCTTCTAAAGTTTATATTGAAGATTTACAGAAGGAATTTGTTACTGATTTTATCTTTCCTGCAATAAAGGCAAATGCGCTTTATGAGGGAAAATATATGTTAGGCACTTCTTTAGCACGTCCTTTGATTGCTATGAAGCAGATTGAGATTGCTAAAAAGGAAAAGACAAACATTGTAGCGCACGGAGCAACTGGAAAAGGAAATGACCAGGTAAGGTTTGAATTAACCTACTTAACCTTGATGCCGGATGTAGAGATAATTGCGCCTTGGAAGGATGAAGAGTTCCTTAACCAGTTTCAAGGAAGGCCTGATATGATAAAATATTGCGAGAAGCACGGAATTCCTGTAAAGGCAACTACAAAAAAGCCATACAGTACAGATCCTAATCTGATGCATATCAGCTATGAAGCAGGTGTTTTAGAAGATCCAAAATACACTTTGCCGGAAGAATGTTTTGAGCTTACTGTTTCACCACAGAAAGCGCCTGATAAAGAGACTGAATTAGTGATTGAATTTAAACATGGAATTCCTGTAAAGGTTGAGGATAAAACTCACAAGGTTACAGAGACAGATGCTTTGAAATTGTTTGCCTATCTGAATAAGGTTGGTGGGGCTAATGGGGTTGGCAGGGTTGATATGGTAGAGAATCGTTTTGTAGGAATGAAATCACGTGGGGTGTATGAAACTCCTGGCGGTGCTGTTTTGCATGCTGCTCATCTTGATATGGAGGGCATGACAATGGACCGTGAAGTAAAGCTGATACGTGATAGTTTGATCCCTAAGTATGCATCTCTTATCTATAATGGATTTTGGCATTCGCCTGAGTTTGAGCTGCTTACTGATATGATGGATAAGGCCCAAGAGAATGTAACTGGAAAGGTTTACTTGAAGTTGTATAAGGGCAATGTTATTGTTACTGGGCGTGAAAGTCCTGTAAGCTTGTATAACCCAAATATAGCTTCAATGGATGTACATGGCGGCTATGACCAGAAAGACGCAAAAGGTTTTATCAAACTGAATGCTTTGAGGTTACGGGCTTGGGCAAAAAAGAAGAAATGAATTGTTTTTATTTTTCCCATACTCCAGTAGCCACAAATATTTATATACTTGAGTATCATTTCTTAAATTATAGGGGGTTTCAACTTGATATCACATAAAAAATACATGGAATTAGCATTGAAACTAGCTGAAAGAGGTAAAGGTTATACTTCTCCTAATCCTATGGTGGGCTCTGTTGTAGTCAAAAGAGGAAAAGTTATAGGTATAGGGTGGCATAAGAAATGCGGAGAAGCGCATGCTGAGGTTTGTGCTCTGAAAGAAGCTGGGAAAAAGGCAAAAGACGGAATCATGTATGTTAATCTAGAGCCATGCTCACACTGGGGAAGAACACCCCCATGCACCCAGAAGATAATCGAAGCCGGCATAAGAGAGGTCATTATAGGTATGGCAGATCCTAATCCAGTTGTTGATGGTTTTCAGGAATTAAAATTTAGGGGGATAAAGACTAAGATAGGAATTCTTTCTGAAAAGGCTAAGAAACTTAATGAGCCTTATATCAAATGGATGAAATCAAAAAAGCCATTGGTTGTTGTCAAGGCTGCTATGTCTCTTGATGGCAGGATAGCTACCCGTACTGGTGATTCTAAATATATAACAAGCAAAGAAGCAAGGAAATTTGTGCATGAGATAAGGGCAGGGTATGATGCTGTTATGGTAGGGATAAATACTGTTATCAAAGATAATCCTCAGCTGACTGTAAGGCTGACAAAAGGAAGAAATCCGATTAAGATAGTGCTTGATTCTAAGTTAAAGATAGGCCCTAATGCAAATGTTGTCAAGAATGAGCCTACTAAACTGATAATAGCTACAACAAAAAAAGCTCCAAAGGCAAAGATAAAGAAACTTCAGCAGAAAGGTGTTCATGTTTTAGTTATTAATACTAAAAATGCAAGGGTAGACCTTGCTGAGCTTATGGCTGAGCTTGGAAAAAGAGAGATATGCTCAATAATGATAGAAGGCGGAGCAGAGCTGAATGCAGAGGCTATAAAAGCAGGTGTTGTTGATAAGATACTGATATTTATTTCCCCTAAATTAATCGGTGAAGGATTAGCTGCTCTTGGTGATTTAGGGATAACAAAGATAGATAAGTCGATAAAGCTGAAATCACTGGATTACAGAAAGATTGGAAAGGATATTTTGATTGAGGGCTATCTGTGATTATCTTGTTAAATAATAGGCACTACTCTCGTGACCAAGGGTAACTTCAGGTAATCCCCCTAAGCTTAGCGTAGAGCCAATTTTTAGCCCAACTATCTGACCATTCGAAACAACCGAGCCATCTATATAATCCGGATTAGAATTAGACAATCTTACATAAGAAACCCCTTCCCCATTTACAATAATACCTCCATGTAATCTGGATATACGAATTCCATGTATCTTAATATATTGGTCTACAGATAAATCAGGACCTGATTTTAAATATCTAGTTGTTGCTGTTTTTTCATCTAATCTTCCAATCAGATTGAATCCTGATACTAACCATATTCTACGCTTTTTGATGGGTTGCGCGCTACTAGGAGTAACTACCCCATCTTTAGCTGGATCATTAGTTCTTTGTTCTAAATCAGCTCCAATTGGTTTTTCATCTTCCCCCATATCGCTCGAAAATGGAGTTTTATTTAAATATCTTTCTCCATATTTCGTTTATCAAAAATGAGTAACGAGAAAATTTCATTAAACAATGAAAAACCATAATTTTTTAAATAACATGCCTTTCTTCAGCCATTGATGAAATTCGATTCTATAGAGCAAGCAATCAAAGATTTGCAGAGAGGCAAGTTTATAATTGTAGTGGATGATGAAGACAGAGAAAACGAGGGAGATATAGTGTTAGCTGCAGAGAAAGCAACACCTTCTAAGCTAAATTATATGATACAATGGGCAGGCGGGCTTATGTGTATGCCTGTTGTCGGGCATAGGTTGGATGAGTTGAAGATACCTTTGATGGTTCCTGACTCGACTGATAAGTTTGTTACCCCTTTTACTATATCTGTTGATGCTAAGAAAAATACAACAACCGGCATGAGCGTCAATGATAGGATGGAAACAATAAAAGTATTGTTAGATCCAAAATCAAAGCCAGAGGATTTAGCAAGACCTGGCCATATGTTTCCCCTTAGGGCAGCTGAAAATGGGGTATTTGACAGAGCAGGCCATACAGAATCTTCTGTTGACCTGTGTAAATTAGCTGGGTTGTATCCTGCTGCAATCATTGCAGAGGTTATGAATGATGATGGCTCAATGGCTAAACTGCCTGATCTGGAGAAGTTTGCTGAAAAACATGAGTTGAATATCATCACGATAAAAAGTTTGATTGAGTATAGGAAAAAGAATAATGTCTAATTTTGGACATTTTTGTCTAATTTGTTCTGTTTAGGTCGATACTTTTATAAATAAGCTTTCTTTAGGTTCTGTTATGGCAAAAATCTGGCAGGGAATATCAAACAAGGAAATTGAAAAATTTACAGTAGGAGAGGATTATCTGCTAGACCAAAAACTAGTCAAATATGACTGTATTGCTTCTATAGCACATTCTAAAATGCTTGCTAAGGCAGGGATATTAAATCTAGATGAGCAGAAAAATCTTGATAAAGAATTGAAGAGTATAATTGGGCTGAGCGCCAAAGGAAAATTTGAGATAAATCTTGAAGATGAAGACTGCCATACTGCTATTGAAAACTATTTAACTAAAAAATTAGGTGATTTGGGAAAGAAGATACATACTGCAAGGTCGCGTAATGATCAGGTTAAAGTTGCATTGGCGCTTTATAGCAAAGATGAATTGAATGAAATTAAAAGCTTGGTTTTGAATCTGATTAAGTCGCTTAAAAAATTGGATTTAAATATAGAGATGCCTGGCTATACACATTACCAGAAAGCAATGCCTTCTTCGTTTTCTTTGTGGAGCAAAGGGTATATTGTTGCTCTAGAGGATGATTTTAAGCTTTTGGAAGGCGCTTATTCAATAATTGACCAGAATCCCTTAGGTTCAGCTGCAGGTTATGGTGTTCCTTTGAAGATTGATAAGGAATTGACTACAAAAGAGCTTGGATTTAAGAAAGTGCAGGAAACTGCTTATGTGCAGATTTCTCGCGGGAAGTTTGAAGCAGTTATATTGAGTGCATTAAGTCAAGTGATGATTACCTTGAATAAAATATCTTCAGATCTGATACTTTTCAATATGAATGACCTAGGTTTTGTAACATTGCCTGATGAGTTTACAACAGGCAGCTCCATAATGCCCCAAAAAAAGAATCCAGATGTGCTTGAACTAGTGCGTGCTAAATACTCGATTGTTTTAGGGTATGAATTTTCTGTTAAGAATCTAGTTAGTAATCTTATTTCTGGTTATCATCGTGATTTCCAGTTAACAAAAGAGCCCTTGATGAAAGGGATTGATATAACTAAAGATTGTCTAGGGATAATGGCTTTGGTTATTGGAAAATTGAAAATAAATAAAGAGAATTGCAAAAAGGCAATGACTAAAGAGCTTTATGCCACTGAAAAGGTTTATTCTTTGGTAAAGAAAGGTAAAAGTTTTAGGGAAGCGTATAAGGAAGTTAAGAAAGGACTTCTGTAGATTTTTCTATCCAAATGCGAAAAGTTTATAAATAAGTTGCATTTTATTAGAAAAATATGGCACTTTCAAAGACAGAGCTTAAAGTACTGGAACAAATAGCAAAAGATAATAATAGTCCTCAGGATATAGCTAAATCACTAAAGAAAAGCAAGTCTCAGGTATACCGCGCTGTAAAATCCCTTCAGGAAAAAGGATTTATAATCATAAGTAGAAAAAAGGCAGAGCCTGCAAAGAGTACTCACGTATCTTTGCTTTTGCAATTGCTGCTAAAATATCCTAACTCATCAGACATTTTAGCTGATTCTGGATTGAATATATTGATTGCTTTGCTTGAGCCAAAAAAGATTAAAGAGATACCTATAAAACAAGCCACTGTTTATTCGGTAATAAAAAAAGGAATGGATATAAGCGCAGTAAGAAAATCTAATGGAAAATATTTTGTAAACGACAAACTGTGGAAAGAACTCAGGGAATTTTTAGTCGAATACCTAAAATATATATCTATAATTGATCTAAGGGTTCCTGCAAATGCAGAGATATACTACAAAACTGATTCTGAGATTGTATTCTCTTCTCCAGGCCTACAAAAAGCTGATTTGACAGCATTTTCAGCTTATGAAGACTATGGGATAAAGATCCTTGGATACCAAAACTATTATCATCTGCCTCAGAAAAAGTTAACCCTAAAAGAAGTTTTTTTGCACTCTCTCTATGTAACTGAAAAGGATATGAAAATACAGCATCTGATTTTTGTAGCGCTGTTTTACATAAAATATAAGAAGAATCTGACAAATGTAAAACATACTATAATTGAATGCCTTAAACAAGTGCTTTCAGGAAAAAAGGTAGAAGGATACCCTACCCTAGCTGAGATAAAAGACAGGGCTGATGTATATGATATCAGAATTTAAAAAAATAAACGAATTGTTTAAAGAGATTGATGCCTCTTTGAAAACAAAAGTGAATTTCTATGTTATAGGCGGAGCTGTGCTGCTATATCATAAACTTAAGGAAGCGACAAAAGATGTTGATATTATTGTAAACTCAGAAGAAGAGTTTTATGCAGCAGAAAAGGCGTTTAGGGATCTAAGATTTTTTACAAGAATTCCAACAGCAGAATACGTCAATGTGAATTTAAGCCAGATCTTTCTAAGAAAAGACTTTAGGATTGATTTATTTAACAGGGTTGTTTGCAAGGGTTTTTCATTATCAGATGGAATGATTAAAAGGTCTGAAAAGGTGTTTGAACTAAACAATCTTGAAGCCTATTTATGCTCAAAAGAGGATATACTTCTTTTTAAAACATTTACAGAGAGGGAAGGTGATGTTCAGGATTGTATCAAATTAGCTGAAACAGGAATAAAATGGGATATCATCCTTAAAGAACTGAAAAGCCAGATTAAAATATCAGGCAATAATGTCTGGATTACAATGGTGGGTGAAAGGCTCCATGTATTAGAAGAACGAGGCTTGAATATTCCGATAATGCCCCAAATTATAGAGTTAGTTGAAGAATACTTTGATGATTTTGAGAAGAGGATGGCTGAAGGAAGCAAATAAGAAATAGCATAATAGAAAGTTTTATAATAATCAATAAGTCGTTGAGTATAATATGGATTTCGAGAAAGAGATACTTAAGATATTAGAGAAAGAAACAGGCCAGAAAGACTTAAAGTTAGAGATACCTCCAAATCCTGAGATGGGTGATTATGCTTTTCCCTGCTTTAGTTTAGCTAAAGTCTATAAGAAAGCACCTGTGCAGATTGCAGAGGAACTGGCAAAAAAGATTCAGCTAAGCAATTCTATATCTAAGATTGAAGTAAAAGGGCCTTATCTTAATTTCTTTGTAAACAAAGAGAAATTATCTAATAATGTGCTTAAGGATATAACAAAAACTGAAGATTATGGCTCAGGGGGTATTGGAAAAGGAAAAAATATCTTGGTTGAGCATACTTCTATCAATCCAAATGCTTCTCCTCATGTAGGCAGAGCGAGGAATGCTTTAATTGGTGATTCTATTGTTCGTTTATTAAAGTTTCAGGGATATAAAGTTGAAACTCATTACTTTGTTAATGATATCGGCAAGCAGATAGCGATGCTTGTTTTAGGTGCAGAGGGAAAAAAGAAAGTTGCATTTGACAGCCTGTTAAAGATTTATATCGACATAAACAAAAAAGTTGAGGAAAATCCAGAGCTTGAGAAAAAAGCATTTGAGCTTTTGAACAAGCTTGAAAAAGGAGATAAAAAGGTAATAAAACAGTTCAAGGATGTAGTGGGGATATGTGTAAAAGGACAGACAAAGATATTTTCTGAGATGGGGATAGAATATGACAAATTTGATTATGAATCTGATTATCTATGGTCAAAAGAGACAGATGAGATATTAAAAAGATTAGAAAAAACAGGAAAATTATTTACAGATGAAGAAGGAAGAAAGGTTTTGAACCAGGAAGGGCATAATTTAGCAATGAAGTCGCCTGTTTTGGTCTTAACTCGTGCTGATGGCACTTCTTTATATCCATTAAGGGATATAGCATATCATTGCAATGTAAAAAAAGAAAAATCGATCTTATTGCTTGGAGAAGACCAGAAATTATATTATCAGCAGACAAAGGCAGCTTTAGAATTGATCAAGCATATAGCACCTGATGCTGTATTTTATTCTTTTGTGTTATTGCAGGAAGGCAAGATGTCAACAAGAAAGGGAAATGTTGTTTTGTTAGAGGAGTTTATGAAAGAGGCTTTTGAAAAGGCAAAGAAAGAGATTTACAAGAGACATGGTTCTGTTAAAGAAAAAAATGCTAAAAAAATAGCTTACGGCGCAATAAAATATGCTATTCTGAAAGTAAGCCCTGAGAAGAATGTGATATTTAACTGGGAGCAGGCTCTTAATTTTGAAGGTGATTCTGGGCCTTACTTACAGTATGCCTATGCAAGGATATGCTCTATACTTGAGAAGCATGGCAAGAAGATTGATGAAAAAGCTGATTTCAGCTTGTTGAATACTTCTGAAGAAGTAGAATTGATTAAGGCCTTAGGTAATTTTCCGGCTGTTGTGAAAGGAGCTTCTGAGCAGTTAAGGCCGCATATGATTGCTGTATATCTTTACGAGTTAAGCTCTAAGTTTTCTGTTTTCTATAATGCATGCCCTGTTTTGAAGGCAGATGAAAAGCTGATGGGGGCTAGATTAGTTTTGATAGAATGTGTTAAAAGAGTTCTTTCTAATGGTTTAAACTTGTTAGGGATTGAAGTCCTCAAAAAAATGTGAGATTTTTTTGGGACACTTAAAATCAGTTGGATTTTAGTGTTTTGGAAAAGATGTAAGTTAGTTTTAAACAAAACATTTTTATAGGGTTAATATTTATATCTTCATATGGTAACAGGACAGATATATTTGCTGGTATTGTTGTTTGCCCTGTCTGCATTCTTCTCTGCTTCAGAGACAGCTATAGTCGGAATAAGTAAATTAAGGGTTTTTCATCTGGTTGAGAAAAAGAAAAAAGGAGCAGCAGCACTGATGAAGCTAAAAGAAGACCCCCATAAAACCCTGACTACTATATTGATCGGAAACAATATTGTAAATGTCTCAGCTTCTGTACTTGCAACTTCAATATTTATTCAGCTCTTCAATAATATCTCTTTAGGTATCGTTACAGGCGTAATCACTTTAGTCTTGCTTGTTTTTTGTGAGATAACCCCTAAATCATTAGCAACTGCATACAGAGAAAGATTTGCTTTGTTTACTGCAAAGCCCATATCATGGCTTAATATACTGCTGTTCCCTATAACCTGGCTTTTTGATAAGTTCACTGGAATATTGATAAGAAAAGCGCCTAAGAGGCCTTTGATAACAGAAGAAGAGATAGAGTCAATAATAAGGGCAGGGGAAGAATCAGGAGCAATAGATGAAGGTGAGCTTAAAATGATTCAGAGAGTATTTAATTTTGACGATATAAGTGTATCTGAGATAATGACTCCAAGGCCAGATATGGCTATGATAAGCGCTGATTCAACATTAAGGGCGCTTGCAAGGATAGTAAGCAAACATCCTTTTTCAAGGATACCTGTTTATGAGAAAAGCAGAGATAATATAGTTGGAATTGTATTTACAAAAGATCTTCTGAAGTACAGGGATTTAAGCAAAAAGGTAAAAAGCATAATGGGCAAGATCCATTTTATACCTGAAACCCAGAAGCTAGATACTCTATTAAGCCAGTTCAAGAAAAAAGGGGAATCTATGGCTATTGTTGTTGATGAGCATGGTACAATAGTTGGTTTAGTTACAATGGAGGATGTATTAGAAGAGATTGTTGGTGAGATAGTTACTGAGAAAGACAAGATAAAGCCTTGTGTCCGTAAAACAGGAAATACCTGCTGGATCGTAGAAGGAAAAACAGATATTGATGTAGTAAATGATAAGTTAAAATCTGGCTTTAGAGAGGGAGATGATTTTGAGACTATTGGCGGTTATGTTCTGAACAAATTAGAGAGAATACCTAAAGAAGGGGATAAGATTGATGATGGTAATTATACTATTTCTGTAGAGAAATTAGAAGGAAGAAGAATAAAAGAAATAAAAGTTGAAAAAAAGAAATGATCAGGGTTCTAATACAATCTTCCTAAGCCCGGGAATCCTATTGAAATGCTCATCTGCTGTGATCATAGCCATATTGTTTGAAACAGCAATTGAAGAAGAAAGCAAATCAAACACAGGTATTTCACTACCCTTTTCTTTTAACTCTCTTTTCATATTACAAAAAATAATTGCAGAGTCTTTAGAAGTATCCAAAAACTTATATTTACCGAGCCTTTCAATCACCTTTGCCTTGTTTTTTTCATTCTTCTTTATGTGTCCATAGAAATATTCGCAGAAACCAAAATAAGTTATAAATAAGTCTGACGAATCATCTGCCATTTCATCTATTTTTGATATAATCTTCTCATTATCATTATCTATCTCAATCAGTATAGATGTATCTATTATATAATCCATTTTAATTAAAAGACTCAAAGTCTTTTCTAAATTCACCCCTTATATCTTTGAATTCCTTTCTGGTTAAGGCTCCCTTTAGAGTTTTCTTTCCAAACAAAATCCCTTTAGCATTGCCTGCCTTAGGCTTTTTAGTGCACTCTTCTAAGAGTTTTCCAAATAGTTCTCCTGTTTTCATACCGCGCTTTGCAGATTCTGCTTTGAAGGCTCTCCAATCCTCATCATTTATGTTTTTAATGCAAACATCCATATTCTCACCTCATTCAAGATATATCAACTAATATATAAATCTTTCTAACTTTTATAACAAGTTATACTTTTATAACTTTGTTAAAAGATTTGAACAAAAATTAGAAAAAGAAAAGAAATAAAAGTTGAAAAAAAGAAATGAATTATTCTGTTGCCTTTATATCAAAAGCGCTGTAAGTAGGCAGTGCTGGGGCTTGTACACCAAGAACTTTCCTTAGTTCTGGACTCATTCCAAATGTATCTGTTTGGTGCAGATAATCTTCAGCAACAGCTCTAACTGCAGCTATTTCAGCAAGCATCCTGTCTGTACCTATTGCTTTTTTAACTCTGCCCCTTATATCTGGCCCCATCTTTTCACATCTTGCTAATTCAGCCATAGCCCCTGCATGCAAATATGCAGTGTTTACATTGTATTTTCCAACAAGACCTCTGATTATTCTGCTAGAGCCTGTTCCACCGTGTTGTGCAAATGGAATATGCCTACTTGTTTCCTTATATAATGTAAGTTGTATGTCTCTTAATTTTTCTTCATCTGGCTCATGAGCCTCTCCACTTTTAGCGGCATGTTCCATCCCTATTTCGTATGCGATTGCATCGGCACCAGTATACTTGACAAAAAGTGTAACTAGTCTCCTTTCTGTTTCCTGTTCGGGTGCATTTATCGTTTTCCAATATTTGTAAGCACCTTCTTCCCCGCTTTGACCAGTAGCACTAAGTTCTGCTTCTATCATTACATCTTTATTGTGAAGCTCGTTTCTGACGGCACCTGCAAGGTCTCTTGAGGTTGCAAAATTCAGAACAGTTGGAAGTGCACCTGTATCTATCATTGCCCAAGCAGGATTACCGAACCTTTGCTGCTAAGAAATCAGCCCTATACGACTGATATTCTGGTGAAAGCATATAACCTATATATGCATTAAGGGTTTTTTCGTCTATTTCTGCTACCTTGCCCAGGATTGGCGCAAGTGATTTTGCAGCATGGGCTATTTTAGCTTTTGCTACTTCATAATCGTGTGACCCTAATTTACCTTCCAAAGAAGGATTTACTTTATCAAGTTCGGGTGAAGTGAAATGGTCTAAAGACATAAATAACATATCAGTCCCATACATACTTGCGTATTTATGCAGCAATAAATTACCCATCCACGATCCAAATCCATGGGGTCTAATATCAGTAAATCGGGGTATGTCTAATTTCAGCTTTCCGGGATCGCCGCCTTCTTGGGCATTTGCAGAATAGCTATACTGCACCATCTGCGGGCTTCCTTGGTCAACAGCTGAAGCTTGAGCAAGTGCCTCTGTCTCAAGGACATTTGGAAAGTTAGAATTCCTCTTTCCACCAGTCTATAGCGAAGCGGTGACTGGTGGGGCCTAACACTAACCTTTTATGCTTGTAATATATATTTCTATCAAAGCTTAAGAAAAAAAGCTAAGAAGCAGACCAAAATCATTTGACACCTTTT
>JAHJAV010000031.1 GCA_018813685.1 Nanobdellota archaeon | reverse complement strand
TCTAAATATATCAATATAGATACAGCAACCCCTAATGTAACTATAAGTTCATTGAGTTCAAATGTTACTGGAACTGGCGGACAACCTATTAGGATAGCAGTTACTGCTACAGCTTCAATTTCAGGTATTGATACAACTAAGATACAGGCTTGGCATGATGGTCCAACAGGATCAACAAACTCTTCAAAGGTGGATTTGACATTATCCTCTGGAAAGTATGTTGGAACATTGACTGCACCAACTGCTGCTGGATTTTATTTAATTACTGTTAATGTTTCAGATATGGCAGGTAATTATAATTCATCTGTGCAAAAGACGTTCTCTGTAGATTCAAGCATACCTACAATAAATGCTAATACTTCTAACAACACTTATGTTAGCAATTTAAGTACTGTTACATTTACAATAGGGAATGCAAGTTATACTAGCTATAATACGACTAATAATAACAATACAGTCATTTCTGGCCAGAATGCAACATCTACATCCGCAGTTAATATAGTGATAAATGCTAGTGCTTCAGCTGCAATGGAGATATCCATAAGCGCAAATAATACAGAGGGAGTTATAACTAACGCATCTTATAAATATTTGGTGGATAATGTAGTACCTTCTGTAGTGTTTAGTGGACTAACTTATGGTCAGGTTGTAAATGGAACTACTACATTGACTGCAACTTCTAGCGATGCTGATTCAGGATTAGCATCTGTAAAGTTTTATATAGCTGCAGTTGGATCATCACTTGCGTTGAAAAAAACAGATTCAGTAAGTCCGTATACCTATGATTGGGATACTGTAAATTATGCAGATGGAAATTATACTGTTAATATTACATCAACTGATTATGTAGGGAATGTGAATTCCAATACAACCAATGTGATAGTAAATAACTCAAAGCCAACAGTAGGTACAGTCTCTTCTGGATTTGTTGATTTTGGAGGAACAATCATACAGCATGTAGTTCCTTTAATCACTGGGCTTAATTCAACTACTGCGAAAGTAGTTGTAAACAAGAATCCATTTAAGTTGGCAACTACTATAGGTACAAGTCCTATCTATTATATGAATATCACAGCAGATACTCCATCAACTGCAACTGTATATTTCAAGATTGCGACTAGTGATTTGAGTTCTGCGTATACTAGCAATGTGCGGGTTTCAATGGATCATAATGGGGATGGAATATTTTCTGAATCTGTTCAGGCAACCTATACTGGGCTTTCGGGTGACTACTACAACTTCTATTTTACAACAACCCAATTTTCAATATTTGCACTTAGCTTAGTCGTTCCTTCAGATTCGAACAATGGTGGAGGGGGAGGGGGAGGATCATCAAGCGCAGTATACCCTATAGCGTTTACTTCTACAGGGACTACAGTTGGATTGAAGGTAAATGATAGGGCAACATTCAGTTTTGATGGAATATCTTATTCAGTCAAAGCAACTAAGGTTTCAGCTGATTCAGTTACATTGAGTGTTTTACCAACGGGCAAGACAGTGGCAATTGATAAAGGAAAATCAGCAGATGTTGATTTGAATGGTGACGGTTCAACTGACTTATTATTGAAATTGGATTATACAATATCCAGCAACAAGGCATTTGTTGAGATCAGTAATGCGAATAAGGCGGCAACTACAGTGACTAAATCAGCATTGATTCAGTATGCAAATAATTGGGTTCAGGGAACTATAACAAAAGCACAATTGATTACCTATGCGAACAGCTGGGCAAAAGGAGGTTAAAAAATGAAACTACAATATTTAATTCCATTATTTTTGGTTGTTCTAGCGACAACAGCGATTGCAGCAAGCCTTGATGTGTCAGTCAATCCATCAACAGCTGCACCTGGAAGTGATTTAAAGCTTACCTTAAAGACATCTGGTGTTCCAGATGGCAAATGGTTTGTGGCTTATGATGTTACATTGGGCGGAGGCTGTGTTAGGAAGGAGAACAGCCAAAAGGCAATAAGTGATTTTATGCTTGATGAAGTGAGTGCAGACCAAACTAAGGAGTATAATATAAAAGCACCATCTGCTGATGGAATATGCAGTGTAAGTGTGAAATATACTTATACAGGAGATTCTGAGAAGACAGCTAGTGCAACTGCAACTATAAAGACTCCTGCAGCACAACCAACTTCTGCAGCACCACCAACACCTGAGCCTATATCACAAGAGCCAGTTGAAGAGAAAGGCGGAATGAGTCCTTTATTGATTGGCGGTATAATTGTGCTTATTGCGATAATAGCTGCAATAATCATGATGAGAAAGAAGAAGTAAATTGTTTTCTTTTTTACTTTTTTAGGTTTGGAGGGGTTTAAGATGAATGGAAAGATAATCAAAACGGATACGGAAAAAGAGGCTGAAGAATCAATTGAATTAATTGAAAAAACAATCAAAAAAGCCGAAAAAATTTCAGCTTTATAATCTCCTTTTTAACTTCTCAATCTCTTTTTTTTGCCCAATATTTTCTTTAATAAGCTTTTCCACATCTTCAAGGAGTTCTACTGTATCTTCTTTTATGAAATCACTTTTAACATCAGAGGTTTTTTTTAAATTTTCAATTGCGTCTCTACTAAAGAAAAGACCTAGAATAGTCCCTAAAAAACCAACTACAATTGTTAAGAAAATATGCAATACTGATGTTTCCCCTGGTTTTAATACAAAATAAATTAAAATACCTAAAAAACAACCCCAACTCAATAAAATAAAAGATATTTGCCCAAATTTTATAATACCTTCTGGTTCTTTACATATGTCTCTCACTTGCCTAAAAAACCATTTAAATACCAAAAATAAAATAACTAATAGTATTATACAATTAAATATAATCAAATCACTTAACTGCAGTTTATCTAAAAACATGAATAACCTCTAGCATTAATCTATCAGAACCTCTTTTTATGTATTAATTTAAGAATGACTATATAATAATTTCTGTTGTAGGATGCAGATTTAGTGGCATTGATAGCTCAACCTATCCAATAGAGATAGCTGCATAGCCTACTGCAGAGCTATAATCTTTTGAGATATCTCCTGAAGTATAGTAGTTTAGCAATTCTGCTTTTTTAGCGCCTAAAATCTTACATATAGCGATTCCTGCTGCAATAGGGGTTCTTCCGCATATTGTTGCGCCTGTTTTTTCTATGTAGTTTAGGAATTTTTTTGGGTCTAGGCTTTTGATATTTTCTATTGCTTCTTTATCTAATTTATACATCCTTTCTTTTGCGTCTTCTATGTGAAATGGAAAAAAGCCGTAGTTCATTCCGTAATGAGTGAAGTCTGAAGAGATTATTATGGTTACTTTTCTTCTTGTTTGCTCTATTGTCTTTACAATTGCTTTTGCAATGTCTTCATAAGGTATATCTTCAGATATGATTATAGGGGCTATTTTAAGCTCTTTTAGGTGATCTTTGCTGGCGAACTGTAGGAATGGTAACTGGACTTCAATTGAGTGTTCTTGAGCGTGCGCTTCTTCATTTTGCTTTAGGCTGGAGTTTGCCATCAATGTTCTGTTGAATTCAATGTCTGTTTTTATTGGGCCAAATGGAGTTTCCCAGTCTTCTAAAGAAACACAACTGGGATAGCCAGAATGAGATAATCCTAGCATTATGTATGTGTTTGGGAATTTACTTTCTGCGATTTCTTTATAAGCCCATGCTGCTGCTGGGCCAGAATAGGGATAGCCTGCGTGAGGTGCAATTATACCTAAAATGTTTTTTGTTCTTTTTGATAATGGCAATGCCCATGGTCCGAATTTTGAGTTGAAAGAATCATTTATCTGGCTGTCTAATTCATTGAAATTGTCTGCATAGAACATTCCTGCTACTATTGGTTTTCTTGTCATAGGAATAAGAAAAAGAATAAAATATAAAAACTTATCTTTATTTTGTTTATGTTCCTTCTTCCCAACTAGACAAATATTTCTTTTGTTCTTCAGTCAACTCATCTATCTTGAGGTTCATAGCTTCTAGTTGAAGTCCTGCAATCTTATCGTCTATCTCTTCGGGCAGCTGAATCACTGTATTTTTGAGTTTTCCTTTGTTTTTGACGCAGTATTCAACAGCTAAAACCTGGCCGCAGAAACTTGTGCTCATAACTTCTGATGGGTGGCCTTCTGCAGCTGCCAGATTTACTAACCTGCCTTCTCCACAGATGAAGATCTTTTTTTTGTTGACTATATATTCATCTAGGAAGGGCCTTACTCTTCTTTCGCTAGAGGCAATGTTTTTAAGACCTTTTATATCAATTTCAATGTCAAAATGCCCTGAATTAGCCAGTATTGCGCCATCTTTCATCTGTTCCATATGTTCTACTCTTATGACGTGCTTGTTTCCTGTTAATGTGCAGAATATGTCTCCGATCTTACAGGCGTCTTCTATCTTCATAACTCTAAATCCATCATAAGCTGCCTGCAAGGCGCAAAAATTGTCAACTTCAGTTACTATAACATTTGCCCCCAATCCTTTTGAGCGCATTGCAAAACCTTTTCCACAGCTTCCATAACCTAAGACAACAATTGTCTTGCCTGCAAATAATATGTTTGTGGCTCTTATTATACCGTCGACAGTGCTTTGGCCTGTTCCATAATAATTATCTACTAAATGTTTTGTTTTGTTGTCATTTACTGCTATAATGGGATATTTGAGGGCATTGTCTTTTTCCATTGCTTTTAGCCTTATAATCCCTGTTGTTGTTTCTTCACATCCGCCGATTATTTGTGGAATCAATTCCTTATGTTTTGAATGTATTTCACTAACTAGGTCACAGCCATCGTCAATTGTGATATGCGGCTTGAAGTTGATCACGTTAGTTAGGTATCTGTAATAATCCTGGTTATTCTCACCCTTATAACCCCATACTTTAACTCCTTCTTTTGCCAAGGCTGCAGCAACATCGTCTTGGGTGCTTAATGGATTACAGCCAGTTATTGCGACATCTGCACCGCCTGCAATCAATGTTTTTACAAGAATTCCTGTTTCTTTTGTTATGTGGAGGGCTAATCCTACTTTTACACCTTTCAATGGTTTTTCTTTTTCAAATCTTTTTTTGATCTGCATCAAGGCACCCATATGAGATTCTGCAATCTCTAAGTTCATCTTTCCTTGTTCAGCTAGTTTTAAATCTTTAACTTCATAATTTTCTGATTTGTCCATTATATCACCTATTTTTTGGTTGGTGGGACTATTTATATACTTTTTCTATTATTTTGTTTAATTTGTCCAGAATTTTATCTTATTATTAGACAAATAACGAAAAATTTATATATAAGTTGGACATACATTATTTCCTGATGGAGATTGATGGTAAGGATTTAGCTGTTATCAATGTTTTAAAGGAAAATTCGAGATTAGCAATAAGGGATATTGCGAAACTGACTAAGTTAAGGCCAAGCACAGTCCATCAGAGAATATTAAAACTCAAGGAAAAGGGGGTTATTGAGAAGTTTACTGTAAAGCTCGACAATAAGTCTGTGGGTGAAAGCTTTATTGTTTTTATGCTTGTCAAGACAAAACCTTCAGCAATGCTCGATAGGATTGTGAATGATAAGCATGTCAAAGAGTTTTTTGGGATAACTGGAGAGTATGATTTGTTTTTGAAGCTTAAGTTTAGGGATGTAGAAGAGTTTAATGATTTCATAATCAAATTCAGGAAAGAATCATCGATCCAGACGACGCTTACGATGGTTGTTACTGCAAATGTGAAGGAGGAGATTTGAAAAAAAGGAGGCAATAATATGGGTAAAGAGACCGGATGGGTTTTTTGGCTGGCTATTGTTTTGAGTATTATAGGTGTTGCAGCAATACTTGTAATGGCATTGAGGCTGTTAGGGATAATATAAAATGGGTTATAAAACCAAGGTAGCAGTTTCAGTATTGGATTTTGTATTAATCATGATGACTGCAATGTGGATTTTTGCAGGTATAGCCAGGGGATTGGATTTTATTGAATTAGGGTACAATTACTTATATTTAACATTAAGCATTGTTACATTGATTTTAAATTTGAAATTAATCAACGGAAAGAACAATTAAATTCATATTTATTTATGGAGCTGGGATATTGTCTTAAAACACCCCCAATGTTTAAGAATAATTCTATAATGTCCCAGTTCTTTTTTTTATTTCAATTTTCTAGAAAGATCTTATCGTTTTCCGAATATCTTAGCGCCTATCCTTACCATGTTTGCGCCTTCTTCTACTGCAATCTTATAGGAGTCTGACATACCCATTGAGAGGATTTCCATGTCTATGTTAGGGGGGTTTAATGCTTTTATTTTGTCGAATAGAGTTTTAGTAAGTTTGAAGTAAGGCCTGTCTTTTTCAGGGTTGTCAAAGAAAGGGGCCATTGTCATCAGGCCTTTAACTTTTATGTTCTTTAGAGTTGATATATCTCTTATTAACTGTTCTGCATCTTCTGGCATGACTCCGTCTTTATTTGGCTCTTTTCCTGAGTTTATCTCTATGAGGATTGGCATTATTTTGTTTAGAGATTGGCATCTTTTGCCTATTTCCTTAGCTAGTTTTATTGAATCAACTGTTTCAATCATATCGAATATTTCGACTGCTTTTTTTGCTTTGTTTGTCTGGATATGACCTATGCAGTGGAGCTTTACTTTACCTTTTAATTCGTTAGATTTAGCTTCTGCTTCTTGGATGTAGTTTTCTCCTATTATATCTATTCCTGCTTCAATCGCTTGTTTTATCTCATCTACAGAGCGAGTTTTTGTGGCGGCAACTATTATGATGTTTTTTGGAAGTTCTTTTTTTATTTGTTTTATGTTTTCCTTAATGGACATTTTGTTGGATTTTTGGATTATTTTTTTGTTAAAATGAGGGTTATTTTTCTTTCTTTAGCTGTTTAATCTCTTCGATAGGTATTTTATCTAATCTTGCTCCTTTTACTTGGACTACTTTTGAGGCTATGAATGAAGCGATTTTTCCAGAGGTTTCTAAGCTTAAATCATTTAGAAGGCCGTAAAGGAAGCCTGCTGTGTAGATGTCGCCTGCGCCTGTTGTGTCGATCGCTTTTACTTTGAAGCCATGTACTTTTATCAGTTTACCTTTGCTTTTTATTAGAGAGCCATTTTCTCCAAGCTTTACTATGGCAATCTCTGCCAGTTTGGATAATTCATCTACTGCCTGTTCTGGGTCTTTTCCTGTAAATTCTTTTGCTTCGTTTTCATTGGCAATTATAATATATGCAAACTCTTTTACTATTTGAGTGAGGGATGCTTTGTTGTTTTTTATTATGTTGACATCTGCTAAATCAATGCATATCTTTACGTTATTGTTTTTGGCTATGTTTAGCGCCTGCATTGCTGCTTCTTTTATCTTTCCTCCAAATACATAGGCTGTAAGGTGGAGGAATTTTGCCTGGATTATATCTGCTTCGTTTATTTCGCTGTTTTCTAATAATGTTGCGACACCTAGATGCGTTGCAAATGTTCTTTCTGAGTCTGGTGTAATTAAGGTTATTGCTCTTCCGGTCATTCCATCTACTTTGATTACCTTAGATATAACTCCATCTTCCATTAGTTTTTTGTGATAGATAGTTCCATGGTTATCTTTTCCGACTTTTCCAAAATAGATTGAGCTATGACCAAGCATTGCGAGCGCTGTCAATGTATTTGCTTCAGAACCACCCGGAATGAGCTTTTTATTGTGTTTTTCAAGGCTTTTTTCTATTTTAGAGATATCTTGCTCGTTTAAGAGGTGCATATTGCCTTTTACAAGGTTAATTTCTTTTAGAAATGATTCTTCTACTTCTATGATTATATCCATCAAAGGATTGCCTATACTAACTACGTCGTGTGCCATAAAATGTCGGAAATTTTCCACCAGTTTAAAACTGGTGGCTGAAAGCCGATTGTATTTTCGCAAGTGAAAACTTTCTGAGCATGCTCAAAAACCTTTGGTTTTTGACATAAAAGAAAGATTGGTTAAATATAAAAACTTACCTAATCATGTCTTCGATTGGCTTAGCTGGCTTTTTTTCTTTTTTAGCTGATTGTTTCTGGGCTTCTTTTGCAGCAGCTTCCAAATCAACTCCTAATTCCTTTAGGCCTTTGATGTGCATCTGCATAAGCTGCTCAACTATCTGTAGTATCCTTATCATCTCTTCTCTTTCTTTAGCCAATGTGGATAAGGCTCCTTTGTGGAAACCGATTTGCTCTTCTTTGCTTGCATCAACATTTTGCTGAGCTGATTTTTGCTCTTCTTTCTTTTTAGCCATGAATATCACCTTTGCCCTTATAACAGCCTGAGATTGCTGTTTTGTTTAAATAGTTTGCTTTTTTTGAGTTATTTAAGTCCTGGATTACAATAATCTTTTTATATGAATACCAATAACCAATAGAACGGTGATAAATATGGGAATTATACAATTTAGGAAACCTGGGACAATATGCGCTATTGTGGCGGCTCTTGCTCTAGCTGGCTGTGCTTCTTCACCAAGCAGAGAAGGAATACAAAGCCCAGGGTGGAGGGGTTTGATACCTTATGTTTTATCTGGCTTTGATAAAGAGCGCCTTAACCCTCATCCACTGCCTCAAGATAGAGATGCAGAATATGATGGCGCTACTCCTTTAGCGGCATATGATTTTTAATTTTCTTATGGAACCTTTGTTATAATTAACTTATATGCAGCTCTAGAATATCATTATCCTCCAGCTCTTTATCCAGCCTTCTGAAAACCTGGCCGCCGAATTTAGCTGAGCTGCCCCAAAGCCTTGCGAACCTAAATTTTTCAACAAAATCCCTATGCAGCTTTTCACATACATCTTTTATAGTGCTATCTTTGAACATTATCAATGGCTCTTTCATATCAGCTTGCTTGTTTGCTTCTTTTAGGAATATCCTCATGAATCTCATCCTGTCGTATATCTTTTCTTTTAGCTCTTCAGTGCCTTCTCCTGTTGCAGCAGAGACAACAACATCTGGCTTTATAGTACCTTTTAATCTTTTTAATTCTTGTTCGCTTATAAGATCTATCTTGGATATTACTGTAAGTGATTTTGTATAGACCCTGTTCCCTTCTATAACATCAATCAATTGATCAGCATCTATATCTGATTTTATAAAGAAGTCTGCATTATTAATCCTCATCTCCCTTGCAATATCCACTATTGTTTTTTGGTCTATTTTTGTAAGCCTTACAGTTGCGCCTATTGTTATTCCGCCCCGCTCTTTTTTTGTAATCCTTACTTCGGGTTTTTCCTGCTGGACCCTTATGCCTGTTTCGTTGATTTCCTTTAATATTGCTTCGTAATGCTCTGGGAATAATGCATCGACTAAAATAAGGATGAGGTCTGCTGATCTTAGCATGCCCATAACTTCTTTGCCTCTTCCATGGCCAGAGGCTGCTCCTGAAACAATTCCAGGAACGTCTATTATCTGGATCTTGGCGTGTTTGAATTCCATAAGGCCTGGAATTGCTCTTAGTGTCGTGAATGCATAACTTGCAATGTCAGATTTAGCATTTGTAATCTTGTTTAGCAAAGTTGATTTTCCAACTGAAGGGAATCCTAACAGAACAACTGTTCCATCGCCTGTACGCCTTACAGCGAACCTATCATCTCCTTTTGCTTTTCCTACAGAAGCCCTTTGAGTTGCCCTTTCTTTCATCATGGCAAGCTTGGCTTTCATCAATCCTATTGCATGCTGGGTTTTCTTATTGTATTTTGTACTACTTATCTCATCTTCAAGGTCTTTTATCTTTTCCTGAGAAGTCATCTCTTTTCTTTCAGTGAGTTTTACTTCTCCTCTTTTCTTGCCTATCTTTACTCCTTCCTTGCCTGCCATATACTTTATCAACTCCAGCGGATTTATAAAACTTGTTAAATAAGCTTTAATGGCAAATATCAAATCAAAAGGTTTTTATACAAGGAATGTTAGGGTAGATGTGTAAAGAGGATTTAAAGTGGAATATTTAGAAGGAATATTAAAGATTGCGAATTTGGTGTTGTCTGTAGTTGCAGGAATAATCGCAATAAGCCTTATCAGGGTTTCTCAGCGAAGGAAAGAGCTTAATGCATGGATATTATTGGTAATTGCTTTGGTGTTTTTTGCTGTTCAGGAGATATTGGGCGCCTTGAGGGCATTTAAGATATATGAAAGCCCTTATCTGACACATATTGTTCCTACAGTAATACTTGCATTTTTGATAATGGCATTGGTAAAACAGATAGGGATACAAAAGGTAAAATAAAATGGTACAAGACTTAGCTTATTGTTTAGGGAATGTAGCCCCTTATTATAATCTGGCTTTAGTAGTTATTGTTATATTTCTGTTTGTTAGGCTGTTTAGAACCCCAAGTAAAAAAACAAACTTGAAACCATGGAAGTTTCTTTTTGCTGCTTTGCTGGTTTATGTTTTAGAGGAAATAATAACTGTATTCCACATGGCCAATGTTATAACTGCGCCTAAGGTCTTATTCCCTTTGCTTGAGACTATAATAATAACCTTGTTTATTTATGTTCTTTTATCACAGAGGGAAAAGATAAAAAATGGATAAAAAAGCACTTTCACCTTTAGTAGCCACACTTTTGCTTGTTGTATTTGCATTAGCTATAGGCACAGTAACGATGAACTGGGGAAAATCTTATGTTGAGAAGATTAAAGATGATGTTTCCCCTGGCGAGATTAGCGGTTCTGTAATCATAAATACCCAGGATATAGACAGTCCTTTGAAAGAGATCCAGCTGAAGTATCTTACTGGAAAGATATCCAAAGAAGAATATTTAGTTCAGGAAAAAATGCTCACTACTGGCTGATCTTTTCCAGGATAGAAACAACATTCCATATCTGGGTTCTTATATCTGTTTCAAGGTTTGAATCATCTGAGAGCTCATCAAGGGCACTCAATGTTTTATTCACTTTTATAGAAATCTCTGCGTTTGGATCTTCTAATCCTTTAATTATATTCTGAATCTTTAGTTTTATATTTTTAGGAATATTTGCGTCTGATTCCATCTCCTTAAGGGCTTCAATCGCTTCATTATATGATTCAACAGAACTCATTTTGATTATTCTTTAATCTTTTCAGAAACTTCCTGCTGTATTTTTTTTGCCTTTTCCCTTATGTGATCTTCCTGTTTTTCAAATGTCTTTATCCTAAGGTTGAGGGTTTCTTTTTTTGATTCTAATTCTTTCTTTAAGTCTTCTTTTTTTGATGCAACCATTATATTGCCTACAATCTTGTAAGCTTCTTTTGTATTTTCAAGTTCGCTTAGAGCAGAGTCAACTTCCATTGATTGTGACTGGAACTGCTGCTTTTGCATCAGAATATTCTGCAAGCTTTGTTCGTAAAGCTGCAGTTGGGATATCTTTTGCTCTGTTTCTTTTGACATTTCAGCCATTTTTTTGAAAACCTCCGGTTTTCTAAACTCAAAAAATCCCTTTGGGATTTTTAGGACACAAAAAATCGCTCTGCAATTTTTTCGTGCTTTACGAATGCTTCACATTCGAAAAGTTATCTTGCCTTTACCTTGGTGATTACGTCTCTTGGCTTAAAAAGCATCTTGCTGCCGCAATAAGGGCACCTGACCTTTTTTCTTAAATAATCCTGAGATACTTTTTTGTTGCATTCAAAACACCGGTATTCAACCATTTTAAGCTACCTCTTTGGCCTCTTTTTTTTCTTGAGGGGCCACTTCCTTGGTTATTATATTTTCAGTAACAGAATAAGCTTTTCCTGCAAATTTTGCTTTGCACCTTTCGCAGTACCATATACCCATTGCAAGCCTTTTTGCTTTCATAGCAGCACAATAAGGGCATTTCTGCTTTTTTCTCTGGATAGATTCTATCTTTCCGAACCTTTCCTTGACCTTTCTTCCGTACCTTACTCCGAATCTTTTTGTGCTTCCGTATTTTTTAACTTCTGCCATTTTTACCTCAGTTTATATTGTTATTGTGAATTCAGGATAATCTGTGGAATATAAATGGGGCTACCCGGAAATTCAGCCCTAATATCTGAATATTAAGGGCATTTGAACCGGGGTCGTTCGGTCCCAAACCGAAAAGGATGAGTCCAAGCTACCCCATAGCATAACGTTATGCAGATGGTATCCCACATAATCCCGCTCTAGGAGTAGTATCCTTCAAACCTGTAGATAGCCTTTGCTTTTTAAATCTATCGAAAATCTGAGGATTGAATGCTTTGATAAAGTCTTTTGTAGTTTTTAAGGAATAATTTTGAAAAAAGCATATCTGGTCGACAAAATGATATCAAACTTAAATACAGGCGATTTAACAGAAGTTTATGGGTTTTTTGATTTAAACCCTTACTGAC
>JAHJAV010000030.1 GCA_018813685.1 Nanobdellota archaeon | reverse complement strand
ATAGACCTAGTCTTCGCAGATCCCCCATACAACATGTCTAAGAAAAAAGGCTTAGGCTGGAAATATTCCAAGCATATTACAATGGAAGCAGAGTGGGATATGTTTTCCAAGGATGACTATTTTAAGTTTAACCAAGAATGGCTTAAAGAAGCTTTAAGAGTTTTAAAACATGGCGGCTCGTTATGGATTTCTGGCTCTTTTCATAATATTTACCAAGTTGGCTTTATATTGCAGCATATTGAAGATGTTAAAATAAACAATTCTATCGTCTGGTTCAAACCAAACGCACAGCCAAACATAACATGCAGGATGTTTACAGAATCTACAGAGCATTTAATATGGGCTTCTAAGAATGGAGAAGGAAAAAGATGGACTTTCAATTATGAAGATACTAAGAACTTTGAAGATTCAATAAATAATAAAGGAAAACAAACAAGAAATGTCTGGTCAATTCCATTAACTCCCAAAAAAGAGAAATGGGCAGGAGCTCATCCAACACAAAAGCCAGAGGAACTATTAAGAAGGATAATAATAGCCTGCACTAAGCCAGGCGAAACAGTTTTAGACCCGTTTGTTGGCTCTGGAACAACCTCAGTTGTCGCCAAGATGCTTGGAAGAAATTCGATTGGAATTGAGAAGGATAAGAAGAATATGAGTATAATAAACAAAAGATTAAATCCACCTCAAAAAGAGATTGGAGAAGAAGCAGAGATTATAATAAAATAAGTCAGCATCACTTAACCTATCAACATCATCAGAAACAAGCCTTTCACGCGGCCTCTCATAAACAGCAACTTCCCTAAGCATCATTTATATCAACACTTCACTTCAACCAAAAACCTTTTTGTATCTATCATCTTTATACAAGCATTATCTCCCTGCTTCCAGTTCTTGGTCAATTCTTTAGGAAAGCGTATGAAAAACATCTTCCCATCATAATTCAAAGCCCTTTCCATAGACAAAACATCATCCTTAGCCATCTTCTCAAAAGTCCATATAGCTTCCATCTTTCTTGCCTGTGAAGAATCAAGGTATTCTTTAGAGCACTTAGCACATTTCCATACAGAATAAGCAAACACATTTCCATCTATAGACATCTCCTTGCTAACCAACTTAGTATTCATTCCATGGCACTTAAAAGGTCCCTTAAATGCACCTTTATCTACTTCAAATTTCACTTCTTCCATCTTTTCACCTTGTAAAGTTTTCTTTGCCATTCTGATGATCTATATGCAGTTACAACATCTGCACATCCCTTATCAAACTCAAAAACCACAGTAACATAACAATCGATAAACCCTATTGCAACATACCTTCCACCCCTATCCTTAAAATAATAGGGCTCGTCAAAAAACGCATTTTCAATCTCATCTCTCAAAACCTTGTGCTTCTTGAATATTTTCTCCTGAACCTCAGGAGAAATCCTTATTTTATCTATTCTCATATCGTACACCATATCGTACTATATAAACCTTTTGATTTTCCATTTCAAAAACATATCCGCAAAACTAAGTTATAAACCCTGCGGCCACTTGGCAAGTGGCAAGTGCTATATGGATTTTAACCCTACAACGTCTATAAAGCTTAAATTCCAGCTAGATGGGGTTGGCAAGTGGGTCGAGAAAAATAGAAACCTTATCCTTCGTCGTTCGTGCTACTGAAAGTTTCCCGAACGAAGTGAGCGGAACTAAGAAAATCGTTAAGATTTTCTGTTGTAGCACAAACCGGAGGCAGGGGTTTATCGGGCGGAGCCCTTAGAAACTAATCCCACCATCCACCTTAATCACCGTCCCGGATATATACTTCGCATCTTCTGACGCTAAGAACTTAACAGCATTCGCAACATCAGTTGGCTGCCCTATCTCACGCAGTGGAATCAACTGCAATATCTGCGCTAGCATCTCCATTGGCACCTTGTCAGTCATTGCTGACTTGATAAATCCAGGAGCAACAGCATTAACAGTTATCTTCATCTTGCCGACTTCTTTGGCTAGTGATTTAGTAAACCCAATCACTCCAGCCTTAGTCGAAGCATAATTAGTCTGCCCAAAGTTTCCAGAAATCCCTGCAATAGAAGATATATTGATCACACGACCGCCTTCTGGTATTAACTCAAGCACATTATGTGTAACATTATACAAACTATTCAGATTAATATTAATCACAGGATTCCATTCCTCTGGAGTCATCTTCTTAAGTGTCCTGTCTTTTGTTATGCCTGCATTATTCACTAAAATATCAAGCTTTCCGAACTTAGCTTTGATCTCTTCAGCCATCTTCTTGCAGCTTTCAAAATTAGAGACATCAGCAGCTATAAACTCAGCCTTAACCCCTAAAGCAGTTATCTCAGAAACTGTCTTAAGAGCCTCTTCCTTCATAGGCTCAATATCATTTATTATAACATTACATCCTTGTTTAGCAAGAACCACAGCCATCTCTTTGCCTAATCCTCTTGCTGAACCAGTTATTAAAGCGTTTTTATTTTTTAAACTCATTTTGCATCACCTTGTTGTTTTATTCTATTGGTAATCTTTGTTTTTTATTAAACTTTATGAAAATTTTAACAACAATTTATTGAAATATCTTAAAACCACCAACATTGGCGAGGCAAACCGGGGGTCGCCCCCTACGGGGTGGTTGCCGAAAGGCGAACCTTGAGCGCAACTAGGAAAAACCACTGTTTTTCTGTTGTTTGTAGACTTCCGCAGAAGCCGTCGAAGCCCTTGTTGTTGGTGGTTTTTTGTTAAATTAAGCCTTTGTTGTTGTTAAAATTTTCCCGCTGATTTAATGACTATGAGCTTTTTACTAATTACACTTTCTTAAGTATATGACAAGTAACCGTCCCACCAACACCACCGATATTATGCGCTAATCCTATTTTGGAATTCTTAACTTGAAGATCACCAGCCTCTCGCCTAATCTGCTGCGTAAGTGAATATATCTGACTAAGTCCAGTTGCTGAAGGTGGATGTCCTTTTGCCTTTAACCCACCAGAAGGATTAATAGGCAACTTACCATCCAATAAAACAGTTCCATCCCTTATCATTTTAACTCCAGAACCTTTAGGAACAAATCCCAAATCTTCATAAGATATCAATTCAACTATTGTAAAAGCATCGTGTAACTCAGCAAAATCAATATCAGAAGGAGAAATACCAGCCTGTTTGTAAGCTTCAGCAGAAGAAACAGAAGTAGCCTCCCAAGTAGTAAGATCTTTACTCTCAAAAGGAGCTATCCTATCAGTACATAACCCTGAACCAGCAATCTTAACCTCTGTCTTATCCTTAGTAATCACACAGGCAGCAGCGCCATCTACGCTGATTGAACAATCCATCACACGAAGAGGAGAACAAGCAATTTTAGAATTTTTTATATCATCAAGAGAAACCTTCTTCCCAAAAAACCTTGCTTTAGGATTAAGAGCACCATTCAAATGATTTTTGTAAGCAATTAAAGCCAAATCATCAGTATTAGCAATAGGAAATCTATTAAAATAATGCCCTGCTAATAAAGCAGCAGAACCAGGCGCTGTCAATCCCTCAAGCTGCTCCCATTTTGATTCAAGCGCCATTGTAAACTCATCTGTTATAGACTCTGACTTACATGTCATCAATTTCTCTACACCTAAAACAAGAACATTATCATAACCTAACTGGTTAGCAACCCATAAAGCATGCCCTCCGCCAGCACAACCAGCAGGAACAGATATTATTGGCTTATGCGTCCTAAACATAGAAGACATCATAGCAGGAAAATGCCTCTGCTTCTCTACAGAAAAAAACCACTCTAAACTAGCTGTAACAACAGCATCTATCTTACTAAATGGAATATCAGCATCCTTAAGTGCTTCAATAGCGGCTTCATACGCTAAGACATAGGAAGGCTTATCTGAAGCTTCAAACTTTGTCATCCCAATTCCCTTTATATACATTTTTTTCAATCCTTTTTAATCAATCTTGAACCTATCGGCTGTTTAATATCTCTACGCAAAGATTCTAGCTCGCTTCCAATAACTTTTATCTTAGACATCTCATAAGCACCAGCACCTAACTTACCAGCTAACTCAACATAAGGCAATTTCCGTAAACAAAATACCTCTTGCACAATCTTATCATGGCAGACAGGATTTCTAGAACAAAATATCAGATTAAAAAATCCAGGCTCCCCATTCTCAGCAGGACCATTTCCTTGCATTCCAATTGAAGCATCCCCTATTGTAATAAACTTAGACAATATTGAAGGTAAAAGCGCAAGTGCATTAACAGCCTTCGTAGGATCCTTAGCAAGCTCTGTAAAGGTCTTCTTAGACAAGAACCTTGTTAAATTCTCAAATGCGCCATCTATTCCTAATATCATATCAGTTTTGATAACAGGCACATTAAATATCAGATCAAACTGCTTGACAATCTTGCTCACTTCAAAACTAAACTCTCTTGCATTAACAGTTTCAAACTCTGTTAAAGAAATATCAGCATACTTAACACCAAACTTCTTTATAACATTAATAACACCAGACTTTGAAGCAGCTTTCTCCAGAGGAACAAAAAAACTCTGCTCAGCAATTGTTATATTCTCTGCCTTAGCACCTTTCTCTATAATATACTCAATCAAAGCATCAAGAACCTTAGGATTAGTGCATATCCCGATATAAGCATAACCAGGAATGCTTAAATTAGGCTTTATCAATATCTTAGTAGCAGCATCAACCTTAACATCACCAATCAATTCGATAGCCTCTTTAACAGCTTCATAAAAATCATACTTTATCTTCACAACAGAAACTGCATTATCAGAACTATCAGCAACATCTAAATAAGAATCACCTAATGAATAATCCTTCATCACTTTCTTAGGCATCCTATTTCCATGCTCATCCTCTAACATAATCACATTATAAGGTATTATAGGATGCGGCGGAGAAGGTGTAAACACCTTAGTCATTCCAATAACCTTCAATGTTGTACCTATCTGCTTCTTCATCTTACCACTACAATATATGCAAGTATCTACTGGATGAATCCATTTCTTATTGCATTTTTCACAAATCCATCTTATGTTTTTTGTCATTATTAATCACCTTCAAAAAATTTATTTTTTGGAGGTGCTGGAAATTCTATTTCCATCACCTTCACAGTTTCCTAAAAATATGAACAGTAATTGTTCCCCCTGCTCCTCCAATATTATGTGTTAATCCTAATTTAGCATCTTTAACCTGTCGTTTACCACATCTTCCCTTAAGCTGATCAACAATCTCAACAATCTGCGAAACACCTGTAGGAGATATAGGGTGCCCTCTTGCTTTTAAACCACCAGATGTATTCACAGGCATCTTCCCATCAAGATTAACATAACCGCTTCTTATAAACTTTCCACCCTCTCCTTTTTTACAAAAACCTAGATCTTCATAAGCGATCAATTCAACAATTGTAAAAGCATCATGAAGCTCAGCAACATTAATATCAGAAGGCAAAACCTTAGCCTGCTTAAAAGCCTCTTTCCCAGCAACAACAGTTGCATTCCAAATAGTCATATCCTCTCTTTCAAAAGGCGCTAAATAATCAGTAGCTAACCCAGAACCCTCTACCTTAACATCAGTCTTATCATTTGAAATTACGCAAGCAGCAGCCCCATTAACACTTATTGAACAATCATATAGATTAAAAGGAGAAGCCACAATTGGTGATTTCTTTATCTCTTCGAGAGAAACCTTCTTGCCAAAAAACCTTGCCTTAGGATTTAAGCTCCCATGATAATGATTCTTGTAAGCAATCAAATTAAGATCCTCCACAGTAGTCCCATACTTCAACATATGCTGCTGAGCAACTAATGCATTTATTGCAGGAAACGCTAATCCTTCTTCCTGCTCCCAAAAATTATCACCAGCATTCATTATCTCTTTTGTTATCATAGGAGTTGTATTGGCTAACACTCTATCAACACCCAACACTAGAATATTGTTATACTTTAATCTCAAAGCAGTCCAGAAAGCAGCCCCTCCACCACCACAAACAGCAGGAACCACAATTATAGGCATCTGCCTGTTCAATAAGCTGCTGACAGCAAGCCCATACATCCTCTGCCTTTCATCATTTATCTTTGTATCAACATTGCTCACAACAACAGCATCAATATCAGCAGCAGTAATCCCAGCATCCTTTAAAGCTAAAGTCATTGCCTCATGAGCCATATCATGGATAGGTCTGTCTTCTATACCAAACTTAGTCATACCTACCCCTTTAACATACCTTTCCATAAGAATCACTTAATTATTTATATACAGGAGATGCGTTTCCTCTAAACTCCCTTCTGTCAACAACAGCAAGCATCATCTGTGCTTCAGCAACAATCTTATCATCTACAGTTGCCTTAGCTCCCATCAATGCTCCTCTCTCGTCTTTACCGATCATTGTAACTTCATACTTCAGCTGATCTCCTGGAAATGTCGGTGCAGAAAACTTAGCCTCTTTTATCTTGTAAGCAAGAACTTCTTTTTCCCAGTGATTTTCAAGATTATATCTCAAAAGCAATGTTGCAGCCTGCCCCATACCCTCTACTATTAAAGCGCCCGGCATGATTGGAAATCCTGCAAAATGCCCTTTAAAGAACTCTTCATTTGCAGTCGTATTCTTGATTGCAGTTATCTTAGTCTTATCCATGCTAAGTACTCTGTCAATCATCAAAAATGGCTGTTCATATGGAATTATCTGCTTGATCGCATTGCTATCTATCTCTCCTTTCTCATTCTTCAATTGGTCGATTGTTTTCATTATTAAACACCCCTGGTTATTATTTATCTACTGTTTTTAGAAGGCTAAAACCGTTTAAAAACCTTGTGTTTTACTCAAACTATGTTTGAGGATTTTGGAATTTTATTCCAAAAGGGACAAAGTGAAAAACACAAGGTGTTGGGCTTTGCACAACATATTGTGTTTTATTAAGCCCAAAACCCATAATAGTTTGGGTTTACAGCCCAAAAACCACTATAAAAACCACCGCCTAGGTAGAGGCAGAAAACCCACCAACATCGGCGGAGACGGGAGGAGGGTTGGCAGGTAAATGCGAGTGAGCTCGTGCGAACTCGCTCACAATTACCTGGAGTACTCCGTAGGACTTTGCGTAGCAAAGTCCGTCTCCCGCCCCTATTGTTGGTGGGTTTGCTCAAATATTGATGGATTTAAATTAAACAACTTATTCAACAAATAAGCTAACATTTTTAAACAACCAATCAACTATATACCCTGATGAAAAACAAAAAGAAAGAATTCATAGATATGTTAAATCGTATCCTGGAAAAAGCAGAAAAAAGCCTTATTAAAGTAAAAGGCCTAGTAAAAACAACCCAGGATAAGATGCCTTATGTTTATGAAGAGATAGAGAAAGTAATAAAATCCCATATCATAACCTTAGAAAAAGATCAGGGGCTTCTCCACAATCCAAACATGGACAGCTTCACAGACATAATAACAAAAAACCTAGCTAACAAACTCCCTAACCTTGACCAAAACCAGGTTAACCAGATTATAACAGACAAATCCTCAACATCATTCTTAGACATGGTCACAAGAGGCCGTACAAACCCAGAAGATGAAAAAGACTACACAAAGATAAGTAAAAAGAAAATCTTCAATAATGTCCTTATAGCAAACAGAGGAGAAATCGCGCTAAGGATAATAAGAGCCTGCAAAGAACTAGACATAAAGACAACAATCATCTACTCAACTCAGGACAAAGATGCTTTAGCAGTAAAATTCGCAGACAAAGCATACAACATAGGCAGCAAAGCAAAAGATTACCTAAACTATGAAAAAATAATAAAGATAGCAAAAAAATCAAAATCAGACGCTATCCATCCAGGTTATGGTTTCTTAGCAGAAAACAGCAAATTCACAAGATTATGTGAAAAAAACAAGATCAAATTCATAGGCCCTTCTCCAAAATCCATGGAACTTATGGGTAATAAAGACACAGCAAGAAAAACAACTCAAAAACTGGGCATTCCTCTTCTTATAGGAACAGACGCACTAAAAGATGAAGGTCATGCTTTAAACTCAGCAGAAGACATAGGCTATCCAGTTATAATAAAAGCAGTTGCTGGTGGTGGCGGAAAAGGAATGAGGATTGTAAGAAAGAGAAAAGATATAGAATCAGCATTCAAAAGCGCTCAGTCAGAAGCAGAATCAGCCTTTGGAAATAAAGAAGTCTATATGGAAAAATACCTAGACGACCCTTCCCACATTGAATTTCAAATTTTAGCAGACAAATCAGGAAACGCTATCCACTTAGGCGAAAGAGAGTGCAGCATCCAAAGAAGGCATCAGAAACTTATAGAAGAAGCGCCTTCACCATTGCTAAACTCAGAACTAAGAGAAAAAATCGGAGAAGCAGCTATAAAGATAGTAAAAGAAGTAAAATACGAAGGAGCAGGCACAGTTGAATTCCTATTAGACAAAAACAAAAACTTCTATTTCATGGAGATGAACACCAGGATTCAAGTTGAACACGGCATAACAGAGATGGTTACTGGTGTTGACCTGATAAAAGAACAGATAAAAATCGCAGCAGGAGCTAAACTGGCATACAAACAAAAAGATATCAGGATTGACGGCTCTGCAATAGAATGCAGGATCAATGCAGAATGCCCTGCAGAAGACTTCTGCCCAAAAACAGGCACAATAATAAACTATCTCCCCCCTGGTGGCCCTGGAATAAGAGTCTGCTCATCATGCCACGCAGGTCATGTTGTAAGCCCCCATTATGATTCTCTCATATCTAAACTTATGTGCAAAGGCTCAACAAGACAAGAAGCTATCTCAAGAATGCAGAGAGCATTAGAAGAATTCATAATTGAGGGAGTAGACACCACAATACCTTTCCACAAAGCAGTCTTAGACAGTAAAGCATTCCTTAAAGGAAAATTAACAACAAACTTCATAGAAAAATACCATATCTTAGATAAGTTAAAATCAGAAAAGCCAAAAAAGAATGGATTGACAAAAAAAGAAAAAATCCTAATAGTAACAACAGCTGTAGCCAAACACCTAGACAATAACTCAAACAACAAGCAAAGCGCATGGGCATCAGCTGCAAAGTATGAATCAGCAAACAACTTTGAAGAAAATGTTTAATATTCATCATTTTAAAACACTAGATTCTACAAATGATAAAGCAATCAGCTTCAAAGAGAACTCTGTAATAATTGCAGACGAGCAAAAACAAGGAAAAGGAAGATTTCAAAGACCTTGGATCTCTCAAAAAGGCGGAATCTATATGTCAATAGTTCTGCCAATCATCGAAAACCCCCAACTCTACACATTCATAGCAGCGCTCTCAGCCAAACAGGCAATAAACAACAAGCAGATAAAGATAAAATGGCCAAATGACCTTATCTACAGGAAAAAGAAACTCTCTGGAATCCTCACAGAAATAAAAAACAACAAAACGATAGTGGGAATAGGCATTAACACAAACAATAAGATTCAAACAGAGTTAAAATACAAATCAACTTCATTAAGAGAGATAACAAAAAAAGAAATATACAATAAACATATAATCAATTCGCTTCTAAACCAATTTGAATCTTATCTAACTCCATTAAACCCAGATAGGATCATAAATGACTGGAAAAAGAGCTCTTTCCTCGGAGATAAAATCACAGTTAAAACATTAAGCAAGACCTATGAGGGAATTGCATTTGATATTGACAAAGATTGTTTTTTGATTTTAAAAGATAAGAAAGGAAAGAAGATTACAATAAGGGAAGGAGATGTTCTATGCTAAAAGGAAGAAACGAGAAATACCGAATGGTATTAGTTGAAATTTCTAAAAGGTGTGATAAAGAATGTGGTCCCTGTGTTAGTGATTCAACCATAGATGGCCTTCAAATGGAATTTTCTTTATTAACCTCAGTTGCTGAACAAGTTAGAGATGCTATGAATGATGAGTTAGACATAGGAGTTGTAATCTCAGGTGGTGAACCCATACTATATAACTATGACGGAAGAAGATTATATGATATCATAAAGTTATTCAGTGATAGAGATACCTATGCTAGTTTTTTGACCTCCGGGCGCACATTAGATGAAGAAACTTTATTCAAAGATACATTAGTTGAATTAGGTGGCTTAGCTAGGTGGCATGGTTGTGATATTAGTGCAAATAATTACCTTCCTGGCGGGCCAGAGAGGACAAAATTGAGTATTGAAGATATGGTTTCTTGTGGTTTCCAAAAAATTAATGTGAACCTAACAGCAGATGTCAAAAATTTCCATGAAAGTATCATCTCGTTTGTAAGGGACGTATGCCTGCCACTTGGTGTAAAGCCGCCAAATAAATTATTTCAAAAAGATGGAACATTAAACATAGATTATCTAATTGCACTACATAGAAACCAAAATCAACCCGTTGTATTCACTGGAGTTAACTATGAAGTTCATTTAAACATTTTTAGTGTAGGTAAAGGTGGCAGAAACAGGAACCTTAAATATGCACCATTCACTGTTAATTATGAATGTAATGTTGTAGATAGTCAGGCACTTGATCTTTTCGTGTCTTATGAGGGAGATATCCTTCCGTGTTGTACTGCACCAATGTGCACTGATAAATCATTAGTTATTGGTACCGTAAGGGGGGGTACAATTGCTGATATCTTTCAACGAGAGGAAGAATTAATAAGAGTGATTCAGATGCGTTATGAAATGGTTTCTGAAACATTTGCAGGCAATGTTCCTAAAGGCACATATTTTGACATATGCAATCATTGTGCAAAACTAACTTAAAACCCCCCTAACATCATCAGGAATTCTCTGAGATTTCATCTCTTTGTTAATAAAAACATTGACAGTATACGCTTCACACAACAACTCATTTGTTTCTTTATTAAAAACCTTATAATTAAACTTAATCGAAGAATTCCCAATATTCTCGATAGTTGTTTCCACAACAACAATATCATCATACCTTGCAGGTTTCTTATAGTTTACCTTCACTTCAACAACAGGAGCAAAAAAACCCTTTTTCTCTAAGTCAGCATAAGTTATTCCTTTATCCCTAAGTATCTCAGTACGGCCTGCTTCAAACCAATCTAGATAGCGTGCATAATAGACTACACCAAAATGATCAGTATCAGCATACCTTACTCTATGCTCTGTTATATGCTTATGCATAGTAAATAGTTAACGTATCCTATTTTAAAAATTATGCGGTTTTGGAAAAATAATCTAATTTTTTTTTATATAATTTATTAATCCATCTCATCAAGTTATTATTTTCAATACACAAAACTTTATATAGCCCTAACTACTACCACATATTATGAGCATGAAGTTTTTGAAAAACACTCCGCTCCTAAGGCGGGTTTTTGAAGTCGGCTATGCTATGTTGGTCATAGTTATTCTTTCTGTTTTAGTCGGTTTGATTTTTGCTTTTCCAGTCATGTGGCTTTGGAATTATATATTTAAGAACTTTACCCAATTACAGATAAATGTATTCCAAGCATGGGCATTGAATGTATTAGCGGGAATCTTATTCGGAAAAAATTCAGGTGAAAAAGAAAGATGAACATCGAAGAACTAGAAGAGATGGCATATCTTATGGAATCTGAAAATATCCTAGAGATAAACAAACAAGTAACAACACATCTAAGAAAAAAAGGTATAAAACTTAGAGAATTTAAGTGGAAAGAACTAGAAGCTTCTTAATCAACAACTAAAAGAATATCTCCTTTATTTACAGTATCTCCTTTCTTGGATTTTATCTCCTTTACCTTACCATCAACATGAGCAATTATCTCATTCTCCATCTTCATTGCCATCAAGCTCATCAATTTCTTCCCCTTAACAACCTTCTCCCCAATTTTAACATCAATAGAAAACACAATACCAGGTAATGGGGCTGTAATAACACCTTTCTTCTTTCCAGACTCGTTAGAACTTTCCTCGATCTGCTCAAACAATTCCTTTTCAATATCAGACTTAGTTTCTACCTCAAAAGATTCACCATCAAAATAAACCATCAACTTTCCAGAACCAATCTCATCAACTTTAACAGTATATTCTTTGCCGTCTATATTTACCTTGAGGTCTTGCATTTTAAAGTGGAATATTTCCGTGCTTTTTAGAAGGCCTTTTTTCTCTCTTTGACAAAAGCATCTCAAGCGCATTTATCAGATGCACCCTTGTTTCCTTAGGATCAATAACCTTGTCTATCTTGCCTTCTTTTGCAGCAACATAAGGGTTCATAAACTTAGAAGAAAACTCATTGATCTTTTCTTTCTTTATCTTATCTCCCTTAGCTGAAGATATCTCTTTCCTGAATAATATGTTTACAGCCTGCTCAGAGCCCATAACAGCTATCTCTGCCATTGGCCAGGAAAGCACATAATCATAACCCATCTCTTTAGATACTAAAGCGATATAAGCTCCGCCATAAGCCTTCCTCATAACAAGAGAAATCTTAGGAACAGTAGCTTCTGAATAAGCATATAATATCTTTGCGCCATGCCTTATTATCCCATTATACTCCTGGTCTGTTCCTGGAAGAAACCCAGTAACATCAACAAAATTTATCAAAGGAATATTAAAAGCATCGCATGTCCTTACAAACTTTGCTATCTTATCAGAACTATTAATATCAAGACATCCAGCTAATATCTTTGGCTGATTTGCCATTATCCCTATCACAGTATTGTTCAATCTTGCAAACCCAACAACACAATTCTGTGCATATTCTGCATGAACTTCAAAAAATGAATTCTTGTCAACTACCTCTGTTATTACATCCTTAACATCATAGCTCTTCTTAGGATCAGTAGGCACAATATCATTAAGGCTATTATTCATCCTCTTCTTACTATCCCCCATATCAATCGACATAGGGCTGTCAAGATTATTCTGAGGTAAATATGTCAATAACTTCTTTATCTTCAATATGCACTCTTTCTCGCTTCCTGCAACAAAATTAGCTACTCCGCTTTTTTTACCATGGATATTAGCTCCGCCCAGATCCATAAAATCAACCTTTTCACCTGTAACACTCTTTATCACATCAGGCCCAGTTATGAACATATAGCTTACCTTATCTACCATAAATACAAAATCAGTCAAAGCAGGGCTATAAACAGCAATGCCTGCACATGGCCCTAATATAGCAGAGATCTGAGGAATAACACCAGAACAATGAGTATTCATCTTGAATATATGCCCGCCGCCATCTAATCCATTGATCCCTTCCTGGATCCTTGCTCCGCCAGAATCAAAAAGCCCAATTACAGGGCATCCTATCTTAAGTGCAAAATCCATAACCTTAGCTATCTTTCTATTATGCATCTCACCCATAGAACCGCCCATAAAAGTAAAATCCTGAGCATATACACAGACAGGCCTTTTATTCACCTTGCCATAGCCTATAATAACCCCGTCTCTTGCCTTTTTCTTTTTCTGAAGCTCAAAATCATGGCTTTTCAGCTCAACAAACTCATCAATCTCTGTAAAAGAACCCTCATCAAGCAAAAGAGCTAATCTTTCCTCAGCAGTAAGCTTGCCTTTCTCGTGCTGTTTTTTTACTAGCTCTTTATCTAGCTCAATCTCTTCTTTCTTCTTGTTGAATTCCTTCATATGGCCATTTATTGTCATCTTGTTTACAGCCCATGTAAATAGAGGGCTGTTTAAAAACCTTATGGTCAGAGCAAAGCGAAGACCATAAGGATTTGAATCCTATTCAAAATATTCCTATTAAAACAGCCTAATCAATCAATAGATATTATCATGATGATCATAATCCAGAAGCCTTACAACTTTATCCTTTTCATCTATCTCAAACATTAAAACAAAAGATTTATCGATATGAACCCTAAATGCACCATGCATATCTCCCTTTAATGGTTTGTAACGATGCGGATTTTCCAGAATCTCATTAACCTTCTTGTTGATTATCTCTAGCTGCTTTTTGTCTTTCTTAGATAATTTAAAGAATATCTTATCGAGATGTTCTGAAATATCTAAAGCATAAGCCATATTCACAACCCATATCTGTTTGCAAAATTTCCAACTTTTACGAACTTCCCTTTCCGGATTCTATCTAATTTTTGGATATACTCTTGCTTCACTTCTGGCTCCTCTTCGACCATAGACCTCATAAAGAATTCTACTTGTTTGCTCATGCTCATACCATTCCCCTTGCACAAATCGCTAAATTTCTTATAAACTGTTTCTTCCACATTGAATGTCTTTAATGCCATTTTCTCACCTTTTAAAAATTTTTAATTTTTAAGATGTGCTAGAAACTTTGTTTCTATCACCTGTTATTTAATATTAAATAAGATTAATTAACTTTATTTAAATCTTTCGATTTTATTGCCTACATTAATTTAGAAAACTCAAAACAGCCTAAACCCCTTGCCTTCTTTCGTGCCGATTATCCCGCCCTGCACTATCTTGAATATCATCTCTTTCCCCTGCTCGATAGATCTGTGCTTTCGCAATATACACCGCCTATTCCCAGCAGCAGTAACCTTTAACTCAATCAAGCACTTAGAGCTGTACTTCAGCAAATCCCCGCCCACCATCTTAACATTATCCTTATCCTCAAAATCAGCATACACTTGATTAGTCAAAAGAACAGGTATGCTCTTCTTGCGAGCAATCTCACTAAGATAAGAGATCTGCCTTCCAAGCTCACGATTTACATCATAGACCTTATCGCTTTTGCCCATCTCCAGCCTATAAAGCATAGATATAGTATCAACCACAATCAACCCTACTTTATTGTCAACTACCTTCCTCAATCCATCAAATGCATTCTTCTGCTCGTCAAAAGACACTGGCTTAAAAAAAACCATAGAAGACAACACCTTATTATAATCATAAGGCGCAACCTGCTTCAGTCTTTCAACAGAAAAGTTGTTTTCAGTATCCACATATATTACCTTTTTCCCATTACGCGTAGCATTAACAGAACAAAGCATGCAAAGCACAGTCTTGCCAGAACCAGCAGGGCCATAGATAGTAGTTATAATATCCTTCTCATACCCGCCGTCAAGCATCCTATCCAATACCTTAGACCCAGAAGGAATCTTGTTTTCCATACAAAACAGTAATCTAACTGTAATTATAAATTTATTGAAAAATGAGTTGATGCAAAAACAATGGCGAGGCGTGGCAGAAAAACCACCAACAACTAATCCAAAACATTTATATTAAAAAACCAATTTAACAAGGATATGCCAGCAGAAACATTCATACGAGTGATGATCTGGTTCGCTTACCTCATCTCATTATACTTTGTAGTCTTCTGGCTCTTAGTCCTATTTGAAGGAAAAAAACAAGAACCCAAAAAAAAGCTAAAAACACTCCCGATTGTAACAATCGCTATACCTTCTTACAATGAAGAAAAACGAATAAAAGCAACATTGACAGATATACTAAAACTAGACTACCCTATAAACAAGCTCGAATTCATAGTTGTAAATGACGGCAGCAAAGACAAAACAAAAGAAATAACAGAAAAGATAATAAAAGAAAACAAGAAATTCAACATAACCTTAATAAACCAAAAAAACAAAGGAAAAGGCGCTGCTTTAAATGCAGCTTTAAAGAGAGCAAAAGGGGAGTTCTTTGTCTGCCTGGACGCAGACTCATTTGTAGAAAAAACAGCCCTAAAAACTATCCTGCCTTATTTCACAGAAGATAATATAGCATGTGTCCTTCCTGTGATGAAAGTCAGAAAGCCAAAAAACCTGCTGCAAAGAATGCAATGGTTTGAATATATAATAAACATGTTTTATAAGGAACTTATGAGCAGGCTGAACTGCATACATGTTGCGCCTGGCCCCTTCAGCGTCTACAAAACAGATATAATAAAGAACGTAGGCTCTTTCGACGAAAACTTCAACCTTACAGAAGACTTAGAAATGGCTCTAAGATTGCAGAGCAAGCATTACAGGATCATCCAATTATTAGAGGGCCAGGTAACTACAATAGCCCCGCAAAGTTTAAGATCATTATACAGGCAAAGAAACAGATGGTACAAGGGTTCTATACACAACGCATTCAAATACAGAAAGATGATATTCAACAAAAACTATGGCGACTTTGGAATGATACAGATGCCGTTAATATTGGTAGGGGGCATATTATCCATAATAATAATTGGAGCTATGGCATATTATAATTTTTGGCTGCCTATGAGATCAATAAATCAGCTAAAATATGTCAACTTTGATTTAGTCACATTGATAAGAAACTTCAATATAGATTTCCATCTGCTTGACATAAACTTTGCAAGTATACTCACTGCAATAATCATGCTAGTCTTATCAATCTACATATTTGTAAGATCCCATAAGCATACAAAAGAAAACGTAAATAAATACAGCAAATTGTCAATATTAATATACTTGATAGGTTATTTCATGTTATTAGGCATCATATGGGTAGGCATACTATTTGAGATGGCCATAGGAAAGAAGCAGAGGTGGTGAAAATAAGAGAATTAAGCACAAGCAAATATATATTAGCAGCAGTGATTACAATAGGCATCTTCATGTTCGGGCTTCTGTTAGGATTGGTCATAGAAGGCAAAAGAATAGCTTATATAGAATCAGTAAGTAAGTATGAAAACATGGAATACAACAGCTTGCAGCTCCAATATGCATTTGTGGACCAATTGAGCAAAGAAGATAACTGCGATGCTGTCTCAAAAACATTTGAAGATAATATAAAAAACCTTGAATCCACAAGAAAAAGATTAGAAGGTTTTGATAAAAACACTCAGCTAAACAAAGATGAATTCAATCTTCTAAAAAGAGATTATGTCCTAGCCCAGGTAAGATACTGGTTGCTGGCAAGAAGGACAAAAGACATCTGCAAGAACCAGATAGCCACCATATTATACTTCTACTCAAATGACAAAGAATGCCCAAACTGTGCAAACCAGGCATTTGTATTAGACTATCTAAAGAAACTGTTCAAAGACAAGCTGCTTATATTCTCTTTTGATGCTCAGCAGGAAGACGAACCAATGATACCCATATTCAGACACACATACAACATAACAGAATACCCTGCATTAGTTATTGTCGGACAAAAATTCAGTGGTTTGATGGACAAAAATGCATTGCTAAGCAACATATGCCAATACTATCAGAATGACACAAACTGTAATGGCTACACTCCCGTAAAAAATGAGTCAAACCAAACAGCCTAAATCAATAATCTACTTTATTTTAATTTTATTCTTATCAATAAAGCTATTCCATCTTTTAACTCAAAAAGGAATATCATGGGATGGCTCAGTCTATCTGGAGATGGGCAAATATATATTCTCTGCAGGTAAAGTTGGATTATGGGAATCCTCAAGACCGCTAATATGGCCGATCTTATTAGGGGCATTATGGAAAATAAGCTTAAATCCAATCATATTCGGAAGACTGCTTCAATTAATATTCAGTATAGGCTGCATATGCCTAACCTACTTGATAGCCAAAAATATCTTCGATGAAAAAACAGCACTAATTTCATCATTCCTATTGGCATTTAGCCCAACTTTCTTATTCTACAGCTCAACACTGCTGACAGGAATCCCATCGACATTCTTTGCCCTTGTATCAGTACATTTCTTCATAAAACAGGATTACCTAAAAACCGGATTATTCATAGGCCTAAGCTGCATGACTAGGTTTCTTCAATTATTCATAATAATCCCCCTCTTAACTATAATCCTAATAAAAGAAAAGAAAAAGATAAAATCAATAAAAGGCCTTGCTTACGGCATACTGATTATCACAATACCTTATCTTACCCTAAACTTGATACTCTACAAAAACCCATTGTATCCTTTCCTGCTTCAATCTTTTATGAGTAAATACACTGGATGGATATTCAATCAGCCATTGAACTTCTATTTTCTAAGCCTGTTTAAAGAAAACTTTATAGTTATGCTCGCCCTTATAGGAATTCCTTTGATTATAATAAAACCAAACAAAAAAAAGATAACCCTTCTCTCAATATTCCTGTTATTCTTCATCTTCTTCAGCTCTATAGCCCACAAAGAAACAAGATTTATGGTTGCATTCCTGCCTTATTTATACATAATAACAGCAGCAAGCATTTTCGCATGTATAAAACCATTAAAAAAGAAAAAAATTCTGCTATACTCAATAATTTTCCTGATTACAGTCGCATGGCTAATCCGGGAAATACCCCAGATAACAGCACCTAGCTTCAAAGAATACCCTGAATTCCAAAACTATCTAAATAATAAAGAAACATCAGGAAACATCTGGATAAGCAGCCCTATCTTCATTGCAAACTCAGACAAAAAAGCAGAAGAGCCCATTTACTATCCATTATACAACACAAAAAAGATAGCTCAGCTAAAAACAAGAATAAATCAAGCAGACCATATACTGCTAAACACCTGTGATATATTACCCTGCCCAAAAACTGACAAAGAATGCGAAAAAGAAACAACAATATGGATAAACTCAATAAAAGAAGAATTAAAAACAGTCTACAGCCAAAAAGAAAAAGAATGTGAATATTTTATCTTCCAAAAGGCTATTTCTTAACTTTAATAAAATCCCCGATTGTAAATGTCTCTGATTTAGCCTGTTTAGAAAGCTCTGGATTGACCTTCCCCTGCTCTATCAGTTTTATATGCAAAAACTTTTCTATCTTCCTGGCTAATCCCATTCCAGGCTCAAGATGGTTTGTCTCAATCTTATGTATCAGCGATATCTTCTCATTTATCTGCTTTGCAAACTCTTCTTGAGTTATTCCTTTCTCTTCTCTTTTTTTCTTTATAATTTCACCATAATTAGATACAATCTCAAGTATATATTCCTCTTTAGGCTCTTTTTCAGTCTGCTTAGCCTGCTTAATCTCTTTTTTAGATTTCTTGCTCTCAAATTTAACAGCAGATATCACTTTTCCAAACTTAGAACAAGAAGAGCATAAGCTCAATATAGAGCCCTCAACATTTGTCCTAAAAAGCCTGTCTTCCTTGCCGCACATATCGCAGTTAATAAGAATCACCCCCAATTAGATATATAAGTATGATCGCCTTCGCCCTTAAACTGTATCTTTGCCTTGCCGTTTTTTATATCAACACAAGTATAACCATCCCCGCTGACATTTATAGCCCCAACATCAAAAGATTCCTGCAAGGTGGTTGTAAATAAGAAAACATTTTTGTTAACATCGCTTTCAACGCTGTTCTTAACAATAAGATCTCCACTTACATCGTCTATACTATTAAGTATCTGCGCCTTATTCGGCTTATAATTCTGAACAAAACAAACCTTACTATACTCCCCGCCAATAAAAAACTCCTCTCTTTTAACAGTGCCATAATCAGGAGATATCCTTTTCACAGTAGACAATAAGTCTGTCTTAAACTTGATATAAGCGATCTGGTCTGACCTCTCTTTAAACCCCCTGACTGCATTATACCCATAGATGATGATAAAAGAAAAGACTACAACAGCAATTACATAGACGAAAATTTGTGTCTGTATCTGGCTTTTTCTAGAATTCATTTTATCTCTTGATAGGTATTTTCAAATCCTTTTTTAGCCTTTCTATTCTCTCTTTCAGCTCTTTATCATTCATCTTCAATGAGTTTATATGTTTCTGCACTTGTTCCTTCCTATCAGCTTTGGATATTGCAGACAGCCTGGAAAATATATCTTCTTTCTTTTCTTTCTCCAAAATTTTTATCTTAGGTTTTATTGGTTCTGCTGCTTTTTGTACAACAGGCCTCATAGGTAATGTGGGCCTCATTAGCGCATTAGGAGTATTAGGAATACGATGAGCCATAACTGGCGGCCTGTTATGCGGCCTTATAGGTGCCCTAGGCCTCATCAAAGGCCTCTTTAGCTGTGGCTTAGCGACAGGAGCTGAAGGGGGAGGAATAAATGGCTTATCTTTTTTGATTAATAGAGTATACCCAAAATAACCTCCTGCGCCTAAACCACCTAATCCAAGTATCATCAATAGATATGCAAGCCAGCCCACTCCCCCAGGATATGAGCTGGGGTCCAATGGATCAGTTCCATTATCTATCTCTTCTTTATCACCATAACCATCTCCATCTGTATCTTTCTTTATAGGATTTGTATTCCTCGTATATTCATCTAGATTTGTCAATCCGTCTTCATCAGGATCATCATCAGGATTAACGCAGGTTACACAATCAAAATACTGCTGCTCAAATGAATCAGGCAATCCATCATTATCTGAATCATTATCACAAACATCCCCTTGGCCATCATTATCCACATCTGATTGGTCAGCATTAGCCTTATCAGGGCAATTATCAGTATCATCCTTGACTCCATCTCCGTCAGAATCTCCTGCTTTTCCAGTGCATACCCCATTCTTGCATTCAGCTGATGAAATACAATCAGCAGACGAATCACAGCTTTTCCCTATCCCGCATAAAGGGCAGCTTCCCCCGCAATCTATATCTGTCTCTCCAACATCCAATAAATCATTTTCGCACTTATTGCTTACAGCTTCGCATTTGCCGCTGCCAACATCACAATTGTTTGTTTTACAATCGCTGTTTTTGCTGCAATACTGGTCAACTTCGCACTTCTTGCAGCTTCCTCCGCAGTCTACATCTGTCTCTTTGCCGTTCCTGATATCATCATTGCATGAAGCAGATGCGCATTTATTGCTTGAATTGCAGAAATTACTTGAACAGTCAGTGTCTATACTGCAGCTCTTCCCTATGCCGCAGTCAGTGCAGCTTCCTCCGCAGTCTATATCTGTCTCGCTTCCATCTTTTCTATTGTTTCTGCACCCAGCAGGAGACAGGCTGGTATCAACTAAGATAGTTGAACTAGTCATATTCGAGCTCCATAACCCAACAGCATTCTTAGCGCTTACCTGTATGTAATAACTCTGAGAATCATTCAATTCAAGCCCATCTATGCAGTATTCATCATCTGAATCATAACTTTCTGTGCCATAATCAATTAGCTCATCAGTTGAAGTATCCCGATAAACATAATAACCATACAGATCTATTGAACTTTCATCATCCTCCCCCCTCCAATCAGCGCATATCTCATCAGTTTTGTAAGTCTTACCGGTATAATTATCAAGTGGATAAGTCATATTGATATAAACCATATAAGGTGCAGTGTCATCAATCACAAAATTAGTGCTGGCAGACTTAAACCAAACTCCAGACTCATTGTGGAATCTGCATTGCACATAATAAGTATAAGACTTAGGTTGTAAAATTCCAAGATTCGAGCTTATATGCGTCTTGCCAGCAGAACTAAAAATAACAAAACCAGCATCAGACCTGTTGCTATACTCACAGTAATCAGCATTCTTATTTGTAGTTGCATTAAACCTCAATATGTTGCTTGACAAAGCGCCTGATGGATAATGGATAGTTATTGTCTCTGATGCTGAAGTATCAACATTAAAGCTGATATCTGCCAGATTAGACAGCCTTCCTGACTTGTCTTTGCATACAACAAAGAACCTGTTTGTTTTGCTGTTAGTGATATATTGTGAATCTAAATTTTGAATGTGGCTTGATTTATATTGAGTTTCATCTGCATCATTATATCCGTCAAAATTAATCATCTCAGAAAAAACAGTTGATGAATTATGAAACCTGCATATTACTGGCTCGTTGGCGCTGACAACCAGATTAGCCTCTAACGGAAACTCTGTTACATCATTTGCACTGGCGCTTATAGAAGGGTTGCTAGAATCTAAAATAAGTTGTATTGTTTTTTGGTATATTCCCCGATAATTATCTCTGCATTGTACATAAAGGGAAGTTGTTCCACCTATACTAGCCCCCTGCTTTTTATGCTCTAAACCCCCAGTAGAATCAAAACTATATCCAGAATTATAACCAGAAAAGCTATAATTGCAGACAGCATTTCTTACAGTTCTTATAGTCAGATTGACAGAACTAAAAGGAGTTATCCCAAACCTCGGCATGTACACAGTAATGTTCAGATCAGGATGCTGTATTGTAAATGTATACACAGATGTCCTGTAATTAGGTGGTACAGCATCATCCCTGTAAGTAACGCTAAATGTATAATCCATATTATTCCTTAAATAAACATTTGAATCCTTTGGCCCAAATGTATAAGTTTTAGAAGGTTGGGTTTCAGAAGGGCTTGTAAAATAATCAACAAAGCCCCCAGAAGAATTTGTAAGGTTGAAGCTAGTCAGATATACATCATCAGGCTCATCATTAAAATCCAGCTGAAAAGTCGGCCTTATACCATTGATAACCCCCCAATCTGCATCACTGACTGTATAATCAGCAGCGCTCACAGTACTTAAGACAATAACTAAAGCTGCAAACAACATTAATTTTTTTGACGAAGTTCCCATTTTAAACATTAATTTAATCCAAGTTTTCATCTGCTATTATCACTGGGGGAGTTGGGGGGGTTGTGTCTATGATAAACCAGCTGCTGTAATTGCTCATTAATCCCTCTGAATTTTCAGCAAATAATGTAAAATTATATTCCTTATCTTGTGTTAATGCTATAGATGTATTGTAATAGATACCATCAGCCAATATGATAGGATAATCTTGATCATCAATCTTAAACCAGCTGTCAATTATGTCTACACCTGGAGTCAATGATAATATGGTGCCATTGAATAAAATAGTGCGATTACCTACCTTGATTCCGTCTTTTGGATAAAGATGGTTGATTACTGGCTTTTCAGTAACCAGTTGAGTGTTAACCTGAAGTGATATCTCCTTTGCAGCAGACTTTCTTCCAGACTTATCAGTGCATATGATAGTGTACTCATAATTAGTCAGGTCATCTAATATTATCTCAGGGGTTCTGCTGGACATAGAGTAATCATAATAATTCTCAAAATTATTTGTATTGCCCAGATAATCATAAGTGCATAATGTATCCTCATTTGTCAATGCAGTTAACCTCATCTTTGCTAAACCTAATGGTTTCGGCTGAGTTATAAGGAATTCTTTTGAATCGTCAGTATAACCTATCAAAACCCTGGCATAATAATCTATATCATAACCAGTAATATTGGGATTTGATAGGTCTACAGTAAGCGGCCATGCATAAGTTGCTTCATTGCCTAAACTATCAGTGCAGCTTAAATAAACATCCTGGCTGTAAGTCCCCCCCCCTATGTGTTTTATCAATGTGGATAATTTCTTGGTAAAATAGAGGTTATCCTCTGTTTCAAAACTATCGACCTGGTATCCGGTTGTTGTATGCAATGAATAATTTATAACGCATCCTGTCGCATATTCATTTGTAGTTATGCTTATTGTTGGCTGTGTCTCATTAGTAACATTTGTAGACGGCGCAAATGCAGTTATCTTTGGTCCCGCAATATCATAGGTTATTAGAACGCTGGCATTGCCTTTCTGCCCAAATGTATCATTAGCAAAAATCATTATATCATAAGGTGTTTCTGCGCCTATCGATCCAGACAAACTGATATTAAGCTCAAATTCCTTGGCAGCCCTATCAAGATAAAGTTGAGGTGAGCTCTGAATCTGGTTATTTATCATAACAAATATATCATCAAAATTATCATCACTATAATTACCTATTATTGTAACTAGATCTTTGTTTGTTTTGTATGGCATCTGCCCAAATAGTATGTCCCCATTGTTTATTATGTTTGTAATATTAACCTCAGGTATTCCAGTATCTAACTTTATCACTTTAGTGGCAGAATTTGTATTATTGGCCCAGTCCTTGGCCACTACCACTACTGTTTTATCTCCATTCTCATCACTTAGCCTAATCTCCTTAGAATAATGCCCGGAAACACAATGAGTTACAAAAGTGTATGTACCTTGTACTATATTCATTTCAATTTGATCTTCTGGAGCCAGATTATCCCCGCACGTTCCTGTTATTGTAACTGGAGCAACAGTAGTAGTTGAAGGGACAGAACTGCTGATTGTCACAGTAGGTAAAATAGTATCAATTATAAAATCAAAAGAATACTTTCCAACAGCGCCATTTCCATTTAATTTATGCGCTGCTATCTCTATATTATGTAATCCATCATCAATATCAGTTGTAGTGTAGTTAAACTCCTTATTATCTGAAGTTGTTATAGGAGTTGCGCTTATATTCAATGAATCTATTGCAACCTCTTTATCATAGATGAAAACTAATTTAGGGGATGAATAGTTTGTCAGAACCCCATCCAGATTGAATAATGGACTTGAAGGTATATCAGTATCAAACAGGAACTGCCCATAAGATGAATTAGTATTTCCAAACTCATCTTTTGCAGTTATATTTATCATATAAGTTCCATTATCGGTTGGGGTGTACGAATCAATGATTCCAGGTAATGATTTTGTTGGAAGTTTATTTTGAGGGAAGCTATAGTAATAAATAGGAGTATCATTTAAAGTTAAAGTGACATTAACTATACTTGAATTATCTTCGATATGCGCCCTTATCTCGATAGGAGCAAGGTTTTGGTTAGTATTAGGCAATATACTAGTTATCAAAGGCGGCTCTATATCATAATAGGTAGTTATTTCATTTGATTTCTGGCTT
>JAHJAV010000029.1 GCA_018813685.1 Nanobdellota archaeon | reverse complement strand
TGATACAATGTTCAAAAACAAAAAAGCATTCATAGCTCACCCGGGGACATGGATTGTTATAGCATTCTTATTGGGTGCTTTAGCTATGTACTTAACAGCAAAAGGAGTTTTGCCAATACCTATCAGGGTATGTTAAACTAACTTATTCTTTATTTTTTATATTTTCTCTAGAAAGTTAAACACATTTAACTAATTCTAAACCAATTACCCCTAGTTAAACATATTTAACAATATTCAGAAAAATCTCTTAGTTCAAAACAATTTTACTTCCAATCGCCTGCCCAGGCATTCCAGTAGAAAAAAGAACTCTTACAGCCCCTTTATTTCCATGTGAGCTTCTTACTTCGCCAGTAATCTCCTTGCCTGCAGGGCTCTTCCATACAGTTTTCTTCCCAACAAGCTTAGAAGCCTCGTCCTTATTAGCAACACCCTTAACAACTACAACCATCTGGTTAGTTGTTTGGGTATGTCTTCCTCTCTTGTAGTTCTTTATTATTCCTTCCATAACAATGAGAATTTATTATTCATTTAAAAATCTATCTATTCATAGTTGTTACTATTATAAAATACTAAACATTACAAAAATATTTAAATAATAGCACCATTCTCCTGATTTAATGACAATAGAAAGGACAATATTGAGCATCTTATGGAATTCGTTGGAAACCTCTTCTACAGGCAATATAATATCTTCTTTTTATGCCCTGCCAGACACAGGCAAAGGGGGGCTGGAGATCATAGGTGCTAATCTTTTTAGGGTGGATGACAAGCTTGCAAACGATTGGGCAGATTCTGTTTCTTACAGGGATTTTTGCAATCCAAAACATCAAAGAAGGGATCTGGGAGGAGATGAACGAATTGAACAAAGATTCCATCATTTTCTTCAGGACACTGATTCAATAGATCATGCTAAATATAATTTCAAAAGAGTTTTGCAGTTTGTTATTGAAGGGGAAGACGCTGTTTCAAGGGTAGTCAGGCTTGTCGGTGACATAAGGCAGAGAAGAGGTGACACCGTATTTGGAAAATTCGGAGATTACCAAACAACTTCAGATGGTAGAATCACTTACATAAAATTTCCAGTCTATGCGCCGTCTTCAGCAAGCCAGGCAGAGCATCAAATAGGATTATTTTGGCTGGAGCACCATTCTCTTGGTGGAATTAACCAGCATGTTTTAAGGGGATGCCAGGATTACGGCCAGACAGTTGTTTTGATAAAGCCGCACGCTTTCCACACTTATGACTATGATGCAAGATGGGGCGATATATTGGATAGGTTTTCAAGGGCAAACAGCTCAACAATTGCAGCAAAAGTATTCACCTTTACAAGAGCCCAACTGGACCAATTCTACTCTTCCAAAGCGCATGAGCCCTGGTACGAACAAGAATTTGTTCCGCAAATGACTAGAGGAAGAACCCTTGCAATCCTTTATGAAGGCCCCAATATCCAAAGAGCAATAAGAGAAGCCCTTCTTGAAGTTGTAAGGCCTGAATTTCAGGATAAGTATGATCCAGGCAAAACTGCTGCCCATGCCTCTGACCCAAAAGAGCATGGTTCTGTTGAAAGGGAAAAGTATGTAGTGGGATTTGATGATAATTTACTTCCCCTCTAATAAGATAATTTTGCCAAAATGATTGGTCCAGATAAATTGGCAGCTCTTCCAGATAAATTCCAGCATTTTGAAGCTGCTAATCAGAACAATAGTAATCTTTTCAATTCCGCCCATTTATAGAAACTTATTTATATCTATTATGATAAAAACCCTATTATGGAAATAATTCCCTACGGTGCAGCAAAGATGGTCACTGGCTCTTGCTACAGCATTAAAACAAGCAAAGACAAAATACTGATAGACTGCGGCATGTTCCAGGGTAATAAAAAAACAGAACAATTAAACTATATTCCATTTGCATTTAATCCAAAGCTCTACACTGCGCTCCTTCTTACACATGCCCATTTAGACCACTGCGGAAGAATTCCTTCTTTAATAAAACAGGGCTTCAAAGGAAGAATATATTCAACATCAGCAACAAAAGACTTGGCATTTGTAGTGATGATGGATTCTGCAAAGATCGCTTTTCACGACACAGAAAATGAAAACAGAAGAAGAGCAGAAAAAGGCCTGCCAAAAAGAGAGCCCATTTACACAGAAGACGATGTTAATCAGGCAATGAAGTTATTCCAAACAATCAAATACAACAGTAGGGTAAACATAAGCAAAAACATAACTGCAGTCTTCTATGATGCAGGCCACATCTTAGGCGCATCATCTATACAATTAGAGCTAACTGAAGGAAATGAAACAACAACAGTAGTCTTCTCAGGAGATATAGGTCAAGAAAACATCCCTATAGTAAAAGACCCAGAACCCATCAAAAAAGCAGATTATGTTTTCATAGAATCAACCTATGGAGATAGGTTGCATCCCCCGATTGAAGAAAGAAAAAACAAATTCTTAGATATAATCAGAAACACTCACAAAAAAGGCGGAGTTTTGATGATACCTTCATTTGCAATAGAAAGATCCCAGGAAATTCTCTACACTATAAATGGATTTGTTGAAAAACGCCTTATGCCTGATATGAATGTTTACTTAGATTCACCGATGGCAATAAAAGCAACAGAAGTATTCAAAAAACACCCTGAATGCTATGACGACGAGCTCAAAAGCCTGCTAAAAACAGGGGACAATCCATTTTCATTTCCAGGTTTAACCTATTCAAACACAGTCCAGGACTCCATGAAGATAAATGAATTAACAGAGCCAGCAATTATAATCGCAGGCAGCGGCATGTGCACAGCAGGAAGAATAAAACATCACCTAATGCACAGGATAAGCGACCCAAAAAACACAATATTATTTGTAGGCTATCAGGTTGAAGGCACACTTGGCTACTGGATAAAAAAAGGAGAAAAAAAGATAAGGCTCTTAGGCCATGAAGTGATAGTAAATGCAGATGTTCAGTCAATTGACAGCTTCTCAGGCCACGCTGATTATAACGGCCTTCTTAACTGGCTCAAACACATATCCCCAAAGCCAAAAAAAGCATTCATAATCCACGGCGATGAAAAAAGCGCATTATCATTCTCAAAAAAAGTAGAAAAGATTGGGATCAACACCCATATCCCTGATATGAAAGAAAAGATTTCTTTATAGAATCGAAACTCAGGAAAGATTCAGGCAAAACTCAAAACAAAAAATATATTATCACTGGCAGCAACAGACATCCCATTGCATTCGATCTTTTTACACCAGTCAAAGCAGGTATTATCCCAACTGCAGTAGACGTCACTAATATCAAAACTCCCAAAAAGCCGGAAAAATAAACACTTATCATAAAAATAAACCCAATCACACAGATACTCACTAACTTATAATTCACCTTAACGATAAACTTTGAAAACACCTTTGCAAAAAACAATGCTAGATAAGCAGCAATCCCTCCTGCAATTAAGGCAGCAAAAATCAGCACAATCAGCTGCTCAAAACTAATCCCCTTAACTATCTCCATTATTGCAACAACAGCTCCATTTCTAGCCTTGCTGAGAGTAAAAAAAGTCACAAGCGAAAAAGTAAAATTAACAGTATTTATCCCGCCTATCATTATCATAAAAGCATATACCCCTATCTCCCCGACAAGCTCTGTTGCGATTACAGCAGCCTGCGCAGCACCTACTCCCGGCAGCAGCCCAGTAAGAGAACCAGAAAAAACAGCAGCTATGATCGCTTTGACCTTTGCGCCAAACTTAACTTTAATAGTTTCAGTAATGCTCTGCTTTGGAATTTTAGTATCTTGGATAAGAGAAGTTATCAGCGCACTAACCCCAAACAGCCCGGATAAAAGTGGAAACAAAGGCTGCTCCAGATTTGGCATCCCCAGCACCAATATCCCTAGTATCCCAGAAACAAAAAACACAAAAACAGCCCAAAAAACTTTATTCATCTTCTTCTCTTTCCATATCATAAAAACAACAACAAATACAAGTAAATATCCCACAAACGGCTGTATAAATAAATACAATTTTGGAACAACAGGCAGCATAAACGGAATCATCCAGATTGTAGCCAGCAAAGAGATCAAGCTCCCTATCACAGTAAGCTTAACAGCTTCATATCCTTTGCCCTCTAATAATAATCTATGCCCTGGCAGCACAGCAAGCACCATATCAGAATCAGGAGCACCTAGAAAAATAGAAGGGATAGAATCTAAAAACGTATGTGTTATCCCCATTGCAACTATAAAAACAGCAAGTGTCAACCCAGAAGTTATCCCAAGAAGATAGCCAGAAAATCCAACTAAAAGCGCAGAGACTAAATTCACATGTATGCCTGGAGTCAGGCCTGTGATGATGCCTGCCGCAACCCCGCAAAGTATAGCAATCATCAAGTCGACAAAAACCATTTTAAAAAAGATAATCTAGTTGAGTTATTAAACCTTTTCCAGCATTAACTTTCCCAAAAGCCTTTATTTCAGGCAATCCTTTCCCCCTTGCCTAATGCTTTGCCTTGTTCTGGATCTTCCCTCTTTTCGCCCTCAATTGCCCTCTCTACCATTTCTACCATCATTAACACTTCATCATCTTCTGGCCCAATTCCCTTTTTTTCTGCTTTTTCCTGGCATCTTACACAATACAGTGCATCTGGAAATACTTCCAGCCTTTCAGTGGGTATTGGCTCATCACACTCCTCGCATAAACCATACTTCACGCCATCACCATATAATCCATCAATTTTCCTTAATGCGTGTTGAACAAGCCCTAATCTTCTTGTCAAATCCCCCTCCCTTGTTAAGGTAGAATAAGCTTCACTTGCTGCACTAGCTGCATCAGCTAGGTCGCCCCCATGATTTAGGAGACCCACTCTGGATATGCCCAGCCTGTCTTGGAGTTTGCTTTCTAACTCTATTAGGCACGTTCTATACTTGCCCATTTCCCTACAAGGCGAAATATCTTCTGCTGGATTGCCCATTCTATAAAGTTCCATAACCATCGGAAATTGAATATTATTTAAAAAGGTTCCTTTGAAATAAGATTTTTCTCTAAATTTAGACTGCTAAAATCTCATTTTCCACTAGTCTATTGGCTGTTGTCGAGACGAAGCCGAGCGCAACTAGGAAAAGCATTGGATTTTCCGTTGGTAATGGTCGGATTTTTTTGATACACGAAACTGATTCTTAACCAATTATCCTTACTCTATTCCCTATTATCTCTAACTCCCCGTTATACTCATCAACTTCTCCAATAACCTCTACATAATCCCCTTCGCTTAAGCTTATATTCCCCTGCAGCATGACCTTTATCTCTTCAGGTTGTGTTATTGTTATTATTGTGGCCTTTTCACTATTAAATACACTATTAACAACCCCCTTCAACTTCACATCCTTTCCAATCTGCTCTTCTTTTATCTTTCCTATGCTGCTTTCATCCAGAACAACATTCTCAGAAATCAAATATATAATAAACACTCCGAGAATAGCGCATATTATCGCTGTCTTTAGCAGTGTTTTTTCTTTCATATTATCTAGGTAATCTAGGTTATTATTTAAATTTTCTTAAACACAACCATAAAAAATACTTATACATTTTTTAGCCTTTGAAAATCAAAGGTTTTCAAAAGCAACAAAAAACTCTTGTTTTTTGAGGTTTGTAATTTTTACAAAATTCCACAACCTTTAAAAACACCCATCTATTCTACCTCACACATGCCAGACCTAAAATTCAAATCAACAGCTGACATAAAAATATCCAAACAGATCATAGGCCAAGTCATAGGCCAGGATTCAGCTGTTGAAGTCATGAAAAAAGCAGCTCAACAAAGACGCCATGTTTTATTGATCGGCTCCCCTGGCACTGGAAAGTCTATGCTGGGGATGGGCTTAGCAGAGCTATTGCCTAAAGAAAAGTTAGTGGATATTCTCTCATTCCCTAATCCAAATGATGAAAACGCCCCCCTAATCAGAACAGTTCCAGCAGGCCAAGGAAGGGATCTTATAGCAAAAGCAAAGATACAGTCAATGGGCATGTTCAAAAATCAAAACGTATTCCTTTTCATATTAGTGATATTATCAATGATTGCTCCATGGTGGGCAAGGAAATACTATAATTCAGACATAATGTTTGCAGCTTTCTTCCTTGGCGGTATGATTTTTCTTGGAGCATTTGTAATATTCCTTAATGTAGGCAAGAGAATGAGCTCTCCTCAGGTAAGAGCCCCTCAATTGATAGTTGACAATTATAAAAAACAGCAGGCTTCATTCAATGATGCAACAGGCGCTCACGCAGGCGCACTTCTCGGCGATGTTCTCCACGACCCATTCCAGTCAGGGGGCCTAGGAACACCAGCTCACGAGCGTGTCGTAGCAGGAATGATCCACAAATCCCATATGGGTGTTTTATTTATAGATGAAATCGCAACCTTGCAGCCGCACACACAGCAAGAGCTTCTCTCAGCATTACAGGAAAAGAAATTTTCGATCACAGGCCAATCTGAGCGCTCAGCAGGAGCAATGGTACGTACAGAACCTGTTCCATGCGACTTTATTCTTGTAGCGGCAGGAAATTTAGAAACAGTAAAGGCAATGCATCCTGCCCTAAGGTCAAGAATAAGAGGTTATGGTTATGAAATTTATATGAATGATACTGTTCAGGATACAGAAGAAAACAGGAATAAAATAGCAATATTCGTAGCTCAGGAAGTTATAAAAGACAAAAAAATCCCTCATTTCTCAAAAGAAGCAGTCAATGAAATAATAGAAGAATCAAAAAAGATGGCAAACAGAAAAGGCCACCTAACTTTAAGATTAAGGGAATTAGGCGGATTGATAAGGGCAGCTGGCGATGTAGCAAAAGAGCAAAAATCAAAACTTGTCGAAAAGAAGCATATTGCAGCTGCAAAAAAGATAGCAAGAACACTGGAAAAGCAATTGGCAGATAAATATATAGAAAGAAAAAAAGAATACGCTGTTATCGTAACAGAAGGCCAGAAGATAGGCAGAGTTAATGGCTTAGCAGTTATCGGTGGAGAAGATTCATATTCAGGGATAATCCTTCCAATAGAGGCTCAGGTAACTCCTGGCGGAAAAGAAAAAGAGATTATTGCAACAGGAAAACTGGGCGAGATAGCAAAAGAAGCAATAAAAAATGTTTCAGCAATAATCAAAAAATACTTTGGTGAAGACCTAAAGGAAAAATACGATATCTATGTCCAGTTCCTGCAGACTTATGAAGGTGTAGAAGGCGACTCAGCATCTATAGGGGTAGCTACTGCAATAATCTCATCATTCAAAAACATCCCTGTAAGGCAGGACACAGCAATGACTGGCTCATTATCCGTACGTGGAGAGGTTCTTCCAATAGGCGGAGTTTCTTCAAAAGTAGAGGCAGTCATAGAAGCAGGCATAAAAAGAGTCATAGTCCCTCAATCAAACCTGAAAGATATAATTATAGATCCAGAAAAACTAAAGCATATAAAGATAATCCCAGTAGAGCACATCAAAGATGTTCTGAAAGAAGCTTTAGTCTGGAATGGAAAAGAATCTATTCTAAAAAAGATTAATAAAGATCAGTAAGGATTAATAAGGATTAATGAAGTCCAATCTAATTTATTGTTAAAATAATAACACAATCTTTATAATACCCTAAACTTCTGTTTTTCATATGCCTAAAAAGAAAATAATCAAAAAGTATAAAAACACTTCAAAAAAATCACCAAAAAATAAAAAAGAAGTAAAAGAAATAAAGATGGATATATCCACTTTAAAACAGTGCCCTCAGTGCGGCTCTGACAATTTTTTCTACAGCAAGATGAGGGACGAATTAGTCTGCAGGGATTGCGGAGGAATATTCTCTAAATTAACACCAGAGCAGATGCAGAAATATAAACATCTAATCTATTGATCTAACGCCAGCTTACTTTAACATCGTCAGTTCTTTCATAAGGTTTTATGTCTAACTTACCAATATCATCCCCGCCACGACTTTTAAACTCAATTAACCCTTCCCATGCTATCATAGCTCCATTGTCAATCATCACAGAATTAGGCGGAATATAACATTCAGCATTCCTCTCAGCGCACATCCTTTTGCACATCTCCTGCAGGCGAATATTGCATGCAACCCCCCCTCCAAGTAATAGCTCTTTTTTCTCACAATGCGCCATTGCTCTCTCAGCAACCTCAACCAGCATTGCAAAAACAGTCTCCTGACATGAATAGCATAAATCAGAAACATTAAACTTTCCAGAATCAAACTTCTGTTTCAGATTAGTTTGTATCCCTCCAAAGCTCACATCCATCCCCTTAACAACATAAGGTAGTTCAATATACTCCTTGCCCTTTAATGCCAGTTCATATATCTTAGGTCCGCCTGGAAATCCCAATCCCATATGACGGGCAAAACCATCTAAAAAATTTCCAACACCATTATCTAATGTTTCTCCAAATATACGATACTTCCCGCCATCATAAGCAATTATCTGCGTATTAGCGCCAGAAGCATACAGCATGACTGGATCTTTACACTTGCACAAAACCCTTCCAATCTCCAGATGTGCAATACAGTGGTTAATCCCTATGATTGGCTTTTTATATTCAGCAGAAAGCGCTTTAGCTTTCTCCATACCTACTACTAAACAAGGAGCCATGCCTGGTGATTGAGAAAACGAAATTAAATCAATATCTTTCATACTAAGGCCAGCAGCATCAAGAGCATCCTGAACAACTTTATCCTTACAAGCAATATGGTGATTTTTAGCTTCAGTCGGATGAATCCCCCCTTTTTCAGTCGTATAACTATCTTTAACATTAGCTAAAATCTTACCTTTCTTTCGAATCGGAGATTCGTAAGAGTTAGAAATCTTCGATTTCAAACTATCATCCATTATCCCTGCACCAAATGTATGTGCAGTGCTTTCAATTCCTAAACATATTAATCCCTTCATATTAAACCACTATCTTTTGTTATTTTTTCTTTGTATTTTTGAAAAAAACTAGGTCCGCTACAATGTTCTTTTTCAATATGTCTTATAAATAAGAATATTTTACTATTAAAATTGTCAACTTGGTCAGAAATTATGTTATACAGGTCCTCCTTGATATAACCTATATCTTTGGATAAATCGATCAGGACAGCCAGTTCTTTTGCAGAGCCATATGCAACATTCAAAAAATATAAAAATTCCTTTGGAGATTTTTTAGCACTGCCTTCAGCTATATTTACAGGGATAGATGTAGCTGCTCTTCTTATCTGCCCAATCAGATTATTCTGTTCGTGAGAGGGGAATTTGTCTGTAATCTTATAAAGATCTATAGCTAGTTTATATCCTATTTGATACACTACATACTTCTTATAATTTCTTGCCATATATTCAAAAAAACATAACTAATTTAAAAAACTATTGAAAATCTTTGATTTTCAATCGGTTTAGAAAACAAAGTTTTCTAAAACTATTGGCTGGGGTGGCAATCTAGTCAGAAATCCGATTACCTATGCCCTCATTGATATAGTTATACAAATCCAAAAAAACAGCCAAGGGTGGATGTAACAATTCTGTGAGGCAAAACAAAAACAATAAAGCTCACGCTATCACTATCACTTTTTCCTAGAAAATAAAGTTAACACTATAATTATTATTTTTTTCAAAAGAATATAGTTCCCACTATTTTACATTCTCAATTAAAATAATTAAGAAAAAAAAATAAATGAAAAACCATGCATAGAGTTTATGAACGATTGGAGATCGCATGCTGAATACGTCGCCGAAGCTTCGTACTTACACACCGATTCCATTAAACCTATGTTTTATAGGTGTTCTATGATATCTCTTTTTGAGGATGGCTTCGTGCTTAGATGCTTTCAGCACTTATCCATATAGAGCGTAGCTGCCCTGCTTACCTTGTTAGATAACAGGTTAACCAGTGGCTCCGAACCTCCGTTCCTCTCGTACTAGAAGTTTCTTCCCCTCAGATATCAACATCTCCAGTAGATATTAAACCAACTGCCTCACAGCGTTGTGAACCCAGCTCACGACTCCTTTTAATCGGTGAACACCCGCACCCTTGGCTGCTTCTGCACAGCCAGGATAGGAGGAGCCGACATCGATGTAGCAAGCCGCGCCGTCGATCCGAGCTCTCGGGCGCGACGACTCTGTTATCCCCGGAGTAACTTTTCGGTCATCTCTAGCCCCCATCAAGGAGGAACATAGAGGTTCGCTAGGCCAATATTTCTATCCTGAGTTCAATCTTAATATGAACCCAGTCAGGCTGGCTTATACCCTTGCACTCTACACTCGATTTCTGACCGAGTTGAGCCAACCATTGGGCACTGTTGATATTTTTTCAACAGTGTGCCACCCCAGCCAAACTGTCCAACTGCCGCTGTCCTTCTTGCGAAGTGAGCAACGTAAGTTTTGAAGAGTGGTGTTTCATCGGTGTCTACACGAAATCCAAAAACTTCGCTTTAACGACTACCACCTACGCTACGCAACAAAACTCACATTGCAACGACAACCTACAGTAAAGTTTCACGGGGTCTTCACGTCCCACTGGAGATCTCTGGCCTCCACACCAGAATGGAGAGTTCGGAGAGTTCTAATTGGGGACAATGTGGGACTCGTTACGTCATTCATGCGGGTCGTCAATCAAACGACAAGGCATTTCGCTACCTTAAGAGAGTTATAGTTACCCCCGCCGTTTACCTGTTCTTAGCTCCCTTGAAAAGGAGTTTGAAGTGCAGGCACTGGGCAGACGTCACCTTCTATACACGCCTTTGCAGGTTAGCAGAAGGCTAAGTTTGTGTTAAACAGTCGGACCCACCCTGTAATTGCACCCTGCGATCGCAAACATAAGCCTACAATCACAGGGACCCCTTATACCAAAGATACGGGGCTAATTTGTCGAGTTCCCTCAACTAGTTTTCCTCTTCACACCTTAGGCTTCTCACCTAGGGACACCAGTGCTGGTTCTATGTATAGTTACCTAAGATTTTTTCATGTTCCTTTTTTAAGAGCTCATGGAATCAACCAAATACCTCATACAAGGTACTATTCCTAACTTTAATCAAGTTCTCATCGTTACGATACTCCCTTGATTTATGTTAGTTAACACACGAAAATGTGTTGGTCTATCCGCAAGCGTCAGAAACAAGACTTGCGTTGCCGCACATACTTAGGTAGTAAAGGAATATTAACCTTTCTCCCATTCCCATTGCTCGAGTTACGAGCTAGGTTAGGACTAACTAACCCTTGACTGAACTACATTGTCAAGGAACCATGGCCCTTACGGTGACAGATATTCTCAATCTGCTAAGGTCCTACTACCACCAGGATTCTTAATTCTAAAAGGTCCACATCTTCTCACGAAGATACTTCTACCCCTATAGAATACCTACCTACCATTCACGATTGTGACCTGCAGTATCGGTAATTAACTTAACCCCGTCCATTTTAGAGGCCCATAACCTTGACAAGTAAGCTGTTACGCACTTTTTAAAGGGTGGCTGCTTCTGAGCCAACCTCCTCGCTGTCTCTGGTTATAGACACTCTTCACCCTTTAATACTTAGTTAATATTTTGGGACCTTAACTGCAGTCTGGGTTGTTCCCCTCTCGGTAATCAACTTTACGCCAGATTACCCGTCCCCCGACTTCTTCGAGGCTAAAACCTTTGGAGTTGGACAAGAAACCGAACCCTTTCGAGTCCTAAGTCCCAGATCCGTATCTCTAAAATTATAGCACCCTCTATCGAGATTTGACTGCGGCCAACTTTGGTAGGAACCAGCTATCGCTAGGCTCGATGGGCTTTTTACCCCTAGCCAGAGGTTAGGATAGCACTTGCTCATAGCAGAGTTGCAGTCCTCCACGAGATTTTACTCTCGCTTCAACTTACCTCAGGTTAGATCGCCTAGCTTCGGGTCATAAACAAGTGACTAAAGACACTTTCATATCTTGCTCATCATAAATTACGAGCAATTGCTTTCGCTTCGGCTTCCTTTAATTTAGCCTTGCCACTTATATACACTTCCTGGCACGTTATTCAAAACGTACGATGCAACCCCTAAAGGGCAGCATCAATCCATCGCTATTAGGTTTCAGGCTCTTTGAACTTCCTGTCACGGGTTCTTTTCAACGTTCCATCGCTGTACTGCTTTGCTATCGGACTTAAGTTGTATTTAAGGTTGGAAGTTGATGCCTCCCATATTCACGCCTAATATCCAATAGACGCTACTCAAGATACCATCATAATCCTTCTCAGTTGCCTCTACGTGACTATCACACTCTAAGGTACTTCTTTCCAGAAGACTTTGAGTTCCCGAGAGAGGATAAAATTGGTCTATAACACCACATCTCCTTTACATTTCTGTAAAGGATTCAGTTTGCCTTATACTGCTTTCAATCGCCTTTACTAACAGCATCTCAATTGATTTCTTTTCCTGCAATTACTAAGATGTTTCAATTCATTGCGTTCATCATCCTTACGGATTTAATGCTGAAGTCGCATTCAGAAATCTCCGGTTCAAAGACTACGTGCGTCTAGCCGGAGCATTATGTAGCTTGTCACATCCTTCATCATCATCTTAAGCCAAGTCATCCACCTAATAGCTTCTCCACTCTATGCATGGTTTCATTTGAATATCAACCCATATCAAGAATAATCTCAGTTATTCTTGACGCTCATTTAGTGATAGTTGATGAAATCCTAAGATTTCAATCAACTAGGGAAATTCTCCATTTTCCCGTAAATGAATATGATAATTAATAAATGGACCCGCTGGGAAATTCACACTCTTCTTTCGAAAAAATGTTTTGAACCCAGGACCTCTGCCTTGCAAGGGCAGCGTTCTACGACTGAACTACAGGCCCATTTCATGAATATAAATGTTGGTTTAGTAACTCTTTTCACACTATTATCGATTAAAATAAAAAAAAGGAGGTGATCCAGCCGCAGGTTCCCCTACAGCTACCTTGTGACGACTTAACCCTCCTCACAAAGCCTAGATTCGAACTTATTAAAAATAAATCCTCATCTAGACCCTACTCGGGTGGTTTGACGGGCGGTGTGTGCAAGGAGCAGGGACATATTCACCGGACGATTTTGACATCCGATTACTAGGGATTCCAACGTCATGTGGGCGAATTACAGCCCACAATCTGAACTAGGATAGTGTTTGGAGGATTAGCTCCACCTTTCGGTGTTGCATCCCATTGTCACTATCATTGTTGCGCGCGTGTAGCCCAGAAGATTCGGAGCATACAGACCTACCGTAGCCTACACCTTCCTCTTCCTTTCGAAAGCAGTCCCTACAATGTGCTCGATCGCATAACTGCTCGTTAGCAATTGTAGGTATAGGTCTCGCTCGTTGCTTGACTTAACAAGACACCTTACGGCACGAGCTGACGACGGCCATGCACTACCTCTCGGCTCGTTGGGTAAGCCCTTCAGACTGACCTTCATCCTACCGTCGCTTCTGGTGAGATTCTCTGTGTTGAGTTAAATTAAACCGCACGCCGCACCCCTTGTGGTGCTCCCCCGCCAATTCCTTTAAGTTTCAGCCTTGCGACCATACTTCCCAGGTGGCGAGTTTAACATCTTCATTACGACACTGCATATTCACGAAGAATATGCAACACCTAACTCGCAGAGTTTACAGCTAGGACTACTCGGGTAGTTAGCGAGTAAATTCCATTTCTTTTTAGCATCAACTTGTAAACATAGTTTTAATAGCAAATTTACAAATTTAAATCTAAAAATTTTGTAAGAAATTTCCTCGTATCTAATCCGGATTGCTCCCCTAGCTTTCGTCCCTCACCGTCAAATCTGTTCTAGTCAGACGCCTTTGCCACAGGTAGTCCTCCATGGATTATAGCATTTTACCGCTCCCCATGGAATACTTCTGACTCCTCCCAGTTCCTAGTTCGACAGTATCTCGAGCACACCATTGAGTTAGGCTCAATGATTTCACAAGAGACTTATTAAACCGGCTACGGACCCTTTAGACCCAATAAACGCGATTGCCACTCGTGGAGCTGGTGTTACCGCGGCGGCTGGCACCAGTCTTGCCCACCACTTATTCGTCAAGATGTTTACTCTTGACAAAAGCCTTGCAAAAGCAAAGCACTTAGGATTCCCTTATCGCACTTGCGTGCATTGTAAAGGTTTCGCGCCTGCTGCACCCCGTGGGGCTAGGGCCAGTGTCTCAGTGCCCTTCTCGAGGCTATCTCTTTCAAGACCCCTACCGATCTTTGGCTTGGTGGTCATGTAATTCACGAAGTGAATTACTCACTTCACAAACCTTTACACCACCAACAACCTAATCGGCCGCTGACTCATCCTTAGACCTTGCGTTTGAGAGAAAAAACATTCCAGTTTTTTTCTCCTATAAAGTATTATCCTCAGTTTCCCGAGGTTATCCTTAATCTAAGGGTAGATTATCGACGTGTTACTGAGCAGTTCGCCTCTCTTGCGAGAAGACTTGCATGGCTTAATCGAATCCTAATAGCAGCAACCTCCCGCAGGATCAACGGGAATTGTTGTAGATCCTTTCTAATCATTTATTGGTCGCATTCTTAATTAACTTAAAGCTTTAATATATTAGCAGAGTTACTAAACCAACTATACTCGATAGTATCATCAAGTACACAATCTTCGCCATATCTGGGCATATTTTTTAGTAACTGTTTAGAATTTGTATATCTAAACCCTAGAAAATGGAGGCGATATAAAAATGTAAACATTGGGATATATATAAATCTTGTGGTTTTAGGTATGTGGAATGCTTTGATAAAGTCTTTTGTAGTTTTTAAGGAATAATTTTGAAAAAAGCATATCTGGTCGACAAAATGATATCAAACTTAAATACAGGCGATTTAACAGAAGTTTATGGGTTTTTTGATTTAAACCCTTACTGAC
>JAHJAV010000028.1 GCA_018813685.1 Nanobdellota archaeon | reverse complement strand
TGGCCTAATGTCTATACAACTGTAGCTGAACAAAACCCAGCTTCTCTGGATTCTGCAATCTCTCAGATAGGCACAGGGAGCATAACACTTTTCTTTATTAGCCTTATAGGGATATTATTAGTAATGTTCAAAAGAGGAACTAAAAAAGCATCTGATTGGTGGTTCATAACTGGTTCGATTATTTGGTTTTTATTGATACTTGGAATAAAACCCCAGAACCTTATTATTTTCCTGAGCCTGATTAGCCTGCCTATAATAATTAAGCTGATAACAATAACCTTAGGCAAAGGAGAATCTGAAGTAGATATAAAAACAGCAATCTTGTTGATAATCTGGTATATTGCAACAATCTATGCAAGTGTAAAAGGAGTAAGATACACATTATTAGCAGTTCCTGCTTTTGCTTTGGCTTGTGGTGTTTCATTAGGCATGTTTTATTATTATCTGGAGAAACTTATAACAAGTGGGTTGAAGATTAATAAAAACATATCTAAAATAATGGCAATAATCTTATTGTGCCTGCTTATGATGGGGCCGCTAAGAGCTGCATCAGTTATAGCAAGAAACCAGCTCCCTTATGTAAATGACGCATGGTACAACTCACTCAATAAGATTAGATTAGAATCTCAGCCAGATGCGATAATAAACTCGTGGTGGGACTTTGGCCATTGGTTCAAGTTCCTTGCAGACAGGCCAGTAACATTTGACGGCACATCCCAGGGCTCCCCTAACGCTCATTGGATAGGTTCAGTTCTTCTTACAGATGATGAAAAATATGCAGTAGGCATACTAAGGATGGTTGACTGCGGCCAAAATAATGCTTTTGATGAATTAAACAAAGTGATAAAAGACGAACCAAAATCAGTTGATATAATAGAAGAGATAGTAAAACTAAACAAAAAAGAAGCTGAACAATATCTATTAAACAAAGGGCTCAACAATGAAGAAACAAATAATGTATTAAGATACACTCACTGCACACCCCCTGAAGATTATTTTATAACCTCTTATGATATGGTGGGTAAATCAGGTGTATGGGCGCATTTCGGCTCATGGGATTTCAATAGGGCACTTACATATAACACTCTTAAAAATCCAGAATACCAAAACAACATGGAAAAAGGAATCTCTTTCCTTCAAGATGAATTCAACTACACTAGAGAAAAGGCTGAAAGTGTATATTATGAAGTAGAGTCAATAACAGAAGATACAGAAGCAAACTCATGGATAGCGCCTTGGCCGTCTTATGCAGGCTCAAGCTCATGCAGCAAAGAAGATGAAAAAAATATAATCTGCGGTATAGGCCAGGGGGGCCAAATTGAAATTAACATAGATACATTGCAGGCAGACATTCAAACCCAGCAGGGCGCAATGCATCCTAACGCCATAGTCCTTCCATTAAAAGATGGAACCATGAAGGAAAGAACCTTCAACAACACAATCGGAGTAAGCTTAACATTGATCCCTGATGAAAATGGAAATTACAATACCTTAATTGAAGGCCCTCAGCTTGCTAACTCTATGTTTACAAGGATGTTCTACCTAAACGGCCACGGCCTAAAATACTTCGATAAGTTCAGTGATATCATTGATATAACTGGCGGAAGGATAATAGTGTGGAAAGTAAACTGGGATGGTAATTCAACTAACCTATTGGAAACATATGAACCAAAGCAGATTGATGATGTTGAGAATATATCGATAGAGCCATTAGAAGATGAAACTAAAGAAATAACAGATAGTGCCAATGATTCACAAGATATAAATATAGAAGATAATTCTAGCGATTAGATGAAAAATAAGATATTCGCAATTATTCCTGCGCGCAATGAAGATAAGAATATAGGCAGAGTAATCAGCGAAGCAAAAAAATATGTTGATAACATAGTTGTAGTCGATGACGGAAGTAGTGATAATACAAGATATAAAGCCAAAAAACAAGGCGCTGTTGTCCTTTCCCATATAATCAACCTGGGAAAAGGCGCTGCCCTAAAGACAGGATGTGACTATGCCCTTAAACAAGGTGCTGAAAAGATAGTTGTACTCGATGCAGACACCCAACACGAGCCATCAAAAATCCCTGATTTTTTAAAAGAGCTTGATTATGTGGATGTTGTTCTTGGCTACAGGCAGCTGAGCAAAACAATGCCCCCATTACTTAAGATAGGCAATTTAGCAATAAACAAAATAACAAGATTATTATACAGGATGAACCTGCATGACACTCAATGCGGCTATAGGGCATTCACACAATATGCTTACAAAAAGATAAGGTGGAATTCATCTAACTATAGTATGGAATCAGAGATGATAGCCAATATAGGAAAAGCAAGATTAAAATACAAGGAGATTCCTATAAAGACAATCTACGCAGACAGGTACAAAGGGACTACAATCATAGATGGAATAAAGATTGTTTTCAACCTTTTTTGGTGGAGGTTATCAAAATAAGATGGCATCAGATATTTTAGGGATACAGATACTTGGATTTTTATTTGGCATATTTATGGCTTACTATACCTTCCTCCATTATAAAAGAAAAGAGATTACAATAAAGGAATATTCATTCTGGGTAGGCCTATGGGTCGTTTTCATAACCCTTACATTATTCCCTGCAATATTAAAGCCATTCCTAAAGCAGATTGGTTTTGCAAGAGCCCTTGACTTTTTCATAGTTGCAGGATTCATGTTCCTTATAGGTTCTATGTTTTACATCTATCTGTTAGTAAGGGGCAATCAAAAAAAGATAGAAAACATAGTCAGGAAAATAGCTCTTGAAAAGAAATAGATAACCTATTAACAAGATTTATAAATAAAACTTTCTTCATCTTTACCATGGGAATAAAACTAATCAAATTTATTGACAAAGTATTAGGAACTCCATTATGCATAATTCTCAGTTTATTTAACATAATAAAAAAACAAGCTCCATTAAAAGAAAAGACAAAGAAGATACTTATTATCCAGCTATGGGGCATAGGAGAGACGATATTAACAATACCTGCAATAAAAGAACTAAGCAAAAGATATAGGCTAAACATAGACATATTGTGCACAAAAAGAAATATCGATGTTTACTCAGGTTATTCTTTCCTGGGAAAACTCCATGTAATAAAACTAAGTCCATTCTACATCCTGCTCTTCATGCTTAAAAAATTCAGAAGCTATGATATTGTTATAGATATGGAAGAATACCTAAAAATCTCCTCAATAATCAGCTTCTTTGTAGGCAAATATATGATAGGATACGCCCACAGCATAAGATCATTATTATACAGCAAGAAAGTAAAATACAATGACAAACAGCACACTTCAATGGCATTCTTTGATTTGATCAGGCCATTAGGCATTGATGGTACTGTAAAAAAACTTGAAAGATTGAATTACAGCTCAATGGAAAAAAAGATTGTTGATTTAGAGCTAAACAGATCAGGAATCAACAGAAGAGATCTTATCATAGGAATAGCAGCAGGAGCAGCAGAATCATCTAGATCAAGGATATGGCCAAAAGAACGCTTTGCAGAACTAATCCAAGAGCTCTATAACAAAAACCCAAAAACAAAATTCATCCTTGTAGGCGCAGATTATGAAAAAGAGCTCAACGATTCAATAATTAGGCTGGTAAACAATGTAAAGATAGCAAAAAGCATCTTTAACTTTGCTGGAAAGTTCACATTAAGGCAGTCATTCTACTTAATCTCGACCTGCAATATCTTTATCGGAAATGACTCTGGCCCCATGCACATCGCTGCAGCAATGGATGTAAAGACAATAGGCCTTTTCGGCCCAAATCTTCCATTAAGATTCGCTCCGTTAAACAGCAAGAGCGCATCAATATACAAGAGAATGCTCTGCTCCCCATGCATCAATGTCCATAAAGGAAAAGTTCCAGAATGCATCTACAAGGGAAACGACTTTCAAAAATGCATGAAAGAAATAAAAATAAAAGATATTCTAAATTTAATGTAAGAACTACATATTTTCCAATGCTTTCTGCATCAAAGGCATTATCGCTTCTGCTTCATCCTTAAACAGCCTTCCAAGCTTTGCAAAGTTCCATTCTCCATCCTTGTTCCTGTTTTCCCTGCTTAGCTGCATCTTTTTCTCGCCGTCATTATACTGGCAGACAGCAACAGTTATCCTTGTTGTCTCAAACTCTTTTACCTCTGAAAACAATTTCTTGTCTAAATTTGGGTCAAATGCCATATTTTATCACCTTAGTTGATGGGTTTTTGGTTTTGTTTAAAAAGTTGTTGAAAAAATGTATGTGCATAGCATCCTAAGGTCAAAATTCCATAAATCAAATATTATCGACGAGCGTTGCGAGGGGTTGCTCCATACGGGAACGCAGCTCCTTTGCCGCTTCCGTCAAGAATTTTGAAGATGCTATGCACATACGAAAAATTAACATTTCTCTGTGAAAATCGGCTATCCCCCGCATAAATGACGAGGGACTTTACCGCCGATTTTCATTAATGCTGCCTTTGTTTTGTTCGCGACCAATCGTTCGAATTCTCGATATAGTGCCTTACTGATTCTGCACTAACACTACCTACACTTCTGTACATTGTTCCTCTATTCCACAAATGTTTATACTTCTTCAAAGAAGGGTATTCTTTCCTGATATAATACGAACTACCTCCCTTGAGTATTCTAAACAATTTCCTAACCGAATAATCCGGCGGGCAAGAAACAAACAGATGCACATGGTCAGGCATAACTTCCTTGGTAAACAAGTCAATGTTATGCCTTTCACAAATCCAATCAAATGCTTTCTCAGCTAAATCTTTTATGATTTCCCATTGAAAAACTGGAAACCTTCCTTTTGGCACCAAAACGACATGGTACCAATTTTGTCCAATGCTATGGGCAAATCTTTTTATATCAGAGCTCACACTATCCATTTTAGTCACCTCATATGCGTTTTTCACAACGAAAAACGTGTATGAGCTCATACTTACACCAAGTTCGCTGTGTAACTGATTCTTAGAAAGAGCTTGAAGAAAAACCTTTGGTTTTTCTTTATACGCCCTAAAGGGCTAATCCTGTATCCCACAGTTGAAAACAGTCAGCTAAAGCCAACTGAAGTGGGTCTTAGGAACCTATTACAATAAAAACATTATTTCCCAAAAATCTTAGTAGCTGGCTTTATCGAAGCAGCCAAGACTATTATCAGATACCAATACCAATCTAAGCTCAATATAGGCATCCACAATTTAGCAAGCATCAATGCAAACGCAATAACGCCGATCTTTATGAACGTCATATCTACCCAAGTGCATTTCCTTATCCTCGAATTCATCCATTTTAAGTAATTCATTTTTACACCTCTGTATCCTTTAGCTTAAGATAAAAATCTGTTTACCTTTTAATTCATTTGTCTGGCGCGTCTTAAAAGCTCCTTTACTAATCCCTGAATATGTTTATCCTTATCTCTCAGCCTAATCTGGGTGGGAATTGATTTGAAAGCAGCCCTATGTTTTTGTACTTCAGCAGAAGACATCAACTGCACAGCGTCATCAGGCATATCAATTCCCACCCACAAATTTTTTTTATCTCCTATTATTATTTGTTTAGCTATTCTTAAAGCCCACTTCTCACCATACTTATTTGCTCTATCAAAAAAATAAGCCTTTGCTCCTTTTGGTGAATATACAGTGGCCTCACCTACCTCTTGACTAATAATTTCATCTTGTTCCTTTCTTGCTCCCTCCATTCTAGCAGTTATTCCCCTAATGCTACTAGCAATCATTGCTTCTGCCG
>JAHJAV010000027.1 GCA_018813685.1 Nanobdellota archaeon | reverse complement strand
TTGTAAAAGTTTATTAACTAAATAGATATTCTTTTTTTATGCTCAAAAAGGCAATTGATGAACTTTATAGTGAGTTTCCATATTCATATTCTTTGAATTATTCTGGTAAGTTTAAGCCTTATCGTGGCAATATTAGGTTGAGGGGTGATAGGATAGAGCTTAATCTTTCTAGGAAGTGGAAGATTGTTTCTGAGGATATACAGATTGGATTAGTACAAGAGTTGTTATTGAAGATATTGAAGAAAAGATTAAAGCCTATCAGGACAAAGACGTCTAGTATGGAATTATATGATATCTTTATGAAAAAGATATATATTGCTGCACCTAAGACTGAGAATGATGCTGTGCTTGAGGAATCTTTTGATAGGGTAAATGAAAAGTATTTTTATGGTTTGTTGGACAAAACAAATTTTGTATGGGGAAATTCATCTTTTTCTAAATTAGGCTCCTATGAGTATGGGACAGATACAATCGAGATAAGCAGGGCTCTGGAGAATGTTGATGTTAATTTATTGGATTATGTTATGTATCATGAGATGCTGCATAAGAAGCATAAGTTTGTTAGGAGGGGAAGCAGGAGTTATCATCATACAAATGAATTTAAGAGAGAGGAGAAGGAGTTTGAGGGCAGTTCTCGCATTGAGAGGGAGTTGAGAAAACTGCTTATAAAAAAGAGACTTTCTTTTAGGAATGTGTTCAGAGGATTTTTCTAATTTTTTTTAAATCGCAAGGTTTATATATGATATGTTTAGAGATAGTTAATTAAAAAGAGGTGGGTAGATGGATAGGTCAAGTAGATATATTCTTTGGTTTAATGAGATTGGCATAGTGGATGTTCCTTTAGTGGGCGGCAAGAATGCTTCTTTGGGTGAGATGTATAGGAATCTTACTAAGAAAGGAGTTAATATCCCAAATGGATTTGCTATAACTTCCTCTGCTTATAGGTATTTTATTGAGGAAGAGCACATTGAGCAGGAATTAAGAGAGGTGTTGAATAAGTATGATGGAAAGAGTTCAAGCAGTTTAGATGAAGTTGGGCATGAGGCAAGACAGCTGATACTCAAGGCAGATTTTCCTCCTCCACTTCGTATGTCTATAATCGATGCTTATCGAAAGCTATGCTCTAAATATGGCAAAAATACAGATGTTGCTGTCAGGAGCTCTGCTACTGCAGAGGATCTTCCAGATGCTTCTTTTGCAGGCCAGCAGGAAACTTATCTTAATATAAGGGGGGAGCATGCATTGATAGATGCCTGCAAGAAATGTTTTGCTTCTTTGTTTACTAATCGTGCTATACATTATAGGATGGATAAGGGATTTGATCATTTTAAGGTTGCTTTAAGCATCGGAGTCCAGAAGATGGTGAGAAGTGATTTGGGAGTTAGTGGAGTTATGTTTTCTATTGATACTGAATCAGGATTTAAGGATGTTGTTTTAATAAATGCAATCTATGGATTAGGGGAGAATATTGTTCAGGGAGCTGTGAATCCTGATGAATATTATGTGTTTAAGCCGACTCTCAAAAAAGGGTTTAGCCCTATAATAAGCAAGAAAGTTGGGGATAAGCATATGAGGATGATATATTCTTCAGGTGGTGCGAAAGGGACTACTAAAAATATAAGTGTTTCATCAGGGGATGCAAAGAAGTTTGCGCTTAATGATAAAGAGGTATTGACACTTTCAAAATGGGCTTGTATAATTGAAGACCATTATAAAAAGCCAATGGATATAGAATGGGCTAAGGATGGGAAAAGCGGTAAGTTATTTATTGTGCAGGCAAGACCTGAAACAGTGCAGAGTCAGAAGGATCAGAATGTTTTAGAGGAATATGTGTTGAGCAAGAAGGGCAAGGTACTTACTGTTGGCAGGAGTGTTGGTGCAAGGATAGGAAGCGGAACTGCACATCTAATCAAGCATGCTCATGAAATCAGCCAATTTAGGAAAGGTGAGATTTTAGTTACAGAGATGACTGATCCTGACTGGGAGCCGATAATGAAGATTGCTTCTGGGATAGTTACTAATCAGGGGGGTCGCACGTGTCATAGTGCGATAGTAAGCAGGGAACTTGGACTTCCGTGTATTGTGGGCACTAATAATGCGACACAGGCTGTTAAGAATGGGCAGAAGATTACAGTGAGCTGCGCAGAGGGCGAAGAAGGTTTTGTTTATGAAGGGCTTATTCCTTTTGAGGTAAAGAAACATGATCTTAAGGGCATGAAAAAGCCTCATACAAGGATAATGATGAATGTTGGGAATCCAGAGCAGGCTTTTGAGTTTAGCTTTATACCTAATGATGGTGTTGGATTAGCTCGTGAGGAGTTTATCATAAATGAATATATCAAGATTCATCCCAAGGCGCTTTTGTATTTTCATAAGATTACTGATGAAAAGGTAAGGGGAAAGATTGAGAAACTTACTTACGGATATAAGAATAAGGTACAGTTTTTTGTTGAAAAATTAGCACATGGGGTTGCTACTATAGCTGCTGCTTTTTATCCTAAGGATGTTATTGTAAGGATGAGTGATTTTAAATCAAATGAGTATGCTAATCTGATAGGGGGGCATATGTTTGAGCCTATTGAGCATAATCCTATGATAGGGTGGAGAGGAGCTTCTCGTTATTATTCTGAATATAAAGATGCTTTTGCACTTGAGTGCAAGGCTATGAAGAAAGTAAGGGATGAGATGGGATTAACTAATGTCAAACTGATGATTCCTTTTTGCAGGACAGTTGAAGAAGGCAAGAAGGTTATTGCAGAGATGGAGAAGAACGGGCTTAAAAGGGGAAAGAATGGGTTAGAGGTTTATGTGATGTGCGAGATACCTTCGAATGTGATACTAGCTGATGAATTTTCTGAGATTTTTGATGGGTTTTCAATAGGGACAAATGATCTAACACAATTGACTTTAGGTTTAGATAGGGATTCTGAACTAGTTTCGCATGTTTATGATGAAAGAAATGATGCAGTAAAGGCTTTGGTTGCTACTGTAATACAGAAGGCGAAAGCGAATAAGAGAAAGATTGGGATATGTGGGCAGGCACCTTCGGATTATCCCGAGTTTGCTGCTTTTTTAGTCGATTGTGGGATTGATAGTATTAGTTTGAATCCAGATACTGTGATAAAGACGACACTTACAATACTTGAAGAAGAGAAGAAGTTGAAGAAGCGGAATTAATTCATTAATCTATATTCTAATTAGATTCATGAATTTGATTTCTTAGGTTGAAGAACCAGTTAGATGTTGTTTATTCATTATTCTTTCATTGTTGCAGTTATTAATTCAAAAATAGGTTTTTTCCCTGCTGTAAAACCTATAGGAAAAAACATTAGATTTTTCTTTGATAAAATCGAAATATTTAAATATAACTATGTCTATACATTGTATAGACTATGACAACAGAAACTATAGATGTCAAAGAGCAGCTTGTTAAAAGGGTTGTAAGCTCTGGCAATGGCGGAGCAGTATGGGTGCCAAGAAGCTGGCTAGGGGAAGATGTAATAGTCATAAGGCCGGAAAAGCCAGAACCTGATGTTAAAGAAAGAATATTGAGGCTGCTTTTGCCGCATCTTGATGAGATAATTGCTGTTTTTCTCTATGGGTCTTATGCTAGGAAAGAGCAAAGCGCAGACTCTGACATTGATGTTTTGGTCATAGCCAGAAAGAAATTCACAGTTAAAAAACACGAGAAGATGGACATTAAGGTTATAGGGCTGGAGACATTAAAAGAAACTATAGAAAAAAATCCAATTATGTACCTATCCATCTTACAAGAGGCAAAACCAATTATCAATTCTTCTTTATTAGAGGAATTAAAGAATGTAAAGATTGATTATAAGAATTTCAAATGGTTTGTTGAGACTACAATAGACAGCGCAAAAAGCGATAAAGAGTTTATAGAACTGGATAAACTTGATGGCGAGCATATTACTTCTTTTGCAGCTGTCTATTCCATCATCTTGAGGTTGAGAGGTATTTTCTTAATAAGATGCTTGATTGATAAAAAGGATTACTCTAATAAATTGTTTAAGAAATGGCTGCTTAAAATCAATATTTCTGAATCTGAGTATAAGACTGCTTATAATATCTATAGGTCAATCAGGGATGATAAAAAGGTGAAAGAAAAGATTAAGGTTTCTGCTGCAGAGTCTTTGCTGAATATGCTTGTGAAAGAGATTAATGATCTAAAGGTGAAATTGTATGGCAAATAGAAAGAAGAGACTAGAGAAAGGGATAGAATCTTTGAATGAGCAGATTGAGGTGCATGAGGAGAAACTTAGAAAGGCAGAGGAAGATGACAATATAGAATTGGCTGATTATTATAGGAAGGAGATTGAATCTAAACGAAAATATAAAGAGGAAAAAGAGAGGATGCTGGAGAAGGGAGGGTAGATGAAAAAAACCAAAGTATTATTTGAAACAAGGAGAGATTTTTTAAGAAAACTTGATAAAGAACTAGGGGGGATTGAAAAAGGTAAAAAGAACACTTTTGATGAGGATATAATCAGTATAGAGACACCAAAAATAAAAAAAGATACCTCAAGTGAAATTTGACAGGATAGATATTCCTCTTTCCACCAGTCTATAGCGAAGCGGTGACTGGTGGGGCCTAACACTAACCTTTTATGCTTGTAATATATATTTCTATCAAAGCTTAAGAAAAAAAGCTAAGAAGCAGACCAAAATCATTTGACACCTTTTGGAC
>JAHJAV010000026.1 GCA_018813685.1 Nanobdellota archaeon | reverse complement strand
TTATATACGGACTCAAAAGTATGGCTCTGCAAGAGACCAAGCAAGACAGTATAGGTTAGCCTTATTCTGTGATTAAGAACATTTATTCGTTCATACCACCAGTCTATAGCGATTAAAGAGCGGTGACTGGTGGTTCTTGATATTCCTGGTATGAAGGTGAATATGAATCAACTTTTTTAGGAAAATGTGTTGAGCTAAAAGAATTTGAAAAGGATTTAGTCAAAGCCAAAAAATTTGCAGAGGGCTTAATTGGGAAAAAGATTAAAGATCATGATTATTTAGGTAGGGGCTATACTGTGGAATGTTTGCCTGAATACTATGATCAGGTAATCTGGTTTTTAATAAATAAACTAAAGTATATCACTTGTTACATGGAGGATGGAATTAGGTATAATATACTTGATGATAATGGGATTATGGTAAGAAGATTAAGGGAAAAAGTTGAAAGAGAGGACTTGAAGTGATAAAAACAAATGATTTGAAGAAAATCCGAGTTCGGATTTTTAGCAAATCTAACTGGTTGTCCGTTAGATTTAAATATTCTCTATTATCTCAACTAGATTATGAAGAAGATTGCGCAAGGAGCAGAAGCAAAGTTGTTTTTAGATGGTAAAAATGTAATCAAAGATAGGTTCAAAAAGACTTATCGTATAAAAGAGATAGATGACAGACTCAGGGGTTTTAGGACCAGGAGAGAGGCAAAGATATTTAATCGTTTAAAGGATATTAATTTTCCTGCGCCTAGGTTGATTGAAAGCTATGATAAAGAAAGGCTCGTGATGGATTTTATTGATGGAACTAAGGTAAGGGATATACTTGAGAAGTCTGATTATAAGAGATTATGTAAAGAGATTGGAAAGAAGATAGCTGTTCTTCATAATAATGGGATAATACATGGTGATTTGACCACTTCGAATATGCTATTTAAGGATGAAGTTTATTTTATTGATTTTGGGCTTAGTTTTTTTTCAGATAAGATAGAGGATAAGGCAGTTGATATACATCTTTTGAAGCAGGCTCTTGAGTCAAAGCATTATACAATATGGGAAAAGTGTTTTGAATCTGCTTTAGTTGGATATAAGAAAGAGGCTAAAGATATTTCTTTGATTCTTGACAGGTTTGATAGGGTAGAAAAAAGAGGAAGGTATAAGGGAAAGAGGAAAAATATATAAACCCGTTATACTATGGTTGTTTTATGTGGGTTGCAAAGCTAAGATTAAAGCACGATGACTGTGTTATCGGAAGAAGATGCAAACGGTTTAATGTTGTCTCTATAGGAATTCCGTTTAATTCATACAGAGATGGTGATAAAGCATATTTCTCGCATTTTGAAACTTTAGTTGGTGATGAAAAGGCTGTTGAACTCTTTATTGGTGATCTTAAGGGAGATCCAACTATAACTAATCTGGAAGTTCAAGGTAATTCTATCTTTTTCCTTAATGAGCTGTCTGTTCAGCAGACAATTCCTACTACTCATTATAATCCTAAGATATTTTTTATCAAGCCAGTTGTTGTAGATAATAAAGGTTATGAAAGCTGGGAGATCGGTTCATGGGATGAGCAGCTTTTGAGGGATTTTATTGTAAATCTTCAGAAAGAGCACTTTGAAGTTAAAATCTTAAAGATACAGGATGAAAAGATTAACCAGATATATTTTCCACAAGTAATGCCTTTTTTGACTAAAGGGCAGAAAAGAGCTTTAGAGATTGCTACACAAAGAGGTTATTATGATTTTCCAAGAAATGTTGAGCTGAAAGATCTAGCTGCTGAAGCTGGAATATCTCTTTCTACATTTAGAGAGCATTTGAGAAGAGCAGAAAAGAAAATCATGCCTGATTTAGTAAAAAATGTTAGGGATGAGTGATTAGCTTTTCTGGAATTTTCCCATCAGTTCTGCTTTGGCTATTGCATGCTCTTCAACCTGTTCGTATAATTCATCATAGCTTTCTGCAGTTAACTTCTCAACATCCAAAGCATATAGTCTGAAGAAATACCTGTGCAATGCAGGGGGACAAGGGCCTTTGTATTGTGCAATCCCGTAATCATTTGGCAGCTGAATTCCCGGAATAGAGTTTTGCTTAATTTCTCTTATGCTTGTAGAAATATCTTTAACTGCCCAATGCACGAATAATCCGCCTGGTGCATCTGGGTCGTCTAGAACCAGAGCAAAACTTTTTGTTCCTTCTGGAACATCTGACCATGCTAAGTGGGGATTTATATTATTTCCCTGGCAGGTAAATTCTTTCGGGATCATCTCTCCCTGCTTAAAATCATTGCTTGTTAGTTTCATAATATCAACCTCCTTTTGAATTTTTTGCGGTGTATATTCTATAGGTTTTTCTACTGTGCAGGCAACCAATATAAATAGCATCAAAACTAAAACCGCTCTTTCCATATTACAAAATGGATGTAAGTTATTGATACATAATAAATTTTGTGTTTATGGGGCATAATATACTCCAATAAAATCATTTCTTTTAAGTAGTAAAAATTAGAAAAGCTTATAAGTCCCAATTCAATTCCAATATATTATGGAGAGCCCGGAATTTGAAGATAAATTCAGAAGAGTAATGGCATTAGAGAATTCATTCTTCCATTGCACAAGTGTAATGAACTTATTATCTATCTTAGAAAACGGCATGTATCCATATGATTATTGTGTCAGACATGGATTTCTGGAATTAGACCAATCTTATCTAGGTCAATCTGTATGGGGAGAACATCCTGACGTTCTTTCTTTTAGTGGGTGTGAAGGTGCGAATATTATCAGATTAAGACCTGGGGGGTATCTCAAGAAAACAAGACATTCTTTACTGATAGATGATAAGCATAGATAACATATACATCGAGATAGATCCTGGATTTGTTATTTTTATGATGGTCCAATGCCCATTCCAAGTGAAGATATTCTGGCAGTAGTGCAAGAATCAGAACCCCTGCCTTCGTCGGATGGAACAATAGGGCCGGCTGCAGAGCTAATGGAATTTCAAAGAGAAAAGCTTCCTCTGCAAAAGTGGACACCCCTCTTTTATTATGGAGAATTTGGGGAATCTAGGCTCAAACTATATGTTCCAAGCTGGTTAACAGTTTCTGATGGAACTATGCAGCAAGTTAGAGATTATAATTCAGACTGACTAGAATGCTTTGATAAAGTCTTTTGTAGTTTTTAAGGAATAATTTTGAAAAAAGCATATCTGGTCGACAAAATGATATCAAACTTAAATACAGGCGATTTAACAGAAGTTTATGGGTTTTTTGATTTAAACCCTTACTGACG
>JAHJAV010000025.1 GCA_018813685.1 Nanobdellota archaeon | reverse complement strand
TGCAAGGACTGCATCTTCTTTGTGCAGATTGAGAGTTAGATTCATACCTAACCCCGCTATCATATTGGTTGACTGAACTGGAGTAATCCATCTTATAAATCTACCTCGTTGATCCAATGCCCATGAAGGTTGCAAAATTCTATCACTGTCAGCTTGCCTTCTGTTGATTTTAAGTGAGCTGCTGCTGCAGGGCTGCAGTCAGGGCTTAGATGAACTCTCTCGACCCATTTTTTGTTGATGTAAAAATCAACCCAAACTATGTAATGTGCTGATTCCATAGGATGAGCTACATCTCCTATCCTAACATGGATATCTGTGCAACCATCGCCCATAAGCCCACATGTTTTTACTACTTTGATCACTGGAACATGCTTTTCTTTTGGACCTTCAGCTTCAGCTGTCTTTATTGCATCTTTTTCCTGGAATGCTGATTTTGGTGCTTTACAAACAGGACAATTATCTGGTGCTGTTCCATCGATAGATACATATCCGCAAACTCCACATACAAAACCGTTCATCTAAATCACCTCATAGTTTATCCGCCGTCTACCATCCATTGTTCTTCTTCTGAATAGAAGGCAACTGGGTCTTTGATAAAGTCATAAGCTCTCCTTATGAATTCGTAATGAGCATTTTCCTGAGTCATAATCCATTTGAAGAATTTTTTTGTTTCTTCATCTGTTGAGTTATCGTGTTGTTCTTTGTAAAAATCATAAGCTCTCCTTTCAAGTATTAATCCTGTTTCGTGAGCTTTTAAGTCATCGTCACTGAGTTCAGTCTTTTCCTTGAATTGTGTGATTGTTGTATTGAAGAATTCTTGCGTTTGTTTTAGATTATCTCCCTTGAGTTCTATCTTATGGCTGTTGTTAAGTTTCTCTATGTACTCTTTTATCTCTTCAATATGTATCAATTCCTGGTTTGATAGATATCTAAATGTTTTTGCTACAATTGGATTTTTTGTCTTGTTGGCTGTTTCTTCGTATATAGAGTGGCCTTTTTTTTCGAATTCTAGTGCTGTTTGTAATGCTTGTTTTAGTTCCATTGAATATCACCTTTATTCTCCTACTTCTTCTTTTACTTCTTTTTTGCCTTTTTCAATTTCAGCTACCTGTTCCTTGTCCCTGTTTAATAAAAGTGTCTGAAATTCTCCGACATGGGTTTTTTCTTCTTTAGCAATATCTAATAAAATAGCTTTTATATTTTTATCCTGTGCTAATGCAGCCATCTGTTCGTATAGATTTATTGCGTCTAATTCTGCTATGATTCCTGTTCTTAATATCTCCTGGTCGATTTTTTCTTTGCTTATCTTGTTAAGATCTGTAGGGATTGTTGACATCATCTTTATTACCTCACTCAATTTTTTTGAATTTTTCTTTTGGTGCCATGCATACAGGGCATTTATCAGGGGGGGCTCCTTCAACTGTATGACCACAAATCTGGCAAACATACATTTCTTTTTGTTCTAAGTCTTTTCCTGAATTTATTGATTCTAATGCTTTTTTGTACAGGCTAGCGTGTGTTTTTTCAACTGTGTTTGCTTTTGTGAATGAGATTTTTGCAAGAGCGTTGTCTTCTTTTTCTGCTTCTTCGATCATATGAGGATACATCTCTGTAAATTCGTGAGTTTCTCCCTGAATTGATTCGTTCAAGTTTTCCTTTGTGGATTTAATCCCGTTTAGAACTTTTAAGTGATTTAGGGCGTGGACTGTTTCTGCGTTAGCAGCTGCCCTGAAAAGTTTAGCTACCTGTTTAAAGTTTTCTTCATCTGCTTTTTTTGCAAAAGCTAAGTACTTTCTGTTTGCCTGAGACTCGCCTGCGAAGGCTTCTTTTAAGTTGTTTTCTGTAGACATAGTGTTCACCCCTATAGATTAGTTTGATTTGATTGTTTTTATAGTTTTCCTTATTTTAGCTTCAAGAGCTTTGGCCTGCAAAGCAGGTATTTTTCTGTAGTTATAAGACCGCATTTTGCACATATGTAAAACTTGATTTTCTTGCTTACTTTCTTGGGGTCACATAAATGGCCTGAATCGGTTGTTTTACAACCGCAGGTCTTACAAATCAATATCTCTGTTTTCATGTTTGTTTCCTAACAACAACCGCAACCGCAGTCATCTTCTTTTGCTTGTTTTTCTTTTTTTTGTTTTGACATTTTTTCACCCTAAGTTTTAGTTTTTTGTTTTAGATTTTTGAAACAACAATAATGGCTTCGGACGGCTTTGCCTCTTCGGCACCCCGACGGGGGCAACCCCTGCCTCAGCCTCGCCTTTGTTGTTGCACTTAGGGTTGAATATGACTAATAATAATCTATTCCTTACCTATTAAACAAAAGATTTAAATATTAAATAGTTTATCTATAGTGTGAGGTGAGGCTAATGTCACACACTGTAATAGCTGCTGTTGGAGAGAATATGGATTCAATATTTGTAGGACTAAGAGAGTTTCCTACAAAAAAAGTTATACTTCTTACGCCCGAGGGGAAAGATGATATTGCTGAAAAAGCAAAAAAGGATCTTGAAAAGTTTAAGATACCCGTACAGATAAAGAAAGTCAAGGGAGAGCCATGGGAATCTACTTTTGAGGCTGTAAAGGAGATAAAAGAGATAGAGGGTGATAAAGACCTTATCATAAATACAGCATCTGGATGTGCTGGAGCTAATAAATGTGCTTTATGTTCAGCTGCTTTTGTTAATGGGTTAAAAGCATATAGCGTATGCAATAATGAACTTATGATGCTACCTATCATGAAATTTTCTTATTATAAGATATTAACTGATAAAAAGATGGACGTACTAAAATATCTTTTTAAGAATACAGACTGCTGCGCATCACTTGAGGATTTAAGCAAGAAGTTAGGGATGTCCTTGCCACTTGTTTCGTATCATATCAATGGAAACCTTAAATCAGAAGGATTAAAGGAAATGGGATTAGTTATGGCTGATGAATGGAAAGGAAGAATAAAGATATCCCTTACTTTGTTAGGGAAATTGATGGTTAAGGGGTATGTGAAATAAAAAAGGAGTGATTTTTTTAATCATAGATTAGCGTGTTTTTGACTTAATCCATTAGTTGGTTAGTTCCTCAATAATCTTATTTTTTATTTCATCAAATAAGGGGGAATAATCCCTGCTATAATCAATTATAGGGACCATTTTAGTCATCGCATTTACAAAAGCCTTGTCAAAAGGAATTTTATTAAGTATAGTTATTTTGTTCTTCTTTGCAAAAAACTCAATTTTTTCCGAATACTCCTTGTTTAAGTTATATTTATTTATGATTATGCCTTTTTTTATCCTAAAATGATCTACGATCTCTAAAGCTCTTAGCATATCTTCATAACCTGAGGGGGTAGGTTCAGTGACTAATACTGAATAATCATTTCCTGAGACAGAAGCAATAACCGGGCATCCGATTCCAGCAGCTGCATCAATAACCATTAACTCTGCTTTGGGCTCAATCTCTTTTGCTTTTTTCCTTACTGCAGATACTACCTTTCCTGAGCCAGAATTACCTGGCAAAAGCTGCGCTGAAGCGATAAAAAACCCTTTGTTTGTTTTCGCATAGCCAATAAAAGCATTGTCAATATCATATAATTTGATAGCATTAACAGCGCATACAAGCTCGCATACACCACACCCTTCGCAGCCAAACTTTTTCAATTCTGGCTTTTTACCTTTCCAATCCAATGCATTGAAATAACAGGAGCCAATGCACTTCCCGCATCCTGTGCATTTCTCCATGTCTACTAAAGCTGCCTGATTTGTTGAGAGGGGTTTCCATTCTGAATATTTTTTAGTGCTTAATCCAAACAGAAGAGATAAGTTGGATGCATCAACGTCGCAATCAGCACAAACTATCTGTTTGTCTTTTGAGAAAGCGACTGCTAATGAAGCTGCAATGCTGCTCTTTCCAACTCCACCTTTTCCAGATAGGACCACTATTGATTTCATTTTTCTATTACCGATAGGATATTTGGGATAGATATCGGCTCCCCATTTGAATAAGAATCGATTATTTCTCTTGAAAATGGAACTTCAAAGACTATACTCGTATTGTATCTTGAGGCTAAAAAACTTATTTCTTTTTTGTCTCCGATGTCTGCCCGGTTTAGTATAATCTCCCCTTTTTTATTAAGTTTAGATAATAATTGAAGTATTATTTCTAAATCGTGCGCTCCAAGCGGAGTTGGCTCAGTTACAGCAATTACCTTATCAGCATGTTCCAAAGCTGCAATCACAGGACAATGCGTCCCTGCTGCAGCGTCTATAATGATATAATCATACTTAGATTTAATCTTTTCAATCTCTTTATTGATATGGTTGACAATAAACTCAGAAAATGGCTGGTTTGTTTTTAATTCTCCTGAAAGAAAATCCATTCTGCCCTTTTTTCCTGAGAATATCTTGCCAATCTCTTTTAAATCCCAAACTATTGATCCTGAAAGGCAAATAATCTTACAAGCACCGCACCCATTGCATTGGTTAGGCATAAATATTGGATTACTCCCTTTTATTGATACAATTGCATTGGTCTTGCATACTTTTCCGCATTTTCCGCATCCTGTGCATTTATTTAATTCAAATTTAGGGATTCTTTGCTCAACAGTTTTCAATTTCTTTCTTTCTATGTTAAGAATGAGGTGGTCATTAGGGCAGTCTACATCTGCATCAACTAAAAGGACCTTATTTTTCTTTGCCAATTCATAAGCAAGAGCTGTTGCTACTGTTGATTTGCCCGTTCCACCCTTACCGCCAGTTATTGCAATTATTTTCATCTTTTCAAACCTGCCTTTTTTGTTTTGATAAATAGAAGCGGAAAAATAATATCACTTAAACAGCAAGGCACCAAAACAGCAATGAACAGGAATATAAAAACTACAAAAAATAAAGTTAAACTTATCATTCCGCCTAAAGCCATAATAATATGGAATAGTGATGCCCATGTACTAAGCAATACATGCCCTGCATGAGGGAATCTTGTATCAGGGTTAAAATAAGCAATTGCAATCCCTAAAAATGCTAAAGGGTTTATTAGCCACCATTTCTCAATAAACCCTAAATGGATTCCGGGATTTGGAAGATTAAGCATAATTTCCCCGATATACGGAATTATTGAATCACTTAATGTAGCTATGCCTACCGAACCTACATACCCTACCAGTATCAGGATTAATGGATTTACTTTTTTTGAATATACCTTATACATGGAAGCAGTAACTAAAGCACTTAAGATAACATGCATAGGATGTAGAACATAAAAAATGTTATATGATATACTGGACGGAACCTTATAGAATAATAACATAATGATTATCCCAGTTAGAGCTCCAAATATAGTAAAGGGTGCATGATGTCTTAATTCCTTAATTATATTTTTTTGCATCTTATACTTGAACTATTTTTCAAATACCCCTTTCCAAAAATTTGACTGGCAGTGTTCTAGGCAAGATTTTATTTTATCCGAATGTAAGCACCTTATCAGATTTTTCTACTAGCATCATCAAATCTTCCATTGTTGATATCGGGCAAACATTGCTTTCTCCCTTTTGCCTGATTTTCAAACAGCTTCCACAAGCCAAAATACACCCATTATTATCCGCAAAGGATATTATCTGTTCTTTTACATTAAATTTTTTCCCTTCTATCTCTTCTGCTTCAACGCCCTCTCCGAGCAAAAAGATACTGACATCATGGCATTTTTTAAGTGCATGATTTCCGAACCTAAACGCATTGTATGCTTTTTCTTCATCCTTTGTGCTTAATACTATACCTATTTTCATCTTAAACCTCCAAAACTTTTCCAGAATACAGCCTTTCTCCCTTAAATGAAGCAAGCAGGGCTTCAATTGCTGCATTGCCTGTGCAATGCCCTGGATAAACTTTTGCTACATTTAATTCTTTCAATCTAGTTATTGTTTCTTCAATCTCTTCTTTTGAATACCTGAGCATATGAAAACCTCCGATAAGGATTATTTCCTTTTTATGGAATAATCTTATTGCAGATTTCACAATGTTTACAATGCCTGAATGCGCGCAGCCAGCGATTATTACCAGCCTGTCCCCTCCCAGTATAACTAATGCACTATCATCCAACAAAAAATCCTTGTTTTGAATCCCACCCTTAATATAATGGCCCAGATTTGTTTTTCTCTCTCCAGGTATCTGGCCTAAGAACCATACATGCTCGGTTAATTTGATAGGGTTTTCTTTTAGCTCCATTATCACATTATCAGATTTATTGGGGAATCCGATATACCTTTCGCCATCATATTTAGGCAGCAAACTATGGGGGTGCGCAATTATCCTCAGCTTATTGTTTATCGGAAAGAAAGGCAATCCTCCTGTATGGTCATAATGGCCATGGCTGAAGACCAAATAATCAACATCTTTTAAGTCTAAATTCAATTTTTGGGCATTTCTTAAAAATATGCTGCTCTGCCCCAAATCAAGAACGAATTTTTTTCCGTCTTTTTCAAAGTAAACTGATAAACCATGCTCTGATTCAAATTCCTTTTCCCGTCTTGTGTCTTCTACTAAAATATAGAGTTTCATTTTAAGATTAGTTCACCTGGCTTATCTTTTGAATTTACAGAATATATTTCATTTATCTCGATTACTAAGGCAGATTTTGGCCTATATTTTTCTACCATCTTAACTGCTTCATCAAAATATTCACCCTTACCATATATCTTAACTTTCCCCTTAAATTGGAATGGATATTCCCTAGCTTCCTTTAAGACAAAAGAAACATGGGGATTATCTAATATATTCTGCTTGGTCTTTTTCATAAAGTTATCTGCTACCAATACTTTGTTGTTGCCTATCCACTTAACGCACTTTATCGGTACTACGTTGGGAATTTTTTCGTTTGAACAAGTTGCTAAATAGAATAAATCGCTGTTTTTTATCCCACTTATCATGTTGTTTGTTAGTTCCATTTTTGCCCTCTAAATGAATTTACTAGCTAATTTTTATGATCTTAATCTATTTATAATCAAATCTTAAGTGAATTTTATAAGTCATTTTTGATTTAAATATTCTTATCTAACCATCCCCTGATATCTGATTCGTTCAAATAACCAATAAATTCATCTACCTCTTTTGAGTTCTTAAAAAATTTCACACAGGGTATGCTCCTAACCCCATATTTCTGAGCCATTGACTGATTTGCCTGGACATCCAGCTTTGCCAAGATAAATCTTCCATCGTATTCCTTTGCAAGTTTTTCCATAACGGGGCCTAACATCTTGCATGGTCCGCACCATCCAGCCCAAAAATCAACCACTACTGGAATCTCTTTTGATTTTTCTATAACTTCTTTTTCAAAATTTTCTTCATTTACTTCAATTTCCATTTCATTAACCTCCAATCCATAACCTAATCTATCTTTCGCCTTTCAATCATTATACATACATCATGCAAAACTTGAATATCATTCTTTTTGCATAATTCAATTGACTTTTTTGATTCAGAGCCCGGCTGCAGCCAGATTTTTTTAATTCCTAGCTTAATGGCTTCTTTCACAACCTTTTCGGCAATATCAGGAGGAACTACTAAATCCACAACATCAGGCAAATTTGGCAATTCGCTTAGAGAAGGATAGCATTTATCTTCTTCTATTCTTTCGATGCGGGGATTCACAGGATAGACCTTATAACCAGCGAATTTCAATTCGCTATAGATTTTATGCCCGTATTTCTTCGGGTTTTTTGAAACTCCAATTACTGCAAAAATATTGCTCTTATCTAAAAATTCATTTGGTGCTCTTTTGCCGGCATTGAAGCCAGTTATCTCTAGGTTAGGCCTTTTGCTTTTGATGCCCCCATACTTCCGGGTTTTGCCAAAATCTTCAGCAGAAGGATTTCCCCAGCAAGGATCATTGCCATATTGCTTAAACCACCAGCTAGTATAATCTTTCCAAGGATCAATTATTCCAAATTCCTGCTTCATTATTGTTTCATATGCCTTATTGATATCCTGCATCTTGTTATGGGCGCTTTCAGAGTTATTTAGGTCAGGATGCCATTTTTTGGCAAGGCCTTTGTACCTTGTTTTAACATCTTCAACCTTTGAATTTTCTGAAATGCCTAATATTTCTCTTGCCTTGGTTAGTTCCCTATCAATTCTCATTGTTAATCTCCTTTTGAAACATAATTAGTTTAAATGAACTTATCATTCCTCTCCACCGCCTTCTGTAGGCCCTTCAGCCCCACTTGAACCCTCTTCTCCACTTCCTTCTGCAGATTCTTCAGAGCCATCCGAGTCCTCTGCACCCTTTGATTTAGTTTCTGAGCCTGATTTTGTATCTTGTCCTTCATCCGAGTCCTTTTTTGCATTTGAGCTTTTCTGCGAGCCAATATACTTTTCAATCGTCTTTTCAATATCTCCTCCAGACTCTTCGATTTCATTTTTTATCTTGGAATCCTGATACGCTAGTTTTCTTCCTGTAACGAGCACCCCTAAATCTGGGTAGTTCTCCTTGATGTACTCTATCAGGTTGATTCCGGGCGTTCCTTCTGGCTTGCGTTGGCCGAGATCTAGAGAGATATATTGCCTGCTTCCTGTGATAGTATCAACTATAACTAAAGTAATATTTCCATTTATATGCTCTGCAATTTCATAACCACTTTTATAATTAGGGTTTTCTTTAGCAACAAGCCCTATCAAGGAATAACTAATTTCTGTGCTACCTGTTAAGTCCCCAATCGATTGGCTTGAGGTATAATCTTGCCCTAAAAATCCAGTTTGATGCATCTTATTTCACCTTAATTTCTTATTTAATTTTTTTAAAATTATTGGCTTAATTAAAAAATAAAATTTCTCTGCATTTTGTATCCTGTTACCTAATATCCCTTCTTTGATTAATGATTCTAAAACACCAGAGACATCTACATTGCCAAATCTGCTCGAGATATCTTTTAATGTGCATGGCCTTCTTTTCAATAACTCTAAAATATCTTTTCTTAATTCTTTATCAGTAAGTTTCCTGGCAATCATTCTTGGCTCTGCCCCTTGATAATAAATAACTTCAATGCCCAGTTGAGATGAGATATTATCTGCTATTGATTTAAGCTGCCTTTCACTTATAGCTTCCAACCCTTTAAAATCTGTAGGCCTATAAGCAGTTCCTAAGTATATAGTTATTGGCTTGGAGCAATTTAATTCTTTATAAATATCAATCAATCCGTTAATTGCAGTTTCATCAGCATTTGTTAGCCCATCATAAGAAAAAAGCAATGTCTGGATAGCAATTTTTGTGCGTATCTTCTTTAAATTTTGGACAATGCTTTTAATTGTTAACCCATGATAGGGCTGATTAATCCGTTCAAATAACTCCTGATTTGGAGCGTCTATCTTTGCAATAACTAAATCGCAGGCATTTAATCCGTCCCTCACCCGTGGAAGATGCACAAAAGATGCATTTGTCAAAACTGCAAGGGGTACATTAGTTATTGCCCTTATTCTTTTTGCAGCATAACCTAAATTAAGATTTAAAGTTGGCTCACCTTCCCCTGAAAATGTTATATAATCTGGGCTTGTCTGCGCTATCTTTTTTCTTAATTCTTCAAACTCCGCTTCGCTAATCTCCATTTTCTTTGGAGAACTCATTCTAAACACCCTATGCCCTAATTGGCAATAAACACAATCAAAAGAACAAACCTTATCATAGCCTTCTGGAGCTTCAACTAAATCAACTCCCAATGAATTTCCTAATCTCCATGATGGCACAGGCCCGTAGGTTTTCATCTTCTTTTATTTTGATAATCTTTCAATGCGTCCTTAAAAGCTTCAATAGGAAGTTTTGAGCAATGCATATGCGACAAAGGAAGCCCGCCAAGCAGATTGGAGATTTCTTGCTGTGAAATCTTTAATGCTTGCTCCATGGTTTTTCCTTTTGCCAAATCAATAAATGCATCTGTTGTTGATATTGCGCCAGGGCATCCATAAACCTTAAATTTCGCATTCTTTACAATTCCTTTCTCAAACAAAACGCTTATTTCAATAACATCTGAGCAATCAGGATCTCCAGCTTTTCCTAATCCATTAAATTTTTTGAGCTTGCCAGCATTCTTAGGATTCTTAAATCTCTTAATAGCTTCAGGAGAGTACATATTATCCTGCCCCTAATGGATATGCCCGCAATCTTGTGTCTGGCCACTTAGCTTGTCAAGATTTTTGATTACTTCTTTAACTGTACTGTAATTCCCTGTTTTAAGAGATAAGCCCTTTTCCTGAATTATGCCGATTGCCCTGCCGCCAATTCCTTTTGCAAAGATTGTAGTCGGATTAACTGTTTCTTCAATCTGATCTATTGGGCTTTTGGCGGGATCAACGTGGTCCAGATTATTTTCTATGATGCTCAGCTTCTTTTTTTCAACATCATACACCCCAAAGAAAGGCGCATGACCGAAATGCTGGCTTATCTCTGAGTCTTCCCCATTGTTATCAAGCAATGGAAAAAAGATTCTTTCTCCTTTGCTTTTTTCTTTGTTGGCTATTCTAGAATGAGGTTTTGCTGTTTCAGATATTGGCTCAAGCTCATTTTTTAGGAATTTATTTAGGGCATCTTTTGATTTTCCAGAAGCATGGTATGCCTTGATTTTAAGCTTTTCAAGAACTGCTGATGCATTAGGGCCTAATTCTCCTGTTAAAACAGAATCCACTTTAAGCTCCCCTACCTGTTCAGCTGCTTTGATCCCTGCCCCATGGCCCTGCTCTGCCCCTTCATTCAATATTGATTTAGTTTTAACTATTTTATTGCCCTCTATATCGGCAATCAAAAAATATTTACATCTTCCAAACCTCTGGTCTATATTGCTGTTAAGGCTTTCTCCATCAGAACTAATTGCTATTTTCATTTTTTGACCCTCCCTAAGCTTGATTTATCCTTTTTTCTTTCATTATCCCGAAATAACAGGAAAGCTATCAATGCCAATAAAATAACTATAACACCAGATTCAAAGATTATCAATGGCTTAGGCTCTATTCTTGCAGGCATATCTAATTTAGGCGACATCTTTTCATCCTTAAATGAAGGAGGCAAAAAAGACACCTTGCCGATATAATCAGCGAAGACATCAACATTTAGGCATTTATCCTGATAATTGCAGATCCCATATTCCTTTCCTTCAGGAATGCAGCAAACAGTTCCCTCTTCGCATTCCCTGTCTGCGCGGCATAAGAATTCAAATGATTGGCAGTGTTCCATGCAAATCCCGACGGGCTTATCTTCATACACCCTACAACATTCCCTGCCAAAGCAGTCTGCATCTTCCTTGCACAGGTCATTATATTCTACTTTGTAAACGACAAAACCTGTAATATTTGCGCCAAGAAATAATATTCCTGCAAATAATGCAAAAAAAACAAGATAGACCAGCATATTGTTTTTCATCTTATCTTACCTCCATTTAATTGCCCTATAACTTCTTTTGTTAATCTTATAACTCTGCTATCCTTGACTGGCTTGCAGCATCCACCATCCATATAAAAAAATGAGCTTTCTGGTTCGGAATTTGCTAAAACCCTAACGCAAGCCAGTTCTCCATTTTCCTTAAAACCATATTTTAACCAAAACTCTTCATTCATCTTTTATCCCTCCGCATTGATTTTTCACAAACATATGTCGTCATTAGCCTTCGTTCAAGAACATTAACCTTAGAGTTCTGTTTAAGGGAATTGATTAACTCATTGAGGTTAAGAGCCATGCTACTGTGGTTTTCTTCTGGATGAATATATTCATCAAAAATCTTAGCCCCTAACTCATTTAACTCGGTGATTACTACCTTATCTTTGGATACCCTAAACATTTCAGTTATTATCTTTTCAGAATTGCCTTTACTATGATGCAAAGCATTAAAGGATATTACAGCATCAAAACTATTATTTTGAAAAGGTATTTTTCCTGCATCTGCAACCCTAAAAGTGATTTTGTCAAGGACTCCTTCTTTTTTGGCATTTTCTCTGGCGATGCTGATTTTATCTTCTGATAAATCAATTGATGTGATTCGGCATTTAAATTCTTTAGCAGCTAATATAGCCACAAATCCCCTGCCCGTCCCTATATCTAAGATGGAATTGCCCTTAAGTTTAGCGAATCTTAAAGCTTCTGTCCTGTCTTTAATAGGATCATAATAGTCATACTTCTGAACTAATCCTTTCACATATCCTTTAATTTCTGTTTCATCCATTTTTACAAGCGCCTAATATTTTATTCGTAATTGCCTTAAATGAATCTGATGATAAAGAGTTATCTGAAATAAACGGCTTGCCATTATCTCCTGATTCGGCAATTTCCTTATCTAAGATTAAGCATCCAAGAAAAGGGATATTGTTTTCATCTGCAATTTTTGCTATTGTCCCTTTTCCAAAAATCCCACCTGACATATTTTCAATTATGCCTATCAACGGTATATTCATCTTCCTGCAAAAGTCAATTGTTCTTACTGAATCGAGTATTGCCACTTTCTGAGGCGTGGATACGATGACTGCGCCTGTTATTTTCCCAATAAGCTGAGCTGCACTAATCTGCTCATCTCCAGTCCCTGGAGGGAAATCAATGATTAAATAATCAAGTTCTTCCCAGTCAACATTATCTACAAATTGTTTTATCAGATTGTGCTTCATAGGCCCTCTCCATATTACGGAGTCTTTTTCATTTATCAAGAATCCTAAGGAGATTACTTTGAGTTTAGATTTATGTTCTATAGGGAGCATAAAATTGCCCTTACTCTTAATTTTTTCATCTTCCAGCCCAAGCATTTTAGGCACATTGGGCCCATGAATGTCAGCATCAAGAATGCCTGTTTTCTTACCGGATAATGCAAGCGAAAGAGCAAGATTTACAGCTACTGTTGTTTTTCCAACCCCGCCCTTTCCGCTCAAGACTAAAATTCTGTTTTTAACTTTATTCATGCTTTTTTAGCCCATCTATCTTTTTCTTGAGTTCTTCTTTTTCCTGCTGCAATGCTTTTTCTTCCTGCTCTATTGAATTTAGCTCCTGCTGAAGAAATTCTTGTTCATTGGCCTGCGGCTGAGCAGCTGCTTGAAGCGGGGCAAATCCAAAACTTCTAAATCCATATCCCCTGCCAAATCCTCTTGCTCTTCCAAAACCTCTGCCCCTCCCAAACCCGCCACCAAATCCAAAGCCGGTATTTGCAAAGCCCGGCGTATTAAATCCAGCGCAACGCCCTGCAGCTCTTCCAGTCATTGGCCCTAAACCCATAGGCCCTGTTCCGTCTCCTCTTGGCATTTTAATTACCTCCGTTTATTTTTTTATAAACTATTCATGCTGCTTTATCTAATCTAGAATTTCCGCTTAATTGTGAAACTATCCCATCAATTGTTTGATTTGGAGCTGCTTTGTTATTTATGCCTAGCACACGCATTGGAAATCTAGTGAAAAAGTTTAATTCTCTTCCAGTGTATAGTGTTTCAATTCCATTTCCCATAGCGGCCATGGCAACTTGTATTCCTGGAAAATAAGCATCTCCAATGCCAACAAGATTATGTCTTTCTCTAACTGAATTGCTGCTTAAGTCATAAACTACCAGCTGATTTGCATCCCTAACATGAAGCGGAATCTTTCCGTATTGGTCTATAACAACCCCTATATATGCCATTTTCTACCTCCAATTCCTTATTTGTAACCTAAGCCCTCAATGGAATATCAAATCATTTTCTCTAAATCACTAGGCTCTCCTTTTATTCCGATTATTGAAGCAGTTGTATAATCTTCATTGATTGGCTCCATAGGGCCGCCCCTGTAATATTCGCCCCTGCTTCCAGGGAACCTTCCAGTATAAGGCCCTTTACCTCTTGGCCCCATTTCGTCTCCTCCCGGCATTTTGATTACCCCCTTGTTTTATTTTCTCTCCATTAAAAGAAGCTGTATCAACAGTTTCCTTTTTTCCCGCCTTTCTTTTTTCCTACCCCTTTTCCGCCAGCTCTTCCTTTACCTTGCCCTCTTCCATCTCTTGGTCCTTTTGATCCGCTTCTTGGCCCTGTTCCATCTTTGTTTGGCATTTTGATTACCTCCGCTTTTTTTGGCTTTATCCAAGTAAAACTGCAACAGCAATGACTGTTGTCCATAACCCCTCTTTGTTTCCTTCAGCTGACTGAGTTATATTTGTTGTCTTGAATATGTGCCCTGATGCTTTGTAAGCCTGTTCTCTTTCTTCCCATGCTGTATTTGAGTCAAATTCTACACCTAAAGTTGTAGCAAGCATTGTTGCTGCCAAATCTTCGGCGTATTCTCCAGAGACTTCCCCTTTAACTCCAAAGTCATGATGCTCTGATAAGTATCCATAATTGTTGTTGTCTTTAGGTATTGCCAACCCTATAGAAGCACACACAAGCCTATTGGGTTCGTTTGTTTCATTTCTAGCCATCACACAAAATGTTATTTGCCCAGGATTTAATTCTTTAATGCCCTGTTCTTTTGAAATAATTTTTGCGTTTGGCGGGAAGATGCTCGAAACACAAACTAAATTGCATTTTTCTATACCTGCATCTCTTAATGCAAGCTCAAAGCTTGCAAGCTTGTCCTTATGAACGCCTACTCCTTTTGTTAAAAAAACTTTTGAAGGAACCATATCAACTTACCCCATTTTATTTTCTGGTCATCAAACTACTGCATTTTTCACATCTTGTCTGAACACAGGGCTGCCCCCTGATATGGGGCTGTTCATGCCCGCATTTTGGGCAAACGCATATTCCCCCTGGTCCAGCTGCAAATTGACCACCCATCAATCCTAATCCAGCTCCACGACCTCTACCCCTTCCAGCTATTGAACCTTGTCCAATTGGTACGGTTCCATCTTTTCCTGGCATTTTATAATCACCTCCATGAATCTTTATTGCCTTGCCATTAACCAAAGCATCTGTCACTTTTTCTCTTGCTCTTGTTAATGTTCTTTGAAAAGTAGATTGATGAACGCCCATTTTTTTTGCTGCTTCTTCCTGACTAAGATTTTCAATATTAGCGAGCCTCATTGTTTCAAGCTCATCAATAGTAAGTTCAACTTCTTCTAACTCATTGAGAGGCACAGCTCGGGGCTTGAAGTATGTAACTCCTGGTTCGAAATCAACAAATTTTATCTTTCTTGGCCTTACCATTATGCATAATAATGCATAACTAGTATATAAAACTTTTGTTTAATTGATATGAATAGGTTGTTACAATGAAAATCTAAATTGCTATACCCAATAAACGAATAAAGATCCTGTATAGAGAAATAAAAAAATGAAAGCACGCGCATACTTCATTAGAGGTTTATGCATCATACCAACACAAAATCAATTCCCTTAAAATTTTTTATGCTATCATGAACAGGGCATGCGCTTGCTGCCCTTAATACTGCCTGTTTTTTATTTTCAGGCAGATTAGGCAAACTAACATTCATCTTAAAATTTGTAAGCATTGTCTGATTTTCTGTCTTTTCAAAATTCAATGTTACTTTTAAATCTTTTGAATCGATACCTGCTGTCTTACAGTATTCTGCAACGAATGCTGCTGTGCATGAAGCCATCGCAACCAAAAGAAGCTGAGGAGGGGTCATAGCCCTGTCTTTGCCACCCATTGTATCTGGGACATCTATCTCCAAAGAATGATTCCCTACTTTTGTTTCAAATAACATATCTTCTTTTTTTACTATATTTACACTTGGCATAGTTTACACCCCTAATTATTTTTTTATGTTAAAATTCCCAATAACGGAAATAGTTTAGATGCTAATGCACCAAAGATTATTGCAATTATAATGGTTGCAACTATCACATAAGTTGCTCTTTTCCAACCTACTTCTCTTCCTAATACTGCGATTGTCGCAACACAGGGGATATACAAGGAAGTTATTAATGTAAAGACGAATATCTGAAGCGGAGTTAAAAAAGCCAATAAATTGCTTGTTCCGCCTAAGGCTATGAGCATCTCTAGAGCCATCTCTTTTCTGAATATGCCAAAGATCAGTGTTATCCCTGCGCTAGCTGGCAATCCAAGCAATCCAGTCATTAATGGTTCGAAAGGCTTCATCAAATATTGGATAAGGCCATAATCATTCAATATTCCGACTAATGCTGCTCCTGCTATAAGGAAAGGAAATGCTATATAGACAAAATCTTTTAACCTGATCCATGTCTTTTTGAATACTCCTTTTATTGATGGTAATCTAAATGGGGGCATTTCTAAAATTAATCCAGTTGACTCACCTGGCAATAACCTTCCCAAAATATACCCTGCTGAAACGATTACAATCAAGTCAATAAAGTAGATTAGCATAGCATACCTCCAGCCAAGGTATTTTGCTGTTGCACCCAATATAACTGCTGTTACAGCAGAGCATGGAACTAAACAAACCATGACTATTGTTATAAAACGTTCCCTAAACGATGAGAGTGTTCTTGTGGATAAAATAGCTGGAACATTGCAGCCAAATCCAAGCATTAGAGGGATCATTGATTTGCCGTGAAGCTTTAGCTTGTGCATAACCCTGTCTAGAAGATAAGCCATCCTTGTCAAATATCCCGAGTCTTCAAGTATGGCCATCAAAACATAGAATACTGCTATATAGGGGATAGCTATTGCTAGCCCTGCTTCTATACCAGTGATTAAACCAGATTCGAGTAACTTTCTTACAAATTCTAGAGGTATAAAGTTTATGAGAAATGTCAATATTGGTGCTATATAATCCCTAAAACCATTTACTAAAATGGATTCCAACGATGCTCCAAGAGTAAATAATATGTAAAATATCGAGGATAAGACCAGGATTAATATAATAATTCCTGACTTTGGCTCTATAGTCCATCTGCTTAGCTTTTCATGCCATGCTATTTCCTTTGTTTCACCCAATTTGGTGACCTTTTCTGAAATCAAGGCAGCCTGACCATGGCGGTCTTTAGAGATGTATGTTGAGATGTCGTGGAATCTCTTGTATTTCCTGATTAGGTTATGAATCAATCCTTTTCTCCTTATGTTGTGCCAATCTAGCTTTGAGCCTTCTAAAAAATCAAGAACCAGTTCTCTTTTGTTTCCAGTAAGAGACTCTATTTCTTTAAGAAGGTTCTCTATATGATCATCGTATTTTATCTTTAAGTGATTGAAAGTTACTTTTTCACCCATAACCTCTTCGCATTTTTTTGCTAATTTTTCCATGCCTTTTCCATTAAGGCAGTCTACTTCTATTACTGGAACGCCTAAAACACTGCTTAAATGATTTGAATCTATGTTTATGCCTTTGTCTCTTGCTTCTTCTATAAAGTTGAGAGCTATTATTATTGGGAGCTTATGCTCTATCAACTGTAATGTGAGGTAAAGATTTCTCTCGAGATTGTTAGAGTCAACTACATTTATTATGGCTGAAGGATTTTTGCAGTTGATGTAATCCTTTGTAACTTTTTCATCTTCTGAAGATTCGCCAAAGGAATAAGTTCCTGGAAGATCTGTTATCTTTATATTCTTGAAGTAAGTTAGATTGGTGAGCCCACTCATGACGTCAACTGTTGTGCCCGGATAATTTGAGACGCATGCGCCTATCCCTGTGAACTGATTGAAAAGGCAGCTTTTTCCAACGTTAGGGTTTGCAACTAGTGCTATTTCTTTAGTGTATTTTATGTCGTCGACTTGGGATATATGGGGGCATTTCATTTTTCCTTTACATATATCTGGCTGCAGATGTCTCCGCCTATAGCTATCTTAGAGTTTCCTAACTGAAGCTCTAATGGGCCTTTTTTTATTTTGTTCAGAATTTTTATTTTTGCTTCTGGAACTATGCCCAGGGAATTTATCCTTTCTAAAGTCTGTTTATTTTTTATTTTCGTGAATAATACAGTCGCTTCATTGTTTACGCAGATATCCCCTAAAAGGCAGGCTTTTTTATCACTATTAGGGATCTTGCCGCCATGAGGGCATGTTTTAGGATTTTTTAGCAGTTTGTCTAATTTTTTTGCAGCTTCTTTTGAAACTCCGTGTTCAAGCTTGTCTGCTTCTTCATGAACTTTGTTTTTTCCTATGCCTAGAATTTTTGAGAGGAAACTTTCAAGTATCTTATGCTTGTATACGATTTTTTCTGCTTCTTCTATGCCTTTTTTTGTGAGGTTTATGCTGCTATAAAGCTTGTATTCTATAAGCTCTTCTTTTGCCAGCTTTCTTATCATCTCATTGACACTGGCTTTTGAAATACCCAGATATTTAGAAATCTCAACTGATCTTATTGCCATATTCTGGTCTTTTTGCAGATGATATATTGCCCTAAGATAGTCTTCTTTGCTTATGTCTTTCATAAATGTTAGGCTAACCTAACTTATATATAAAAGTTGTGTTTAGGGGGTTAGATAAAAAAATAAGAAAAAAAGGCAAAGGTGATCTAGGGGGTTAACGAGGTTGACCTTTGCCTTCAAACGAGGTGTTTTGATCTTGAGGAAATGAACCGGCTCAAGGATACGAGGAAGGGGGCCTTGAGCCAGCTTATTTAATTTGATCTCTTAACAATAATATAATCAGGGGTTTATAAATACATTATGAAAGGCTAATCGAGAACCAGAATCCATAAAGTTTATAAAGAGTAAAACGAATAATTGCATTAAGATGGGATATATATTTGGTCCGACATGGTTCTATGGGATTGATTACATTTTTGATTTTGTTTCAGTAATAGTGGGATTGCTTATTGCTTATTTTTCTTACAGGATATATAAGTATACATCGCAGAAGAAATATATCTATTTCTCTGCTTCGTTCTTTTTAGTTGCTTTATCATTTGTATGCAAGATATTAGCTACAATCCCTGTATATTCAAAAGAACTTAAAGTTGAGACAGTAGGATTGGTAACGGTAACTTCTGAGATCATAAAAAAAGTAGGATGGGTCAGCCAGTTTGGGATTTCAATTGCGAGGTTAGTTACGATTTTTGCTTTTTTGCTGCTGGTTTTAGTAGCATTGAAAATAAAGGATAAAAAGATAATTGTGCTTTTGGGGTATTTACTTATAATATCTACAACGTTAGTCAGCGCATCTTATACTGTGTTTCATTTGACTTTGTTGATAATGATGAGTATATTGTTCCTTAACTACAGGCATAACTATAAGAAGATGAAGTCATTCAATTCAAAGATGGTTATGTCTTCTTTCTTTGTGCTTGCAATAAGCCAGGTTTTTTTTATATTTGAAGGAGTTGCGCAGCAATTTTATGTGGTAGGTGAAAGCATCCAACTTATTGGATATTTAGTGCTTTTGTTTGCAATGATAAAGATGTTAATAAAAAAATGAATGAAAGAAGAACCAAGATTGAGATAATAAACGATATCTTAAAAGCGATATACGAAAAAGGGGGAAGGATTAAACCTACCCATCTGCTTTACAAGTCAAACCTTTCTTATAAGAAGATGCTTGAATATCTTAGTGAGCTGATACAGAAAGAGATGGTGAAAGAGGATGTATTCAAGGGTAAGAAGGGATATGCGATAACAGATAAAGGCATTCATTATATACAGGAATTTAAGAAGATAAAAGAGTTCTCTGATTCATTTGGGCTTTGATTATTTCTTTTTAAGCCACCATACGCCAGCATATACTAAGGGGGTATCTAATAATGCAACTACTACCTTTAGAAGATAATAAGGTATGATCAATGTGAAAAGGTAAGCTGTTGTGAATTTTGGGCTTGTGTTCAATAATTGCGGCAAACCAGGGATATAGTAAAGGGCTATGAACATAAAGACAACAGTGTCTATAAACTGAGAAACTATGGTTGAGGCGTTATTTCTAAGCCATAAGAATTTGCCTTTTGTCTTTTCTTTCCAGAAGTTGAATGCCCATACATCGTGGAACTGGCTCAATAGGAAAGCAGTTATGCTTGCTATGAAGAATCTTAGACTTATTCCGAATACTGGGTTGTATTGTTCTGACTGAACATAGCTTCTTGGTGCAAATGGAAGCCATACTGATAATATAGTAATCAATAATATGAAAAGCATAGAGATAAAACCCACCCAAACGAATGATTTTGTCTTTTGCTTGCCATGGACTTCACAGATCATATCTGTTATCAGAAAAGTTACTGGGTAAGCGAATATTCCAACGCTGACTTCAATAAAACCTAACTTGGTTATCTTTCCGCCTAATAGGTTGGCTGCAACCAATGAAGCTACGAATAAACCCAACAATAGATTTGTTTTAAATTCTAAGTCCCACTTCATTGCGAATGAGAGGATTTATTGAAGGTTTATAAGTGTTTCTGTCGGTTTATTTTAACAAAGAAGAACAGCCCTATTGCAAACATAGCTATACAAAGCAATTGTCCCATTGTAAGACCTAGGATGAATCCGATGTCTCCTGGGTCTTTTACGAACTCTATGAAGAATCTTAAGGTTGAGTAGAGCAGGACAAAAGACCAAAACATGATGCCTTTCTTCAGCTTCTTGTCTTTGATTGACCAAAGGATTGAAAAGAGCACTAGGTTTTTTAGGCTTTCATATAATTGAGATGGGTGTCTGCAGCCTTCATAATTCATGAATTTTACGCACCATGGAAGAGTGGTGAGCCTTCCGACTAATTCTCCATTTATGAAGTTGGCAATCCTGCCGAGGAACAATGCAAAAGCCAATGGTATAGATACAATATCTGCTAAATCATAGAAATGAACTTTCTTTTTTCTGCTGTATAGATAACATGCTAGCACTGCACCAACTAAGCCGCCATGGAAGCTTAAGCCGCCATGCCATACTGCAATCATCTCCAGTGGATTTGCAAAGTAGTAGGCTGGCTCATAGAATATTATCTCAAATAATCTTGCCCCTATGACTGTTCCGATTATAAGATAAAAGATAAAATCAGCAACATCATCTTTTGTAAGGTTTAAGTTTCTTTTTTTTGCCAGATGGTATACAAAGAAATA
>JAHJAV010000024.1 GCA_018813685.1 Nanobdellota archaeon | reverse complement strand
ATAATAGAATTAATAGTAATTATATATAAATGTTGCGGTTTGAACTAAGTGAAAACCGCTAAAGATTTTGGGACAAAACTTTACGTTTATAATTCAAAAAAACATAATCTTATAAATAAAAAAGAATTCTCAAAAGTATGGCAGATCAAACTACAGCTCAACCCTCTGTTGATCCAGTAATAACTGGAATACTTCAAGAACTAAGCGGAAAAACAACACCAGAAGAAAGGCACACAGCAACAGAAACAGTACATGCCAGATTACTTCAGCTTCATACCACAACTGATGTTCATCCTCACCTTCTTGCAATGTTAACCCAATCAGACTACACTCCAGAGCAATTAGGATTTTCCAGGATTAATTTTGGGGGAGTGGATGTTGTTTCTTATTATTTAGGTGCTGATATTATCCAATTTGATGCATTGCCTAATAGAGGATATCGTCCCCTAAAACCCACTTATCCAACATAACTCATCTTTTTCTTTTCACTAATCTCCTGCGCCTTCTGCGAAGAATTCAATATCCCTTTCAATTTTTCCTCAAACTGTGCTGCCTGCTGCAATAATGGCTTAGAATCCACATTTAATCCTAAATATTTATCCAGCATTTCAATTAGCCTGGCAGCAGCCTTGCTGTCAGGAAGATTAGATGCAGTATCAGCAAACATGCAGCAGAATGGGCTTCCATCAACCTTAAGCATCAAAGCTCCAGTCACACCCATTATTATTCCTTCTTTTAATGGCTTTAGCCCGATATTATCCAATACACTTTTATTTTTCTCAACATTTGTATAATAGAAAGATTCAGAGCTCATCTTAAGCCCATTAGCGCCTACCCCCTCTAAGCTTATTATCTCTTTTGCATTAAGCTCTTTAGCTAATTTCACAAGAGCATCTGCTAATTTCCATTCATATCCCTTTGCTGTTGTAATCGCATGCAGTATAACAATATTATACTTTTTATCATAAAATATCCCTAACGGTTCAACTATCTTGTCATTGTGTATAGCTACAACAGGCGGCATATCTTCAAATATGATCTTTCCTATCATCTCTGTCTTTAGATGATCTATCAGATACTCAGAAGCTATTGTGCCAACTAGCCCAAAACCAGGAAAACCCTCTATCACCGTAGGACTCTTTGGCCTTTTCCATAATTTTACCTCAACCATAAATAACACCTCTCTTTTTTTAAATATTAAGCAGCAGCTTTTATCTCCTGCTCCATCTGCCTAGTAACCATAAATCCTCTTCTCTTAAATTCATTATGTAATCTTTTCTGCTGAACCTCTATCTCTTCCCTTAACTTTATTAATCTTTCCTTAACTGCACCATAATCTCCATTAAGCCCCCTTAGCAAAGGATTCTTCTCTATTTTTTCTCCAACTGTTATTAACATGCCCTTTGCCCTGTTGATCAGCTGAAAAACAAACGTAAACACATTGCTTAAGTCATTTGATTCCATCCTGCAGTATCTCAATAAATCCTTAACATCACTTTCATCAAGCTTCTTTCCCCTTTTTACAATCCTTCCAAAATAGCTTAATTTTTTATTTATTCCTTTTAATAGCTGCCAGGATTCAATCCCCTGTGCTTTTGTTTTTCTCCCTAATCTGAAATTTGACCTTATGATGATATTCTCTCTAAGCATATATGAATTTAATACCCCTCTCTTTTGCGCCTTTGCGCCAAGATGGATGTCTTCTATCTTATGGTCCATATCCTCAATAAAACCTGTAATATCATGCAATAGCAAAACAACCTCTTTTTTTCTTGCCTCTTCACTTGCTATTCTTGCTTTATCTTCTTCTACCTTAACTTTAAATTTTATAGGCTCAGGAGTTTTCTTTTCCTTTAATCTTGCAAGCATACTTTCTAGTTTCCTTGCATCTCTTGCATAACCTAGATTATCTCTCTTAAGCCTTGCTATCAGCCTTTGCGCTGTTGCTTCAACATTCCCGCTGAACTTAATCAGGCCTTTTTCTTCCCTGTACAGCAAGGCGCTTGCAGAAAAAACAACATCATCCAATATGTTTAATAGCTCCATCAATTTACTCAGGATTGCCTTTCCTACACTATGGCTTATAGGCATCCCATCTAATCTATCAAGATTCTCACTCAATGCCTTTATAGCTTCTCCCCCCCTTACTAACCTTATGCATAATCCATGCGAAAACGTCAATCTCCACCTATACCTGAACCACAGCATTTTATCTAATCCTTAATCAGATTTATATTTAAGCTTTTCTATCTTATGCCCTGTAGAAAATGTAGGTTAGCAGCATAAGGTAAAATCCGATAGGATAATTATTCGAGCTGACAAAGGGGTTGCTCCATACGGGAAAGGTCAGCTATCAAGTTGAAGAATCTAGGATTTTAAGCTGCTAACCCGAACGATAGTGAGATTTTCTACAGAGCTTATCTCATGGGTTGTTATTACTAACAGAAAATTATGTTAATATTAACAGAAAAGATTACATCTCCATCGCAAAAGTAGCTAACATCAGGAACAATCCTACAACTATAAATAATGCATTGAACACATTCCCGCTTATCCATGATATCCGCCCCAATGCTTGTAATAATCCTATTGTTGTTATCACAGCAGCAACAGCAAAAGAAGCCCATCCAACAATATTGCTGTTTGTAATTTCGATGAATGAATTGATTATAAGATAGAAACCAGCTGCAACAATGATCCAGCTCAATAGCACTATGGGCAGGCTGAAATTAAACCAGCTTGGCCCAATTCCCATCTTATTAAGCATGGGCAGTAAGCCGATGCAAAGAACTAAAAAACCTACCATTCCACTAACCCAGTCCTTCATTTCCATCATTGTAATCTATCCTCTTTAATAAAATTAAGCATTTCTTTTTGCTCGATTAAGGTCTTGATTAGCAATACCTTCTAACTCTCTCTCTTCTCCAATCAATCTTCTGAATCCTTGTGCAAGAACATGAAGATCTTCAGCCAGTCTTTTCTTTATGCTTTCTATATCGCTTATATTTTTAAGCTCAGGCGCCCTTGGCATTAAATGCCTCTTTACAAAATCTTCCATTTTTGCCTCCTCTAAGTCCATAAGCCTAAGCATGACCAGAGTCAAGATAAAATCCCTTTTCCACATGACAAAAGATGTTCTAAACTCGTTTCTTAAATGGACAGTTATAATCTTAACAGCTTCCCTTAAATTAGCTGCTAATTTATTGATATTAATCTTTTTACTTCCGGCTTTGCTTAAAAGGCCTTCGATTTTTCTTTCATCCTTTTCTAAGCTTACTACACTTTTCCTCACCCCTCTCGCTTCCCACCTGAATGCCATAACAGCAAGCCTCGATATATCCTCTTTTGTTTTGAATAATTGGGCAACATCTGCCATGAGGGTTTTATGGTCTCCAGATTTTTCTGCAATCTTTATTGCTGGCTCAAGATACTTAAAATATATCTCTCTGTCTTCTTTTTCCCCTTCCCCCAATACCTTGAGCAACCCTTGTTGGAATTCTACTTCTATTCTTGCTAGCTTTGCATCTAATTTTCCATGGTTTCTCGCTCTTGCGGTTTCAAAAGCTTTTTCTATTTTCCTTATTATGCCTAATGCTATTTCCTGATTGAGCTCAACATTAAATCCTAATCTAAACCCTTTATCCACAATCTTTTTAGCATCCTCTTCTACCCTATCCTGCTCTTTTAATGCTTTATCAATATTATGCCTTTGTTCGACATCTTTTGGAATGTTTTCAAGAACGAACCTTCTTAAGTGTATAAGCAAAATAACTGCATTCCTTCCTTCACTCCTTTCTTTCCAATATAGCCAATAAGGCCCTTTAAGAATCGTGCTGAATTTTCTTGTTAACCATCCTGCCATATGAACATCACCTTTTATTGATTTTAGTTTCTCCTTGATTTAGTATGTATATAAATTTTTCTATTTTCGACAGTGTTTACTTATCATCAATAAGATAAGATTTTGCTGTTAAGCAAAATCTCTATTAGGGATAAGAATCGATTCCTACCTAAGTCTAAGAAGATTCCGGCAGCCTCAGCAGGAGTAATGAAGTTAAGAGTAGTATGATT
>JAHJAV010000023.1 GCA_018813685.1 Nanobdellota archaeon | reverse complement strand
TGGATGTTCCTTTGAAAAAGGATATTTTAGATAAATCACTTTTAAGAAAAGATATTGATCTTCCTGAGGCTGCTGAGGTTGATGTTGTGAGGCATTATACTGCTTTGTCACGGCGTAATTTTGGAGTTGATAATGGGTTTTATCCTTTAGGTTCGTGCACCATGAAGTATAACCCTAAGGTTAATGAGGATGTTTCTCGCTTTTCTGGTTTTACAGATTGTCATCCATTGCAGCCATATAATCAGGGATGTTTGCAGCTGATGTATCATCTTGAGAAGATGCTTTGCGAGATATGCGGAATGGATGGATTTACTTTGCAGCCTGCTGCTGGCGCTCATGGGGAGATGACTGGGCTTTTGATTATAAAGGCATATTTTGAGGATAAAGGTGAGAAAAGGACAAAAATAATTACTACTGATAGTTCCCACGGAACAAATCCTGCTTCTAGTTCTATGTGCGGGTTTGAAACTGTTCAGATAAAGAGCAATAGTTGTGGTAAGATAGATATTGAAGAATTGAAAAAAGTTTTAGATGATAGTGTAGCTGCTATAATGCTGACTATTCCAAACACATTGGGAATATTTGAGGAAGATATCCTTGATGTTACTAAGCTAATGCATGATAATGGGAGTTTGGTGTATATGGACGGAGCAAATATGAATGCTATGCTTGGGATGGTAAAGCCAGGTGATATGGGTGTTGATGTTTTGCATCTTAATCTTCATAAATCTTTTAGTACCCCTCATGGATGCGGGGGACCTGGTTCTGGACCTGTTGGAGTCAAGAAAGGTTTAGTTAAGTTTTTACCAAATCCTTCTGTTGTTTTGAATCATGATGTTTATGAGTTTGCGAATAATCTTAAGTCTATTGGTAAGGTTAGGGCTTTTTATGGGAATTTTGGAGTTATGGTAAGGGCATTTGCATATATCCGAGCTATTGGAGCTGAAGGTTTAAGAAAGGTTTCTGAGAATGCTGTTTTGAATGCTAATTATCTGAAAGATAAGCTGAAAGGAGATTATAAACTGGCTTATGATTGTATTTGTAAGCACGAGTTTGTGCTTTCAGATGAAGGATTGCCTAATCATGTTACAACAGCAGATATTGCAAAGAGATTGTTGGATTATGGGATGCATCCAATGACAATCTACTTCCCTTTAATTGTGCATGGCGCTATGATGGTAGAGCCGAACGAAACAGAGAGCAAAGAAACACTAGATGAGTTTATAGCTGTGATGAAGAAGATCCGTAAAGAGATAGATAATAATCCTAATCTTGTTTTAGATTCTCCTTCTACAACTGTTGTTAAAAGGTTAGATGCTGTGAAGGCTGCTAGGGAATTAGATCTAAGATTTAGATAGTGATTTTAAGAGCTGGAAGATATCTTCTTACTATGATATAAACGATAAATGCTAGAATTATTGTTATTATACATATGATAAATCCCTTTTTCATCTTTTCTCTGTTTTCTTTCCCTAGAATGAACATCATAAGTGCTACTGATGCGTATCCTCCTAAATGAGCTGTGTGGCTTATTCCATCTGGGTTTAATATTCCTGTTGCGTCTGTGTATATCTGCAGAACAACGACTACAATTATTGGCAGAGGTATTCCTAGGGCCATCCATGAAATATAGAATGGGTTTAGAAGTAAAGCAGCTGCTCCTAATCCAGCTATTGCTCCAGAGGCACCAAGGCTGCCATAGTTTTCTATGTGAATTATGAATGTGTGGGTTAAGTCATCTGCTATAGCTGATACTATCGCTGCTCCAAAATATACTGCTAATGTCTTTAATGGACCAATGTTTTTTTCTACAACTCTGCCGAAGATAAACAGAAAGAGCATGTTTCCGAACAAGTGGAGAAGCGAGCCGTGAAAGAACCAGGAGCCGATGATTGGAATGACGTTGAGTGTTAGAAGCCGTTCGGGGGTGTCGATAAAATATGAACTGATGAAATCATCTGTGATGTAACCGCTTGCATTTAGCAGGATAATTCCAAAAAACATCACTATATTTATTATTATCAATATTATTGTAACCTTTGCTTCAAATACGAATGCAAAAAGGTCTTTTATCGGCTGGAATAAATCACCAATTGTCTTTTTTCCAAAAAGTAGAAGTATTAAAGTAAATGGAAGCAATAATACATCTTTTATCAGCTTCCAGACAAGTTTTGATTCTGATTGGATGTCTTCCATTGCGTTGATTTTGTTTTTTAACTATAAAAACTTACCTAATAAATGAGAATGCTATGTTTATAAGAACTAGAGCTAAGAAAAATAAACCTATATTTTTCCAGTATTTTATTGCTTTTTTTTCTTCCATATATTGCTGTAGTGTAACTAGTAGCATTCTTCCGCCGTCTAATGGGCCCATTGGAGCTAGGTTGAATAATCCGATACCTAAGTTAAGGACATAAAGCCAGTAGAAAAGACCCATAAGCCATACTATTATATTTGGTGCAAATTTGCCGTATCTTTCTATAAAATTATCTTTTATCTTTGTGCTTTGCTGAACAAATACTCCCAAGTATGCTTTGCTATTATTTGCAGGGCTTTCTCCTAATGTTATATTATATGTTGAGCTGTTTGTTGCTAATAAGATTGTGTCTCCTGGATTTTTTGTTGATAATATTCTTGAGAAGTTTGTTAGATAATTTGTTTCTATATTATCTATTGTTATTATTACATCATTTTCATTCATACCTGCTTTTGCTGCTGGATAATCATCTGAAACCCCTGTGATAATAATTCCGTTTGGCTCTATCATGCTGTTTGACAATGGTGTTGAGACTAGTGCGATGATTCCTACTATTATGAATGCTAATGCGATGTTTGAGAAGGGCCCTGCTGCGAATACACTTAGCTGCTCTCTTGCTGGTCGTTTCTTAAGCTCTTTTTCATCTGGCTCTACAAATGCAGCTGGGACTATTGGGAGTAAGATACCTAGAAAAGCCATTCCGCTTGATTTTATCTTCATACCATATTTTCGTGCTATTATGCCATGTGAGAATTCATGTATTATTGCTATTATGAAGATTGAGATAATCCAGTAGAAAAAAGGAACATAGAAAGCGCCTTTGACTTCAAATGGAAGCACTATTCCTACGCCTGAGACTGCCTGTGGTTTTGTTAATAGGTTATAGAAGTTTTGGATGAGCGCATATGCAATTACCAACATTCCGAAGAACCCTATGAATATAGCGAAATATCCGATGTATTTTAACTGTTTAGAGAATTTCTTTGAGAACTTGTCCATAAACTTTAGGCCTAACTTTGTTCGGTATAGGACCATATATAAAACCGGAAAAAGGATTTTTTGTATAACTATCTTTTTTCTTTTTATAATAAGAAAAACTAACATAAGAAATATAAAGATGATGGCTGAGGTAGATTGAACATTCATTCTTTTACTTCTTTCTTACTGGTCTGAAACGATGGCCGCTACATTTCTTACAGGTGATCTTTCCTGCAAGTACTTTTAAGTTAGGGGCTCTTAGTTTCTGCTTGCAATTTCTGCAAACAAATACGTTTCTGAACCGTCTTACATCTGCTTCTTGAAATTTTACCATTTTAATTCTGTGTTTGAACTTGTTTTATCACTTTATCGTTTAGTATGAGCCAGTAAAGTACATTAACACCTGGGATAACCTCTGCTTTAAGCTCTTCAGGTATCTTTAAGTCATATGTCTCGAATGTTGTTGAATCCATGACATTTGCCAGGTTGTCTTGTACTGACAATACCTGCGCTGTCTTTTTTTCTATGATGGGGGAATCTAGTTTTTCATGGGCTGGCATGACTGCAACTCTCTTTTTATCATCAACTAAGCCAACTGCTGTTAATCTTACTTTAGCGTGGCCGTGCTTTCCTGATTTAGAAACCTGAACGTCTGTTACTGCGCATGCTGCTCCGTCTACAACTACATAGCTTCCTTTTTTTAATGATCCTACATCAACTGGTTTTGTTGTCATTTTTATTGTTTAACTGCTAATTTTATATCGTCTTCTTTAACTGTTTTCCTGCCTGCATGTGTAGCTAACCGCCATGCTTTTTCTGCTATTTCTTCTGCTTTAAGCTCTATAACTTCTTTCAAAGCAACTTTTGCTTTGTCAGATACCCTTATATTAGAGCCTCCAACTTTTTTTATTATCTTTTCCATAGCAGCTAGTGGTAATAGTTTATCAGACATGAAAATCACCTTTTTAGCCTTTATTTTTTGTTTAAAGACTGTATTTTACTAGTGTTTGGAAATTGGGGGGATATATAAAGGTTTTGAATTTGGGTTGTGTTGCGTTAAAGGGTGTTTTGGGCTAAACTATGCTTTTTGTTGCGTTGAGGGTGTTATTCCAAAAAGAATATAAATGAGTTAAATTTACTTTCTAACTTATGGGAATTGATAAATTAAAGAAAAAAATGGATATACACAAAGGTAGTGGGGATAGAAGTAAAGAAGAAAAAAGAGTAGGTAATAATTATTTAAATTGTAATTATAAAAGAAAAAAAGAATGAGAGTTTTAAGCTAAGCTTCTTTTCAACAATCCACACACCTTATCAACTGTGTCATCAACTGTCTTTCCAATTTTGAGAAATATCATCTTTTTTTATATCCGAACTTCTTATCATATCCTTTATGATCCATGATGTCAAGCACAAAACAGATAATCTCTACCTGATCGCCTTTAATAGTGTATAACATTCTCCAATAATTGATAAGTTCAACTCGCCATAAGTTGTCTGCTTTGTACTTTAAAATATATTCTTCAGGAATCAAAACTTTAGGCAGGTTGTTCCCGTAGAATGGATTTGCCTTAACAAATTCAGTCTTTTGCTTTATTGACCTTAGCAATTGCATCTCTTCAGTATTTTCTTTATTTTCTTTCAATTGCTGCCCAACAATCTCATTTAACCGTTTGTATTCAGCATCAGCATTATCCAGTAGAATTACTCTAACAGGCTTATTCATATCTCTGTTCCTCTCTTGATCAGCTCGTTCAATTCTTTTCTTTCTGCAAAAACCCATAAAACTCCTTTAGTTCCTATAACAATTTTTCCGCTTAATTGAAGGTAATCTAAAATTTGGAGCAAGGTTTGATGCATCACTTGTTTAGGCAGTCTCCTTTTTAATTCTGCTAGAGTCAACAGTTCTCCACTATTTTTTAGAGTTTCTTCTACCATCATAACTGTATTCAATGTAGGAGAATGTGCTAATCTTTCTCTTTCTGTTGTTTGTATTGTTTTAGGCATTTTATATTAAATTT
>JAHJAV010000022.1 GCA_018813685.1 Nanobdellota archaeon | reverse complement strand
TTATGTAATCACTATACAGTAAATAAAAATTACTTAAATTTGGCAAGTAATACTCTTTTCATCAATACCATCCTTAGCCTATTAAGATTGACTGTCTTTAAAGCTAAATGGGCTTTATTCACAGAACCAGCCATTGTCTTCCTCTTCCTCTTTGATTCTTCCAATAATCTGATTGCTTTTTCAGTAATCCTAACAAATCCACCTAAAACCTCCAAGTCTTTTCTATCTAATCCTGAATTATTTGCTTCTTTTATTTTTCTAACTAACTTATTCAAGTTTCTTATTAGTTCACTTGTCTTTTCTTTTCTTTCTCCCTCACTATCTAATGGACTTATATGCTGTGCCTGCAGGACCCTTCCCTTCCCACCAAATTTGATCATTGTCTTTCCAATTATATCCCTATATTGGGTTAAGAATCCATCTACACCATCAGCAGTCTCAATTTCGATTTCTTCCTTTGACATTTCTTTTCTTTTTGGTAGCTCACCTGCTATTATCTCTACTTTATCATATACTCTAGGTTCATTGCATACTAGCATAACTTCATAAACCCCTCTTTCTAAAGCCCCCATATCCCAGCTAGAATCTCTGTTTGGACCAACTGTAATCACATCACTCCTTTTTACTAATTCCTTGTTTTGAGAAAGAGACCATCTCACATTAATTGCTCTCTTATTTGAAATATTGGCATTTGCCTTTAAATTAACATTCGCAGGAAGGACTAAAGGGTTTCCTTCTCCTAGAATGGGCTCTACTCTCCCACCATTAATAGTGAATCCATTTATGCTTATTTCAAATGTTTCTTTTTCAACAGGGGCAGCTGGCTTTTTATCAACTTGCCTAACTCCTAATTTTTTTTTTATCTTCTTAACAGCTTGTTGTACAGCCTTAACCTCTTCTTTTTTCTTAACCTCAACACCAACAATCTTTAATAATATGGCAATCAGCTCTTCAATATCAATATGTGTTAACTTATTATAAGCTTCATCGATAGTCCCTTTGACATTTTTCGGTTTCTTTCTCTTTGCATCCTCTAATTTAGATGCTGCTCTTTCAAGACGCATTTCAAACTCAGCCAACCCTGGTTTCTCTTTGTCATTAAGACCTCTTCTGTCCAATCTTCCAATCAATTCTTTTATTATCTTAATCCTCTTTATCATATCATCTAGCTTAATCCTTATATCATCTTTAGAGTCTGACTCACTGATAAAACTGCCAATTTTCCATCCTCCTCTTTTCCCTTTCGGCACGTTTCCATCTTCCTTTATTTTTAATAGGTTTCGCACTCTTTCCAGCTCAGTAACAATCATATCATAAACTCCTATTATCTTCAATAAGAGTATAGCAAAAGAAAGCAAATCAATATTTTCTAACTTTGAATATGCTTTATGCACACTATCTGGCACTGTCTTATACTTCTTCTTTCCAAGTGCTTCATTAAGCTTAGTTATTGCATCCTTCATGAACCTTTCAAATCCTTCCAATTTAGCTTTACTTTCTGCATCCAGCCTTGACAAGTCCGAATTATTAATTGTCTCTATCATCTCCTCTAACCTATTTATCAAGCCTTCAATCTTTTTCTTAATTGAATTAAAATCTGTTCTCCCTTCCTCAGCATTTATATAACTGCCAATCAATTCCTCTCCCTTTTCATTCTTACACAGCAGAAGATTCCTTACTCTCTTGAAATTTGCCAAGAAATTCCTTACATCTTCCATAGTATACAATCCCTTGGATTCAGGTATTCGGACAGTCCTCTTAGCTTCCCTAACTGCTTCTTTCTCCTTTACTATTGGTGGTAGAATAATAGATGGTTTGACTTCCAACTCAATCACGTCATAAGGTTTTCGTTCGTTTCTCTTGTTTTTCCCAATAACCCATACTTTATATATTCCTCTCTCAAATTTCCCAGCTTCCCAATTAAATTCTTCACCATAAGATACATTCTTTTTATCACTCTTTTTTATTGGGGCTTTATCTTTGTAAGCTAACCATTTAACCTGTATCTCCTCTTTATTGTTTGTTTCTCCCTTGAAGGTTATATCAACATTTTCAGGAACAGCCATCTTTTTATCAGGGGGTATCTCCAAAACATTTTCAGCATATATAACCTCTTTTATAACTAACAATGGCGGTCCAATCCTTTTTCTGTCTTCTAGCGGAGATAATTGACCCTTTCCACCATAAGGGCCTTCTCCAGTAATCAATTGTTCTTGTAATAATCTACTTATATCTGATGATATGTCATGTAATCTTTTAATCTCCCTTATATTTAATATCAAATCCAATATGAAACTGTTGATATCTTCATTCTTATTTAACAATTCCTGCCATATCTGCTCAGCTTTAATTGAACCCTCTGATCCACTCGATCTGCCATAATTGTAGGGATCATAAATATATTCACCATAACCCTCGCTTAACTTTGCAGTAGCTATGCTCTTTCTTTCTTCTTTGCCTTTTATAACAATTGTATACAATTCTTCAAATAAATCAATCCATCTACTTAAGTTGGATATCATCACCTGTATACCTTCACTTAACTTTCTTCCATTTACCTCCTTATCAGAAATCTTATCATCCTTCATCAATACTTCTAATTTTTTTACTATTTCTTTTAAAGAATCAATCTCATTTCTGAATAATATAATCAATCCACTATCAGCAGTCTCCAGCCAGTTCATAATCTTTAATTGTTCTTTTAGCCAAGCCAGTAGCGATTTATTAACCGTTTTTTCATAATCAAATAAGGAAGTTAAATCATCTTTTCTCTTTTCATTTATTAGTTTCTCTTGCGTGCTTAGTCCTTTTTTAAAAGCATCTGTAATCTCTAAGACAGCTTTACATGCTCCTCTTAACTTTTCTTTCTTTTCTTCTATCTCCGTTTTAAATGTTTCAATAGTAGGATCTTGAGAATACTCTGCTGCATATTGCTGATTGTATGGAGGCACTACTCCGGGAAGAGAATACTCTCTTCCAGAAGCTGGTTCAGGAGGGCTACTCTCTTTCTTGATTAGGTTTATCATTATTTATCTCCTCTAGGTGCTAGCACTTCGCCTTTTCCAGTTTTTACAGGAAGATTAGGTGGCTGAGCAATTGCTTTTCTTGGGGTAGGAATTACTTTTTGACTTCTATCATTAGGCATACTTCTATACTCCCTCCCATATTCTCCACCAGCTGAATAATCCCCATACTCCTCTCTTCTAGCAGGAAGCGTTTCTCCCTCATATTTTTTTATTACTTCTCTCTCAATCCCTTCCAAATCAGCAATATAATTCATAGCTTCTTCATTCTTTTCAGATAGTCCCCCCCACACATTCTTATCAGACCTAGGTTTTATCTTACTCATAATCGCTTTTTTCTCTCTAGCATAATTTTCAAAAGCAGATATCGCTTCTTGCTTTGTTTTTAATGTAGGTATTCCTTCTTCAGATACCTTCTTATCAGCAACATACACAAACGCCCTTTCCTTTATAGCCTGGCCATATTTATTTTTTACCATTAAATTTCTATACCCTTCTCCAGGAGGAGCAGTAAAAACAAGTGTTTTTTTACTAGCATCAAAAGTAACTTCTTTTACTTGAGTCCATTTCTTTCTTATTAGCCGTCTATAAGGCATTAACAATACCTCAGTATTTGCATCAAAATTATCTCCAGTTACAGTTATTGGTTCTCCACCACTTGCTGGGACTCTTCCAGGCTTAACTTCATTAATCGTAGGGGCTTTTCCGCTTGTTTCTTTTAATTTCTGTATTTGCTCTCTCAATTTACGTACCAATAACACAAGTAAATTATATTCACAACTTTGGTCTATTATAGCCTTATTGTCTTGACCCTTACTTGCTTTAAAATATTTCTTAATCAAATCATTAATCCGCTTTATCCTCTCTCCGCACCAATCCCCCTGGTTTCTATCTTCTTTTTTCCTGTTGTCTAACAGTTTCCATTCTTCTTTTAATTTATGTATAGTTTCATCTCCATTTTCATATGCAGTTAATATCTTGCCTACTTCTTCATTGATCTTTAATACCTCATCACAAACCCTTTTTAAATTAGAAAATGGTCCTCCATTTGTTCCTTCTCCTCTAATCCCTTGTGTTATTCTAGATTCATTAAGCACCCCTACTTCTATCTGTTGTATAAACTCTATATACTTAGCCAACTTCATATTCTCTATTATAAAATTTTTAGTATGCTCTCTTAACTCAGTTATTCTCTTAAATTGTGGATTCTCTTTACCCAGCAATAATGCAGAATGATGCTTTTCATCCCCTTCTAGGCTAATTCCTTTAATTCCGTTTGGAGGATCATTAGTTGCTATCTTACTCATTCCTTTTAATATTGTATTTTTAGTTTTTATTACATCCATTAGGGCTTTGATCATTTTTTCTTTTGAATCAATTGTTTGGACAGTTACTTCATCAATATTTTCAGGAGTTTCCCCTTCCCCTTCCTCTTCCCCATGTTTTCTCTTCAGAAGCAGTAATAACGGCGATAACAATAGCAGCCATAGCAAATTACCCCAATTAAACCCTTTAGTTGTTGTTTTATTTGTTGTAGACGGCCCAACCTCCTCCCCCTTTTGATCCTTTTTATCAGTCCCCTCACTCCCTGTCCCACTCCCTGTCCCTCCTGTCCCTGCCCCACTCCCTGTCCCACTCCCTGTTCCCCCTGTCCCTGTTCCCCCTGTCCCTGTCCCAAGCCCGCTCAGCCAGTTATCAATCCTATCCAAGAATTGTGTATTGCCCCCTTGCTGGTGCATCAGCCACCATAATATCCATATCACCAGAGCAGTCAAAATCAATGCCAGCAGAAACTGCCAGAACTTGTTCTTCTCCATCCCTAATTTTCCCAGCAATAAGTATATCATGAAGAACGCAAGTATCGCAAGCAGCCCCCACGCAATATACTTGAGATATTCTGAATTAATCTTAAGCGTAGTTATAATAATAAACGCAGAAAGGAAAGCAGCAGCAAAAGCAAACACATAATGCGGCCTTGTCATATCTTTAAACGCAGTCTTCATCCCAATCAGATAAGCAGAAAAGAACAAAAAGAAAAACAGCAAAAAAGCAGTTGTCTTCTCATACTTCATCCACCCGCCTTTAAAGAAATTCTCTATCGGGCTAAGCCCTGCCCTGAACACCTTCCCCAGATCAGGCAATGCAGCATAAGCAGCAAAAGACAGCACGCTAAATAACAAGATTCCTAAAATTATCATGCTTGCTGTTTTTTTCTTCATCTTAAAACCTTCCAATAACCTCCTTTGTCTGGGCCTATCCTTTTCAACAGCCCTCTATCTTTCAGCTTCGAAATATTTTCCTCAACTTTCCTTGGGGATATTCCTAATTTGCCAGATATTCCCTTTGCTGAAACAGAAGGCTCAGCTGATATTATCTCTAATATTTTCTGCTGGTTTGAGCTTATCTTTTCTCCGACCTTTTCTCCGACCTTTTCTCCGACCTTTTCATAGGGATAAAATGTTATTGTAAAAAAACCAGTGATATCTATTTGCGGCTCTTTTAGCCCCCTTTCTTTCATTGCATTTCTCATCCTTAAAATGCCTGTTCCTGCCTTTTCTACATAATTTATCCGATGCAGCAAATCAGCGATAAGGGGATTTCTTCTCACTCCTTTTTTTCCAAGTTCTTTTATATTCAGCCCTTTGGGCAATCCTCCAGGGTTATATACTTCAAGCCGGTCATCAAAAATGCTTACAAATACATTAGCGCCTTTCTCAAAATAATCGCGATGCATGACTGCATTGGTTATTGATTCTCTGATAGCTTCAACAGGGTACTCTGGAATCTCCTTTCTCTTTAATTCTTTTATTTCGTAGCTTAACTTTGTGCTCCTCTTTACAAATTTTATTGCATTCTCGATATTTGAGATAATATCTTCTTTTAGGTCAATCCTGTCTATTATATTGGCATTTTCAGTTCCCTGAAACCTTATGCATGTTACATAAGCCTGCCTGATTATATTGCATGGCTCTTTTGCAAAGAACAATACCCCTGTGTTGTTAAACCTAATTTTTTTATTTTTACTGAAAGCAACCCCCAGATTGATTAGCATATCTTCTTTTTTGGCAAAACTTGTAATCCCTGCCTTTTTGACAAACTCATCTAATTTGACAATGCTGAAATCTTTCTTAAAATCAAACTCACTGTTGATCTGCCCGTCAAATTTTATCCGTCCATTCCCCATTGCAGCATCAATTATTTCATCCCTGCTCATCTTTTGGGAATTTGGGCCAATTCTCATAAAAAACCCTTCCTTGCATTTATACGGCTTATCCTGTCCTTCATCAACGTATACAATCAATATACCCCCAAACTGTGCAATCTTAATCTTAACAGATGGGTCGCAGTTATTTGCTATATCTTGCGCTTGTGACTTCAGCCTATTGTCAATCTTGCCTCCTTTAACTATCTTGTCGTCTGAAACACCTAAAAATACTCTGCCTCCTTCAGCATTTGCAAATGCAGCTATATCTTTATCAATTCCATTCGGGCCTTCTTTAAACTCTATCTTAAGGCCTTCTCCTTCCTGCAGTATGAAATCTAATTCTCTTTTGTTCATTTTACCTTCTTGATCATCTCAATAATCAGTTCTTCACCAAATAATACATTTCCTTTCTCTAATATCAATAAAACTTCTTTCTCCTTACCTTTTAAAGCTGAAACAAACTCTTCTTCTGTCTTGCACACAGCATCAATATTATTCTTATAGCAGATATCCTTAACTTTGTCAGAACTATTAGTTACAGCCAATAACTTTTTGCCGTCAAACAAGGCTGCTTTACTCTCCTTTTCAATCTCAGAAACATCAATCTTACCCACAGCATAAAACTCCAGAAGAACAGCAGCAGCCAGATGCTTAGCTACTTTATTATCTAAGCTAAGCTCATAAAACAATCCTGTGCCTAATTTCTCAGCCTTTACAATGCCGCCCAGCTCTAGCTTCTTCAGCGCAGCATGCGCTCCAGCAGCGCTTATCTCTAAAGAAACAGCAATATTCCTGATGGTAAACCGTTTAGAGAAATTTCTAATCAAAAAGCTAATTACATTAAACTCAGCCTTGCTTAATGATATCATTGTTCAAAAATACTGAATATATACACTATTTTAACTTACTCCTATTTAAATATTTCTA
>JAHJAV010000021.1 GCA_018813685.1 Nanobdellota archaeon | reverse complement strand
GGCGCTGACACAACTGTTGTGCCTAAAGATTTGGCTGAATTGTTGGATCTTAAGGAAGAAGGAATTGATTCTGAAACAGCAGGCATAGGCGGAACTGTTAATGTTAAGAAGTCAAGGTTAAAGTTTAAGATAAAAGGAAACCGAGAGAGTTATTCTCTTAATGTTCCAGCATTGATTCTACAGGATTCAAATGCAGATGTTCCCCTTTTGTTAGGGCGGCATGGATTTTTTGAACATTTTCATATTACATTTAAACAGAATGAAGAAAAAATAATCCTGAAAAAGATTTCTCCTAAAGAAGTATATTAAAAAGATTTCAAATCGCAAAGTATTGTACAAAGTCCAATCCTTTTGGTTTCTCGCTATGCTTGAAACAGCTGTGTGTAAAAACTAATTCCCTTACCGAACAAAATAAGGCTCAACATCAAATTGATAATATGCCCTGCTTAGAACACTAAAATTATAATCTAACCATTGAATTGTGCTCTCATTCTCCTTTGCGATATCATTCTTAGATCTTACATGACTTCCAAACTTACTTTTCTTAGCATGATTTGTTGACTCTACATTAGATCTCCTATTATAGCTTCTTTTTGCTTTAATAGGATGATTGTAATAATACAATATCATCCTTAACCATGCATAAGAACCATCTGATTTGACTAATGTATTAGATTTTGGCCTAAAAAAAGGTTTCCCCCAAATAGATTCTACATCATCACAGTTTTCTCTGCATAAATACTTACTATCTCCACTATGCTCCCAAACATCAAAATTCTTAGCAGTTCTTTGGTTATGCTTTCTAAAGATGATATTGTCTTCCCCTTCATAGGCATTAACTGTTATTGCAGTAACTATGTTAAGCTTAGTTCCTGTTGTTATATGGGTGGTTATGTGGTCTCTTTTCTGAATAGTCTTTCCAGACCTAATATTATACCATGTAGATGCTGTTGATGTTGTTTCTCCTGTAGCATCTGTAGCAAAGAACTTCTCTAAATGATTTAAAGGCTTAGATGTTATGTCAAATAATTCGTTTAAGTAATACTTTATCGACTCATTATTTAGGTAGTTGTCCAATGATTTGAAGCAAGGAATCTCAACTGGGATATTGGCTGCTTTAGTAACAAATCTGATTATCCCCATACTTCTCCTAAGGGATTTGCCAAAGTATTGCTGAATTGACAAGCAGATAAGTATATCTCTGAGATTGAGTGGTGGCCTTCCTATGCCCTGCCACAGGTTTTTGTTTTTACACACAAATAAAGCAGCTAAAGGCAGGAACCTTAAGAAGAGATATATCTCATTTTCTTGGATTAAATTATAAGTGGCTTCATCTTTTTTGTATTTCCTCCAGTCTCTTTTTTTCTTTTTCTTCTTGTAATCCTTATGCCACCGCATCTTTTTTCTTTTCTTTTTTCCCATAATAAGTTACTACTATAATATGAACTAGTATTTGCTTTTTTCTATACTAAAGGATATAAATATTTATATACTAGTTAAGTTACTACTAAAAATATGTTTATTTTAAAGAGGAAATTCAAGAAAGTAAATGGAATTAGAACATATTATTATGTAGTTGAAACTGTTTATATTGATGATAAACCGAGGCATAAAATACTAAAATATTTGGGTACTGCTGAGAATATCCTTAAGAAATTTAATGAAAAAAGCTAGGACTTTTTACACATCCATGAGAATTCTTTAGGTTGAACAAGAAGATTGCTCTTCTCATTCTTCCCTTAATTTGTTTCCGTTACATATTAATAATACCTCTCATATATAAGCTTTTAGGCTTTAAACGACATACATCCATACGACCTCAAAAGGGTCAGATAGCGTCGTCGGGTTTTGGGCCCTCATTCAAAGCCTCGAGCTTAATGCTCATGCGTAAACACGAGGTGCCTAAAGCCCATTCTTACTCGGAATATCTCTGTAAGCATAATATTCATTCTTGTTAAGCAAATGCCAAATCGTAGTCAGCATCTTCCTTGCTGTTGCTACAACTGCTTTCTGCTTTCCTTTCTTTCTCTGTATGCGCAAGTAAAATGTTTTAAGCTTGTGGCTGTATCTGCTCTTGATGCTTGCATGTACACATTGGGTAAGTATCCAACGAAGGTGAGCGTTCCCCTGTTTAGTTATCCTACCTGAATATTGTGTTTGGCTGGATTGGTAGGTGCTTGGTACAAGACCTGCATAACAAGCAAGCTTATTGGGTGATGAAAATCTGCTGAAGTCCGCTATTTCTGCTAATATCATCATTCCAGAAAATGTGCTAATGCCGATAATTGACTTTAGGATATCTACTTCAGGATATTTATACTGTAACTTCTCAATCACCTTGTCAAACTTGGCAATTTCAGCACTGAGGTTGTCTATCAATGCAACAGTATAATCCAGTTCCTTTCGGTTTAGGTCGCTCAGCTCAAGATTATTGAGCCATAATCTTGCCCTCTTTCCTGTAACTTCATCAAACTCGCACTTCTTTCCCTCTCTAGAAAGAATATTTTTTGAT
>JAHJAV010000020.1 GCA_018813685.1 Nanobdellota archaeon | reverse complement strand
GGACACTTCCAGTAAAGCGTTAAGGGTTACAAGGCAACCTGCCGAGCAGATATGGTCCAGCTTCCAGCAAATAACAATTCTATAGCTTTAGCTTTAAAATACTTTCGAGGTGATTCTTATGAAACATAATCCGGATAGATACAGCTCTCAAGTTGGAGAAGTGTGGGTGCACTTTATGTTTAAGGTTAAATACTGCCATAACATCTTTGATAATTTCGGTTATAGGAACGCATGCCACGGATTAATATTAAGGGCATGCAATAAATATGGGATACGGATGAAGGATAGCGTTATAGGTTTTGATAGCAACCATCTTCATACAATCCTTGGGATGGGCATAATGAGCAAGCCGGAAATAGCTAAGAAGATAAAAGGATTTGTCGCAAGAAAATTCTTTAAGCTTTTTCCAGAGTTAAAACTGCCTAAGAATCAAGGCGGTAAATTTTGGGATAGCGGGTTATGGAGTTCAGCATCTTATGGGGCTAACCCAACTGAGATTAACTTTATAGTTAACTACATACGAACTCAGAAGTACGGTTCTGCAAGAGATCAAGCCAAACAGTATAGGCTAACATTGTTCTGCGATTGAGAATTCTATCAATTCATACCACCAGTCTATAGCGGTCAAAGAGCGGTGACTGGTGGTTCTTGATTAGATATTGCTGTTTGAGAAAAGGAAGGATATTCTTGAGAAGGCAATTAATGAGGAGTTGAGGGTTGATTTGGATAAAGAGCTTATTCTTATCAATAAAGAATCCATTGATTTTGACTTTGCTATTGTTATAACTGGACATAAGAATATTCATTCAACTAGTAAAAAAATATTCACCTATAGTTATGATATCGATGAATCCAAACACCATTATGCTGGTCGTTCTTTGATAACTGCTGTTGAAAAGATTGAGAACATAATCAAAAGATTGACTTAATCTAACTTCCTACTTCAAAACCACAATCTTTCTTGTCAAACTTCCATGTATAAACTGCGAGAATTCCTTTTCTATCTTTAGATTGGCTTTTTTTATCAGTGATTTATAGTTTACATAATTTGGGAAGATGATTACTGCCTTCTTTTTTAGTATCTTTTTAAGGATTTTAAGGAATTTTAGGTAGAACTCTTCTATGTTTTTTATCCTTTGTTTCTTGTCTTTCTGCTTTAGGGAGAGTTTTTTGTTTTCATTGCCTTTTTTGACCCATATTGATGTGTTAAGGCCGTAAGGGAGGTCACTTACTATGTAGTTGTATTTTGCCTTTATCTTTAAAGCGTCTTGATTTATCAGTTTGTATGGCCTTATTTTGTAATGGTCTAAGTTTATCTTTGATCTTTTGACCATATCTTTGTAAAGGTCATAGCCTATTGGTTTTAGTTTTATAAGGCCTGCTTCTATTAGTATGCCGCCTGCTCCGCAGAATGGGTCCATTACTTCTTTTTGAGCTCCTGCAAGGTTGATCAAAGCTCTTGCAAGTTTTGGATTTAGTGCAGTCGGATGCAGTTCTGGGCGTTTGTGAGCTTTTCTCGATTCAAAGCTATGCTTAAGCTCTTTTATCAGCTTTGCCGCATAGATTTTGTCTTTAGTTATAAAAAATTCTATTGATGTTTTTGGATTTGTGAGATTGACTTTAGGTGATTTTAGTTTGTCCCAGATGTGGTCTGCTAATTGTTTCTCGCTTGTTCCCACCCCCCTGTCCCATCCAGTTGCTAGGTTTGTGTTAAGCCTATTCTTCCCACCCTCCCGCCCCCCACCGCCTCCTTTTTGGGCGTCGCATAACTTGTGTATCCTTACACAGAAATTCTCTTTGTAAATCGATTGCCATTCAAATCTTTTTATATCTTCAATAATCTTTTCTTTGTTTGTTTCAAACAATAACTGAAATGTTTTTTTTGTGTATGCGAGTCTGTCTGCTAGGTTTATATCTTCTGTTTCAAGGATTAGTAGGTTGTTTACTACTTTATGTTTCTTTGGAACCAATAATGATAGAACTTCTTCTTTTGCTAATCTTATGTTTTCTCCTGATAATAGAAATAGGCACTTCATTTGATAACTATTTTTTCTTCTTTTTGTCTTGTCTTAAGTTGCCTATCTTTTTGTATGCTATGAATATTACAAGGGCAAGCTCTAAGAATATGATTATTGGCCTTGTGTATCTGTCAAGAGAACCAAATGAAGAGGCTGTTCCAAAGAACAATGCAAATGCTCCTCCAAGCATAAATCCAGTTCCCATCCATTCATTAAGCGTGTTTTGCTTTGCTGGAAGATACATTCCTAAGAAGATTGCTAGTAATGCGAATATTGCTGAGATATAGAATACATACCTGTTGTGCTGGTCCTGAGAATTATCATAATCATTCTGGCAGGTGTTACATTCATAATTATGCGGGCAGTTGTTGCTGTCATATTCTGTAAATTCAATATATCCCTTTTTATCATCACATTGCTGCCTTTCTGCTGAGCTTACATTGATTTCAGGGCAGACCATCTGGGTTACAACTGGCTTTTCAATAAGGTAGTTTCTGTCCTTGCAGAAATCTTCGTATTTTGGATTTGGGTAGACTGCTTCTATAACAGAAAATACTAATACTGAGAAAAGGATAGCTATAACAAATATGATGATTATCTTTCTTATGTCTACCATTTGATTTAATGTGTTGGGGTTTTATTTAAAGTTATCTGTTATTTCATTTAAATTTTTTATGACTTCTAAAAAATAATGACACAAACTATTTAAATGGCAGAGTATTCACTTTTTTTATGGGAAGGGGGAGACCAGTTAAATCACAGATAAGGCAGAACATAGTAGAGCTTCTTTATTTTATGAAAGAGGGATATGGTTATGATATCTATAGGCAGTATAAAGAGCTGTTTCCCCCTGTTAGTATGAGGGTGATCTATTATCATCTGCGCAAGGGATCTGCTTTGGGTGAGTTTAAAGTTAATAAAGTGATAAAAGAGAATGGGGATTTTTCATGGGGTTCTGAGGCAGAGAAGGTTTATTATTCTTTAGGTGATGATGCACAGCCGATTGGGAATATGAGCGTAAGGGAGTTTATAGAGAAAAAGAATAATTTAAAGCAAGCTGATTCTTGATTATATTTCTTAAATATATGTCATCAATAACAATAATATATTTAAATCAGATTAAAGAGATTCTTTGTTATGGGGGAATTAAAAAAGACGCCATTATATGAAGAGCATGTTAAGTTAGGGGCTAAAATAGTGGAATTTGGCGGTTGGGAGATGCCTGTTTTTTATTCTAATGTGATTGATGAGCATATCACTACCAGGACAAAAGCTGGATTGTTTGATATATGCCATATGGGTGAGATCTTTGTTGAAGGCAAGGATGCTTTTAATCTTATCCAGAAGCTGATTACCAATGACTTGAGCAAGCTTTCTGATGGGAAATGCTTTTATTCTGTCATCTGTTTGGAAAATGGGGGAGTGATTGATGATCTGTTTGTCTATAGGTTTAATGATGAACAATTTATGATTGTAGTTAATGCTGGGAATATTGAAAAGGATTTTAAGTGGTTTTTGAAGCATAAGGATTTTTTTGATAATGTTTTTGTTTTTAACAGGTCTGATGAAACTGCAAAGCTTGATCTGCAAGGGTCTGAATCAGAGAAGATACTACAGAAACTGACTTTATTTGAGCTTAAGGATCTGAAAAGGTTTAGTTTTGTTGAGAGTGAAGTGAATGGTATTTCTGCACTAATCTCCAGGACAGGATATACTGCTGAGGATGGTTTTGAGATTTATTTTAATGCTGAAAAGGCTGCTGAGATTTGGAATAAAATTCTGGAAGTGGGTGCGGAGTTTGGGATCAAGCCTATTGGATTAGGGGCAAGAGATACTCTTAGGGTAGAGGCCTGCTATAGCTTATATGGCCATGAGTTAACTGAGCAGATAAATCCTTTGGAGGCGGGTGTTGGTTTTGTTGTTAAACTTGAGAAAGAGGATTTTATTGGTAAAGCTGCTTTGTTAGAGATAAAGGAAAAAGGATTAAAAAGGAGGATAGCTGCTTTTGAGATGGTTGAGAGGGGGATAGCCCGTGAGCATTATCCTATCTTTAAAGGCGATTCTTTGATTGGGGATGTAAGTTCAGGGACAATGTCTCCAACTTTTAAAAAGGGGTTAGGGATGGCTTTTGTAGATACCGACGAAGCTTTGGTCGGAAACGAAATAAATATAAAGATAAGGAAAAACCTTTACAAGGCTAAGATTGTCAAAAAGCCAATCTATAATTTTCATGGAAAAACTAACTAGGTGATAAATATGGAAAATCCAAACGAATTAAAGTATAGCAAAGAGCATGAGTGGGTAAGGTTAGAGGGGGATATTGCTACAGTAGGTGTAACTTATTTTGCACAGAAACAGCTTACTGATATTGTTTTTGTCGAGCTGCCTGAGAAAGGAAAAAATGTAGAGCAGGGAAAGCAGATGGCTGTTATTGAAAGTGTAAAATCTGTTTCTGATGTGTTTAGTCCTGTCAGCGGAGAGGTTATTGAGGTTAATGATAAGCTGAAAGATAATCCTGAACTCATTAATAATGAGCCTTATGGAGCAGGGTGGATTGCAAAGATAAAGGCAGTGAATAAAGATGAGCTTAACAATCTGATGAGCGCAGATGATTATGACAAGTTTGTAAGTGAAACAAAGCATTAATTTATTTTGGGGGTTATCATGGATTTTATTCCGAATACAGATGAAGATAGAAAACTGATGCTTAAAGAGATTAATGTAAATAAAATCTCTGATCTGTTTAAGGATATCCCTAGTTCAGTTTTACTCAAAGATAGGCTTAAGATACCTGCTGGGCTTTCTGAGATTGAAGTTAAGAAGCTTTTGAGTGAGATTAGTTTTAAGAATAATGTAAATATGCCTTGTTTTTTAGGTGCGGGGGCTTATCAGCATTTTATACCTTCTGTTGTGAATCATATTATATCTCGCAGTGAGTTCTATACTGCATATACACCTTATCAACCTGAGATTTCGCAGGGGATATTGCAGGCTATTTATGAGTATCAGACAATGATATGTTCTCTCACTGGAATGGATGCTGCAAATGCATCTGTGTATGATGGCGCTTCTGCTTTGGCAGAGAGTTGTATAATGGCTGCCAATATAACTAAACGTAGCCAGATTTTAGTTTCTAGAGCAATACATCCTGATTACAGGCAGGTTGTAAAGACTTATTGTTCAGCGCATGGTTTTGAGTTAGTTGATATTGGATTTGAGAATGGGGTTGTTTCTGTTAGTGAGCTTAAAGAGAAGATATCTGACAAAACAGCTGCTTTTTTGGTGCAGAGCCCTAATTTTTTTGGGTGTATTGAGGATTTGAAAAAGATTGAAAAGGTTGCTCATTCTTCTGGTGCTTTGCTTAATGTATGTGTGGTTGAAGCTACATCTTTAGGATTGTTGAAAAGTCCTGGAGAGCTTGGAGCAGATATATTTGTTGGAGAAGGGCAGAGTTTTGGGAATCCTGTCAGTTTTGGAGGGCCTTATCTTGGGATAATAGCTGTTAAAAAAGAGTATGTTCGCAGCATGCCTGGACGAATTGTGGGAGCGACTGTTGATAAAGATGGTGAGCGAGGGTATATATTAACTTTGCAGGCAAGAGAGCAGCATATCCGTCGTGAGAAAGCAAGCTCAAATATTTGTTCTAATGAAGCTTTGTGCGCTTTGGCTGCTACTGTTCATCTTGCTGTTTTAGGCAAGAATGGGTTAAAACAGGTTAGTGAGCTGTGTTTGCAGAAATCTCATTATCTTATGGATAAGATGGAGAGTAATGGATGTGAGATTTTATTTTCAAGCCCTGTTTATAATGAATTTGTTGTTAAGGTTAAAAATAGTAAATTAGTTAGTAAGGAATTGCCCGATAAGGGCATTATAGGGGGATTAGAGCTGGTAAAATATTATCCTGAATTAGAGAACTGTTTATTGTTTTGTGTTACTGAGCTGAATACTGTTGAAGAGATTGATAGATTAGTTGGAGTTGTTAAAGAATGCAATTAATTTTTGAAAAACAGAAAATTTTGAGAAATTTTCTTATTTCAAAAATTAAGAGGATGTAAAAGTGGAATTAATTTTTGAAATTAGTAAGAAAGGAAGAATAGGAACATCATTGCCTGAGCTGGATGTTCCTTTGAAAAAGGATATTTTAGATAAATCACTTTTAAGAAAAGATATTGATCTTCCTGAGGCTGCTGAGGTTGATGTTGTGAGGCATTATACTGCTTTGTCACGGCGTAATTTTGGAGTTGATAATGGGTTTT
>JAHJAV010000019.1 GCA_018813685.1 Nanobdellota archaeon | reverse complement strand
TTAATGCTTTCCAGAAAGCAAAACCCAAAGATAGAATGCTTATTGCTAATATTACATATAAAATCATATTCCCACCTCGTGCTTTTTTGAAAGCAGGGAATATAAAAAGGTTTCTAAAGTAGCGTATATAGTTTACTTCATAACTAATTTAATGACATCGATCATTCTGTTAGAATATCCCCATTCGTTGTCATACCATGCTACAACGATGAGGTTGTTTCCAACGCAGGTTGTCAGTTTTGAGTCAAACAAGCATGAATTTGGATTTCCAATGACATCTGTGGATACCAAAGGCTCTTCAGAATATTCTATAATCCCTTTGTATTTTGTCGCTGCCATCTTTTTGAATAAACTATTGACTTCTTCTGTTACGCATTTGTTTCTCATGCCTTTTATCTCTGCTACAAAATGGCATAATGAGCCATCTGGTGTTGGAACCCTTATAGATGAGCCTATCAGCTTTCCGCTTAGCTCTGGAATGACTTCATTTATCGCTTCTGCTGCCCCTGTTGATGTTGGAACAATGTTTAATGCAGCTGAACTTGCTCTTCTAAGATCTTTATGGGGGCTGTCTAATATTTCCTGGTCATTTGTGTAGGAATGTATTGTAGTCATAACACCATCTATTATGCCATAATTATCGTTTATTACCTTTGCCATCGGAGCAAAGCAGTTTGTTGTGCAGGAAGCATTTGAAACGATATCTTCTCCTTTGTATGTTTTGTCGTTTACGCCCATAACAATCTGTTTTATCGGCTTATCCCCTTTGGGAGGAGCAGACAATACTACTTTCTTAGCTCCTGCTTTGATATGTAACTTACAATCATCATATGTCCTGAAATGGCCTGTAGATTCAACTACAACATCTACTTTAAGCTTTTTCCATGGGAGCTTTGAAGGGTCTTTTTCTGCTGTGATTTTTATTTCCTTTCCATTAACTACGATGGAATCATTTTTTGCTTCTACTTTTCCTGGAAATTTTCCGTGGACAGAATCCCATTTTAATAAATGGGCTAATGTTTTAGGTTCTGTCAAATCATTTACAGCTACAAACCTTATATTTTTGTTATTGATGCCTGCTTTTAGAACTAATCTCCCTATTCTTCCGAAACCGTTAATTGCAACATTGATCATAAACAGCCACCTCTTTTTTATATTTTTTATTTTACTTTATTTAAACCTTTTTAATCTTAGCAACAAAGAAACCTTCGGTATCATTATCCTGGGGCCATATTCTAAGGCATTTCTTGACTTCTTTGCTGTAAGCTTTGCCTTCAAATTCAAGAACTGCTGGGCTTTTTTTCAAGCCAGGAAGATGGATATCTTCAAGTTTTGCATTAGGATATTTGTTTAATAAAAAATCAACTACTCCTTCGTTTTCTTCTGGCTCTAAAGAGCATGTTGAATAAACCATTGTTCCATTTTCTTTTAGTATAGAGAATGCAGTGTCTATGAGATGTTTCTGCTGGCCTGACAGCCTTTTTATAGCGTCTGGATTCCATATTCCTATTGTCTTAAATGATTTTCTTATTGTTCCTGTGCCTGAGCATGGAGCATCTACAAGGATCCTGTCAAATTCTATATTTGAGTTTTTATAGTATTTTCCTTCCATCAAAGTCATTATTGAATTGGTTATGCCCATTCTTTGCAGATTAATGCCTAGTGGCTGCAGCCTTATGTACTGATAGTCATTTGTTATCAATAATCCTGTATTTTTCATGTATTGCGCAATCTGAGATGATTTTGAGCCAGGTGCTGCACACATGTCTAATATAATTTCATCTGGCTGAGGATCCAATGCGAGCGGAGGAATCATAGAAGCAGCTTCCTGAACATAATAATAACCTAGAGAATGCTCAATTGTGTTTCCAATATCTCTTCTTCCCCCTGTATGCAAAACCCAAAATCCTTCTTTACACCATGGAACTTGAGTAAGCTGCCAGTCTTGTTTGTTTAATCTTTCTTTGCATTCATCTATCGATATCTTTAATTTGTTTATCCTGATGGATCGTCTTAAGTAAGATAGTGAGATCTTTTTGAATACTTCCCAGTCTGTCAGTTTTTCGTATCGTTCAATGAACTTTGGTTTGAATTCGATATCTTCTTTATTCATAATTTTTTCACCATATAATGCCCTTCTTTTCTATATCTGAGTTTTTTAAAGTATTCCCTTGCCCCAATCCCTGCAATTACAACCATCTTTTTTTTGTAATAGGTTTTAGCTGTTGATTCTGCTTTATTAACTAATGCTTTTCCTATTCCTTTGTGCTGTATCCTTCCTTGTTTCCCTATCTGTATTGCTTCCCCGTATACGTGGAGCTCTCTTATCAATGCAGAATCCTCTGTTATTTCTTGTCTTAATGATTGTGAAGGAAATCTTAATCTGCAGAATCCTAAGATCAGATTGTTTTTTGTGTCTTCTGCTGAAATAAAAAATTCGTTTCCGCCAGATGCAAGATAATGCCTTTCGTGTATCTGTATCTGTTTTGATATCTTGTTTAATTTTGGCTCTCTGCATCTTATGCAATTACATTTTATCTTTTTCTTTTTCATCAATTCTCCTACATACTGCCTTAAATTGGTTTTATCAACTCCTGCTTCTGTCATAAATGTAGGTATGTCTCTTTGTACGCGCATTATCCTGCAGTATTCAGGTACTATGCTCTTGAATTCTGAGATAATCTCTGCTGCTTGATTTGTGGTTAGTGGTTTGTACTTTTTTCTTTTCCATAGATCGTAAAGTTTTGTCCCTTTTAAGACCATGCAGGGATATAATTTTAACATGTCTGGCTGAAAATCTTCAAAAGCAAACAATGCCTGTAATGCAAATAAGTCTTTTTCTTTATTGACTCCAGGCAATCCAAGCATCATGTGGTAGTTTATCTTAAATCCTAAATCCTTAAGGATCTTTGTTGAATTGATTGTGTCTTCAACTGTATGGCCCCTTTTTATTTTTTTTAAAACATCATTGTAGATTGTCTGTGCTCCAAGCTCAACTTTAGTGCAGCCTAATCTTAGCATTTCATCTGCTTCTTTTAGGGTTGCATAATCTGGTCGTGTTTCAATAACCAATGAGACACACCTTATGTTTGACTTTTCGTTCTTTAGCTGTTCTCTTATCAAACAAGTTTGATAACCTTTCAAAGCTTTGCTTTGAAATTTTTCTAAAGTTGTTTTTCTGTTTTTTTGAAGGTTTGTTAGTTTCTTATGGATTTTAGCTGTTCTTTTCTCATCAAATATGTTTCCTGGAAGCTCAAAGAAATTCTTGAATTTGATTATATCTACGTCCCACCCACCCACCCCCTTCAACCTCTTTTTGGTTCTGGTGAAGAACATACTTGAAAAATCATTCATTGCTTTGAATGCATCTGTTATAAAAGATTCTTGGTATTTTTTTGGAAATGATGGGAAAGTGCCGCCCATTATTATCAGTTCTAATTTGTCTGGCGTATGGCCCTGTACAACATGCTGTTCAAGCCTGTTCATTACCTGAAGGTATGGATTATAGTTGTTTCTTATTGCTCTCCTTGTAGCTGGCTCTTTTCCAGTATAGCTCTGGGGAACATTTCCAAAAACTGATTTTGGGCCGCCAGGGCACATTATACATGGTCCAATGCCTTTTTTTACATGGGGGCATTTAAATGGCTTTGTCATTATTGCGCAGACAGAAACACCTGAGATAGTTCTTGTTGGTTTTGTTATGATATACTTCTTTATTTTTGGAATTTCAGCTATTGGAGCATTAAGAAGAATTTCTATGTCTGTAGGGATGTTCTTAAGCTTGTACTTTTTGCAGAGCTTTGCCTTTATATTAGAAAGATTTGCCTTAGAAGGCTTTTGTTTTTTTATGAGCTCAATTATTTCCTTTATGAAATTCTTCATAATGCTTTAGAATTATTGATTGTATTTAAAGTTATCACCCAACAACCCACTCTACTAATAAAAACAATATATACATCAATATAAGTATCAATCCATGCTTCCAGCTTACTTTTGGCTTTTCCATTATAACTAAGGTGTATATTACCCCTATTGTAAGGAAGATTGCAGTTGTTATCAATGTAGATGAGATTATTTTAACTGGTTTTATAATTGCCACTATTCCAAGCACAAAAGCAGAATTTGCAACAAATGAGCCAAGGACGTTTCCAAATGCTATGTTATGGTGGCCATTTATTATGGATCTTATCTGGACCATTATTTCAGGCGTTGAAGCACCTACTCCAATAACTATAAGGCCTATCATATAGGGTGGTATGTTCAACAGATCTGAGATGTGCAGGGATGAGAAGACCATCCATCTTGCAGATAATAATAATGCGCCTAATGCAAGGAGGAAGGTAATTCCGTCTTTTAGTATGTGCTTTAGCTTTACATCTTTTTTCATCTTTCCTAGCTTGCCTTCTCCTTTCCATAATCTTGCTATGTATATTATGAAAGCAATAATCAGAATTATACCATCTGCCCTAGATAATATTCCGTCAATTATCAATAATAATGGGAGCATTGTAATAACAAATGTAAGTATCGGTGCTGTTTCTCCAATATCATTTTTTCCTTTTAGGTTTCTTGCAATTATAAGGACTAATCCCAATAATGGGAGCTTGGATAGATTAGAGCCTAAAACAGTACCAAAAACAATCGGACCTTGATTTATCGCTGCCCCTGTAATCGCAGCTATAAGTTCAGGTATTGCAGTGCCTATTGAAACAACAAGAAATCCTATTAAGTAGTCTGAGATACCTAGTTTTTTGGCATATTCTGAGATGCTATAAACTACCATATCTGCTGATTTTGCAACAATTATAAGAGAAGCCAATATTATGATAGAGTGGAATAATAATGGGTGCAAGCTTATTATTTGGTTCATCAATGAAAATATCATATTTTAATCCCTCTTCAACCCAATCAATTTTAATAATTCTCCAAACCAAAGCACTGATGAAGCTACAATCACAGACAAAATCCAATCGGTTAAGGCTAATGGGGTTGTTTTCAGCAGGATATTCAGATAAGGTGAATATATAACTGCTATCTGCAATGCCAATGCGATTGAGATTGCGGCCAGGAGCCATTTGTTGTTGTAGAACTCTTTGAAGAAAACAGATTTTCTTGGAGATTTACAATTGAATACATTAAATATCTGGAAGAGCACAAATGTGTTAAATGCCATTGTTAAGGCATAAGTGTACCCTTTTGAGGGGTTTGCTAGGTCCAGCTTATCTGTGAAATGCCATCCTGTTTTTGTTAAGCTGTAGACAAAGATTGATAATGTTCCTATCGAGATTAACAGCGCTATGCATATCATCCACCAAACATCCTTTCTATTGAGGAGTTGTTCTTTATTCTTTTTTGGAGGCCTTGACATCAGGTCATCTTCGGGCGGCTCTTTGCTCAATGAAATGGCTATGATTGTTTCTGTGACTACATTGATCCATAATATCTGCAGAGCTAACAGCGGCAGGGGAAGTCCAACTAATATTGCAATGAATACAGATAGTAATTCTCCAGAATTACCTGATAAAAGGTAGATTAAGAATATCTTGATGTTATCAAATATTGTTCTTCCTTCTTCTATTGCATTTACAATAGATGCGAAGTTATCATCTACTAATATCATATGCGAGGCTTCTTTGCTTACATCTGTTCCTGTGATGCCCATTGCAATGCCTATATCTGCTTTCTTTAATGCAGGGGCATCGTTTACACCATCTCCAGTCATTGAAATGATATGATCATTTTTTCTTAGGGCATCTATAATCTTGCTTTTGTGTTCAGGGTTTACTCTTGCATAGATTGTGATACCTTCAACCTCTTTTTCAAGGTTTTTTATCTTATCAATATCTTTCCCTTCTATTGCTTTTCCTGATATGCCCAGCTCTTTTGCAACTGCTTTAGCAGTAGTTATATGGTCTCCGGTTATCATAACTACTTTTATTCCTGCTTTTTTGCATTTATTTATTGCTTCTCTAACTTCCGGCCTAGGCGGATCCATCATCGCCTGTAATCCTAAGAAAATAAGGTCTTTTTCAGTTGAGCTGCCTTCATTATAGGCAAAACCAAGAACTCTCAGCGCGCTTTCTGCAAATTTTTCGTTTATTTTTAGTATGTTATATCTTTCAGAACCTTTTAACTGCCTTATCTTTCCGTTTATCAGAATCCTATTGCATGCTTTTAATATAACTTCAGGAGCGCCTTTAGAATAGATCACTTTTTTGTTTCCAATCTTATGGAAGGTGGACATAAGCTTTCTTTCTGAAGTGAATTGTATCTCTCCTGTCCTAGGATATTTTTTTTCAAGCTGATCTTTTTTAAGGCCTGCTTTCTCAGCAGAGATTATGATGGCTAGTTCTGTAGGATCACCTAAATTTTCTTTATTTGTGAATCTTGCATCATTGCATAATGCGCCTGCCTGTAATAGCAATGAGCATTCTTTTGGATCTATCTTTTTATTATTTATATGAAAATTCCCTTTAGGAGAATATCCTTCTCCTGTAACGTCTATTGTTTCATTATTGGCATATATCTTTCTTACAGTCATCTCATTGCAGGTTAATGTTCCTGTCTTGTCAGAGCATATTACTGTTGTTGAGCCGAGTGTTTCTACTGAATGGAGCTTTCTTACTAATGCGTTTCTTTTTACCATCCTTTGGACGCCTAATGCTAGTGAGATTGTGACAACTGCAGGAAGGCCTTCTGGAATAGCTGCTACAGCTAATGCAATTGATGCTATGAGCATGTCTAGCGGCGTGAGTTTTGCTCTTAATATTCCCACAAGGAAAACTATGGCTGCAATTATTATTACTGCAATGCCAAGAAATTTGCCCATGTGCTCAAGCTTTTCCTGTAATGGAGTTATTGTTTCTTCTGTTTTTTGTATGAGCTCTGCAATCTTCCCTATTTCAGAGTTCATACCAGTTGAGGTTATAACTGCTTTTGCTTTGCCTTTTGTGACAATTGTTGAAGAGAATACCATATTGTACCTGTCTGCTACGGGTGTTTTTTCATCTAATGTGCCGATTGCTTTTTTTACAGGAAGGGATTCACCAGTGAGTGCAGCTTCTTGTGTTTGAATGTCTGTAATCTCTATCAATCTTGCATCTGCAGGGACCTTATCTCCTGTTTCTAATATTATGATATCTCCAGGCACTAATTGAGAAGTTTGGATCTTTTGCTCTTTTCCATCTCTCAGAACTTTTGCTTTTAATGAAGCCATCTTTTTTAGGGCTTCTATTGCTTTTTCTGCTTTGTATTCCTGTATAAATCCCATGACTGCATTCAGAATAAGGATAAATCCTATGACTATTGCATCTATCTTCTCTCCAGTTATTATAGAGATTACTAATGCTGCTATAAGGACATAGACTATGAAACTCGCAAATTGGCTGAAGAATATTTTAAAAGGAGATATCTGTTTTTTTTCTTCTATCTCATTTAATCCGTATTGTTCTGTTCTTTTTTGCGCTTCTTTTGTTGTGAGGCCTTTTTCTGATGTTTTTAACTGCTTCATCAATTCTTTTATGTCAATCGAATAATAATCTTCAGGCATTCTTTTTTACCTCGTCTTCAATTGATTTTTTGCTTGTATCTTCAAACTGGATATACCACTTATTAGCTTCAGAGTCAAATAAGAACACTACGTTATATTTCTTTTCTTTGTCGAGCGCAAAAAGAAGAGGCATAGGAATTGTAGTTTCAAAACTAGAGCCTCTTTTGTATAGTTTTCTTTTGAATTCTACTGATGACATTTTAGTGAATTCTTTTCATACTTATATTATTACTTATAGATATACGTATATT
>JAHJAV010000018.1 GCA_018813685.1 Nanobdellota archaeon | reverse complement strand
TGTAAATGGTTAAAATGGAAAAAAAGGTATTTTTAATAATTAGTTTAGTACTTCTTACTCTATTTATTGTAGGGTGTAATGGTACTAATGGGGCAGATGGGCCAAGCGAAGTAAATTACAGGACAGGCACCCAAGGCCTTACTTTAGAATTTCCTACAGATACCCCTACTGAAATATATGAAAATGATCAAGACGTAAGATTCAGTGTTAATGTACGAAACAAAGGTGCTTTCCCTCAATCAGATGAACGGGCAGATTTCAGGGGCAAGTTATGGATAGGCGGCTATGATGAACGAATACTGCAGATATATCCCAGGTTATCTTCAAGCATCGCGCAGGGAGTTAATCTTGATGGCGATGAACTCGAGGGAGTTAGCCCATATAACCTAAATGGAGGTTATAGCACAATAGAATTCCAGATGAATGTTGGAGAATTACCCAACGGAATGCCCTATTACGATCCTAAGATTATCATAACTACTTCCTATTTGTATAAGACTCTTGCTTCCCCTATGATTTGCATCGATCCTGAGCCTAGAAGCACTAAGGTAAGAGAAAAGGTTTGTGAAATCCAGCAGTCAATAAGCCCAGGTACCCAGGGCGCTCCGATTTCAATAAGTTCAATAGAAGAAGATGTAACTAGTACAGATTTCTTGTTTAAGATATATATTGACAATGTAGGTGGCGGCTTGATAATTCCTGAAAGTCAGATAGACAGTAACCCTAATGAAGGTTATGATTGGAGAGATTTAAACAAGGTTATGATTGAAGAAGTAAGTGTAGGCAATGTTAGGATGACTGAATGCAGGCCTTCTATTGGAAGAGAAGTGCAGTTGATGGATGGAAAAGGATACATCTTCTGCAGGTTGGATAAATCCGTTGCAGGTGGCAAAGCTTATGAAACTCCGCTTAATGTCAAATTGAGCTATGGTTATACTTCATCATCACAAAAGGATATAGAAATTTTTGAAGAAGTATCTTTTAAATAAAAAGATTTAAAGATAATCAGGATGATTAAATCAAACTTAAAAATAGGAGGGATATAAAATGAACAAAAACATTATTTTATTGATAGTAGGTTTATTATTTTTGGCAGGGTGCGCAAGCAGCAACACCCCAACAACATTTTCAAAGCCGTTTATAGGGGGTACAAATGCAATAAGTTTTGACTTTATCGAAGGCTCCCCTCCAGCAGAAGTATATGATGGCGGTTCTTACCCTTTTGAAGTTTCTCTAAACGTAGAAAACAAAGGAGAATACTCAGTGCCTCAGGATAAGGTTGCATTGAAATTATCTGGATTCTATCCTGGCGATTTTAACAATCCCAATATAACTAAAAACCCAGATGAAGACTTAGACAAATCATATATTGATTCTGAAGGCAATATTATTCCAGGAGCAATAACTTATGTAACTTTCCCAGGCTTTAACTTTGGTGACAATTTATCTGCTAATAATGATTATAAAATTAGGGCAGACCTATGTTATGCTTATGGCACAATTGCGCAGGCTGATCTTTGTGTTTTAGATGATCTGACAAAAACAAAAGACGAAGTTTGCAAGGTAACAGAGACAAAAATAGTGCAGAGCTCATCTTCACCTATCCAGATAGAGAACCTTGAAGAGAGCATAGCAGGAACAGATAAGATTACTTTCTCGTTCAACATAGTCCATAGGGGCTCTGGATTGATCTCTAAGCAAGACACTTCGTGCAGCGACGAAACAATAGACAAAGACAAGGTATGGGTGGAGATTGACACCGGATTACCTGCATTGAAATGCTCTGGCTTAAGCGACGGCACAGACACAACAGGCTTCACTACCTTATATGGTGGCAAGAGGATGATAAGATGCACTCAGGATACAAGCACTCCAGAAGCTGGCGGCAAAGACTTCCAGAAAAAGGTTAATATCAAAGCAACATATGATTACAAAGAGCACAAAGAAGTTACCGTCACAGTAAAACACACAACGTAATCTTTTTATTTTTATATGCTTTTTTTCTTATATCTTTTATTTATTCTTTCCAGCTAGAACAAACTGCGCCAATAAGCTCTCAAGCTGTATAAACTCATCAGAGCCTTCTGTCATCCTAAACTCTATCTCCCCGCATTTTTCTATCAGCTCCATCTTAACTCTATTCTCAATCTCAAGCTCCATAATCTGCTTCTGGATCTGTTTTATCACATCCATTCCAGATAAGCCATAACTAAGCATAGTGTCCAGCAGCTTGTTGCGCGCATCCACAAACTTATTCCCTATAGCTAAATTAAGCAGCTCTTTGATTTCTTTGGGCTCTGCAACAGAAGCTAAGCTATAGACCAATTCCTCATCTATGTTTTTAGAAATTGCAGTGCAGCTCTGCATTATATTCTCTAATCTTCTGCAGTCGCCTTCAGATATCTCAATAAGCGCTTCTTTTGCCTTATCAGTTATCTTTAAATGCTCATCTTTGGTTATTCTTTCAATTATCTGATGCAGGTCCTTATTATCTAGTGGCTTGAACCTAAACACAGCGCATCTGCTCTGTATAGGGTCTATTATCTTCGAAGAATAGTTGCACGAAAGAATAAATCTGCATGTTGTAGTATAATTCTCCATAGTTCTCCTCAATGCCTGCTGCGCCTCTCTTGTCAAAGCATCGCACTCATCAAGAAATATAATCTTAAATGGAAAATCTCCAATTGCTTTTGTCCTTGCAAAATCCTTGACTTTTATCCTAACTACATCTATCCCTCTCTCATCAGAAGCATTAAGCTCAAGAAAATTCTGGTGCCATTGGTCACCAAAAAGCTTTTTTGCAACAACTATGGCTAAAGTTGATTTCCCTACACCTGCAGGTCCTGCAAAAAGCTGATGCGGCATATTCTTCTGCGCAACAAAAGCCTTTACTCTTTCAACTATCTCTTTTTGGCCTTTTATTTCAGAAAAATCCCTTGGCCTATATTTCTCAGTCCAGATAGCATGGTCTCCCTTTTCAGACATACTAATATGGAAAGAAAGCTGATTTAAATAGTTAATTGTTTTATATTAAGCGGCACAATATTTAGAACATTATTTAACAGCCGCTTACTATTAAGAAAACAACACAATTATCTAATAAACGATGTTGTTTTCTTTTAGATGATATCTTCCTCAGCAACAACAGAAAAACTGCGGTTTTTCTTAGTTGCGCTCAGATTATGTCCTCTTCGGCAACAACTAAAAAATCCCCTACAGCGATTACTGCAGAATAGGGTATCAATATATTATTCTCTTTGTCCTTCTCAAGCTCTAATTTCTCTGTATAAGCAGTAGGATTCTTAAGAATTATATGAATCAACTCACCAGACCTTGTCTCAAAAATAATATCTCCAACTTCACCAAATCTCTTGCCGGATTTGCTGACAACAGTTTTCCCTATCAACACCTTTGAAAATTTTTTGTCTTCTTCAGCCATCATAATCCCCCTTAAGGTTTAATCTCTGAACCATACCATTAATGTATATTATTATACAGATGAATAGGCTATGTTATATATAAACTTTTTGGAATTTCATTTTTCAAATCATCCTAAAAAGCTTGTTTTTAACTCTTAGGCGCTTTTCTCTTTTTCAATCTCTCTTTCAACCCTTTCTCATCATAGCATTCTTCTTTTATCCCGCAATTCACGCATTTATTGTTATTTTTCTCAAAATTAGGTATCTCCTCGCAACTTAACAGCCCATTTACCTTTTCCACAAGCTCTTTTATCTCTATCTTCATAAAGGGGTTTATCGCTATATGCCTTCTTTGCTTTGAATCAAGATAATGCACAAATCCTTCTTTTATATCTGTCTTGAACTTATCTTCCATCAGCAAAGCATAAGCAACTAATTGTATCCTATGCCCTGGCCATACCCCTTCATTAGGGCTTTTTCCTGTCTTAAGCTCTATGGGCACAAATCCATTTTCATATATCTCTATCTGGTCTATCACTCCCTTTAACCCTAAAGCCTCAGATTCTATCCTAAGCTCAGACTCTATCTTAGGTGTTAATTTAGCCCAAAGCTCATCACCAAACATATTGTTCTTAACAACAAAATTATGTATAGTACTTGCTCTCGTCTCAGATTCCGCAAGTATCAAAGGCCATACATTCTTGAAAAGATCATTAACATCTAGATCAAACTTCTTCAATTCATCCTTATTCTTTTTAATCACATCCAAAAGGATTTCCCTGTATTTCTGGTGATATATTCCCTTCAGCTCCTCTAACTCAACTAGTTTTTTTATACTCTTCACTAACCCCTCATCAGCCAGATTTATATTCTCATATACCTTATGCCTAATGGATCCTTTTACCAAAGCCTCTTTTATAGGCTCATATATCCCTAAAACCTTCTGTAGGTAAAGCTTTCTCGGGCAGTACAGGTAAGAAGATAATGTAGTTACAGATAACATTCAAAAAAGGTAATGAAGAATTATTTATATAGTTTTACAATTTTAATCGCATTTAACCAAAAAATTTATTAATCAATTGACTATTGAATTAGATATGGTTGTTCTAGATTGGATATTTAGTGAAAGGTCAGAGTTAAGTTCTGTAAAAAAAGAATTAAGATTATTGGCTAGATATATAGGTGATTTTTCCATAGTTAGTAGGAACACCGGAGAATGGATTCATTTATGGAATTATGGGAGATTGAATAAACTCAGAAAATCAGTATATGCAGTAAAAAAAGCCATTTATGATGAAGAACATATACTGGAAAAAGCAGAAGAAATCAGAAGAGGAATAAGCCGATTTGAAGTTGATGAATCCGAACAGCAAGAATTGTTCGAACTTCATAGGATCTTACAACAACTACATGAAAACTTAGATAAACAGCTAAAACTTTTTGGGGAATGTAAGACTAATTGGGCAGTTTTGAAAAAAAGAAAGGAACTTCTTGAGTTAATGGAAGAACAGCGTAGCCTTTTGTTTGGGCCTCAAGGCGAACAGCAATTACTCACTAAATTCAGAAAGAAAGCATCCAGGCATGACTCAATACGCCAAATAAAAAAAAGCATACTCCTAAGGCTTCAGTCTATCCAGGAAGGGTTCTATGACCTTCTTTACCCCAGGGTTAAGGATGGTTTTTTAACTCCCTATGCCTTAGAAAGACCAAAACCTCTGCTTGTCGAAGACCCATTTTCCGGGAACTTCATCCAGGGAGAATTTGTAATTGACCAAGAACTCAGGCCCCATATAAATGATAGGTTCTCATTTAAGGAAAAGTTTGATAGGTTTATGAGATATAATAAATCCAAGATTGATATTGCAGTGGGTAAATATGTGGCTGAAAATGATATTAAGGACAAAAGTTCTGCAATAAAAGCATTGATCAGATCATACTCTGAATATAACATATTAAAAGATAGAAAAAATGCATTGTTGTTATCTGCAGTAAGGGTAAGATATTTGATTAGTGTAAATGAAGCTTCATTAAGGAGTGCAGTAAGGAAAAGAGTAAACTCATTTATATTCGAAGTTCCAGATTCCAGAAAAAGATTTAGGATAGGTTTAGGTGTTGGGGAATACCAAAATCAAAAAAAGACAGTTGATTATCTTCTTAATGAGTATGACTTATATACAGATTTTCTTGAAGCCCATAAAAAGGTTTGGGTTGCTTTCTTAAGATGGTACTCTGATAAAAAGATAAATGATACATTGATTACTAATATTACTACTAATATGGCTGCATTTGCAACTTCCAATGTATTATTTAAAAAAATGATTATGGGTAAGGATCTTAGTGAGGGAGAGCTTATGACTGCAATGCTGATTGGCCTGATGTATGCTCTTCAGACTCCTTATCTTTATCGATTGATAGATAAGGCAATCCCCATCGATACATATCGTAGCCAGCTGGAAAAACACTTGAAATTTCTTGGAAGGACAACATTGGAAAGGTTTTCACAGCTGCCTTTGCAGGTTCAGCACTACTGCTTTCTTATATTCAAGAATTCTAAGTTTGACATTAAGGGTTTTATTGAGCAGGGGTGGAAAGAAGGTACTATAAAAGGGGCAGTTTCATGGGCAGGTTACCTCCCAGTAGGTTTTGGAGTCAATTATATTATCCAGAACAAAGTTCCATTGAAATTCAGGTATTTAGCTGCTGCTTCCTGGAATGTTGTCTTTGGAATAGCTGCAGAAATAATTGCAAAACTATAGATCCATATCAAAAATCCTATCTCTTCCTCTTAACAATCTCAGCAATCTCTTTATACATATCATTCTCTGCTTTCTCGAGCAGCTCAGGGTATAGCCCTGGAAAAGTATTCACATCAACAACATAATACTTATTGTCCAGTCCTTTTATGATATCAACACCATATATGTCTAGGCCAGTTAACTTTCCGATTTTCAAAGCGATTTCCTTTTGCTCCTCATTCGGCCTTTTTAAGATCATGTGCCCACCTTGCCTGCTCCTGTCCTGCACTTTCCAGTTTTTTATCTGTGACTTCTCTTTGCCATAGCCGTATATTATCTTATTATTTACAACATTGACTCCAATCCATTCTTCCATATTATTAGGTACAAACTTCTCGATGTAATGCACCCCATTTCTGCTTGCATAGTCGAGAATGTCAACAAAAGTTTGCTCATCTTCTACATAAACCATTCCGATTCCATACGATCCATTCCTTGGCTTTATTGCAGCCTTTTTCCATTTTTTGAATATCTCTCTGGCAGCCTCCACTCCATCCTGTGAAATAAGCATTATTTCAGGCACAAGGATTCCATTCTTTCTTAGAAGCTCTAACGATAAGTATTTATCCAACCCAATTTCATAAGCAATTGGATTATTGATTACCTTGCATTTGTTTGATATGGCTTTCAGAATCTCGATAGGATACATCCTTTTTGATCCTCTTCCCAACTCACCAAACCAGATAAAAACATCCAGATCATCAAAACAGAATCCATCAAGGTAAACAGAACCATTATGGACTATAGCTTTCCTGAAATCCAGATTAGTAAAAAGTTCTATATTTTTCTCAGATTCAAGAGCCTTTACTATCTTATCTCTTACTTCTTTTAATAGATACCCTGGATGTTCAACACCGACACTTGTCAGTTTTTCCCTAAATGGCAGCCAAACTCCTACTTTCATATTAAACAATATCCTCATATAGTTTTTTAGTCTTTTCGATATCTCTATTCATCTTCTTCACATGCAGAAGTGCAATCTGCCTTGATATCTCTCTTGGAATTACCGAATCAGTAGAATACCCTTTCCTCTTAACATAGTTAACTATCATATCAGATACTGTCTTTCTTGTATCAATCATATCCCTTATGGCATTTAAAGTAGGGAGGTAGTTTTTATATACCAACTTTCTTGCCAGCTTATAAAAGCGATTACATACATTATAGACTTCATTATCTGCAAGTCCACTATAGCTTGATTTACGCTGCAATACATTCCTGACATGGGTATGGGGTGGTATAAATATTACATTGCCTTCCAGCTTAAAAGGTTCCTTTAATCCAACATCTGAAGGTATGACATGATAGAATTCCTGCTGGATTGCCCTAAGGATAAATTTGATCATCACACTAGCCCCCAGGCATATGTTTAGGTGATTTGTGTCCATACCTCTCTGTTCTATAGTTCCAAGTCTATTGATCTTTACTGGATTCCATACAAAGTCAAGCGTGTCCTTTTCCATTATTAGGGACTTAGGTGCACCCTTTTTTATTAACATCTTTTTGAAGCGCTTATCTTTCTTGTTTAATGTTGAAATAAGATCAGATAGTGTTTGTTTGTATGGGGGCAGGCCGCCCATCAACTGCATATTAGAGTACAACCCATCAAACTTAAGCTTTTTGCCCCCCCTTAAGAATAGCACTCTCGTGTCTTTTGCATAGTACTTTCCAGACTCAAAAGGAGATGACTGCGTAAATGTTGTAAGTGCAGGATCAGCAGCGATAAGAAGATTATAGCTGTCAATAAGTGTCTTTTTAATTCGCGATTTGATATGTACATTAAGAAATTTATTCTTATGATCAAACATGCCCTTAGGGAGTGAATAATGGTAATGGAACCCATAACAGTGCGAGTAATAATACCAATACTTCTTATCACCAATCACTTTAGCAGGATAAATATATCTTTTCTTTTTCCATACCTTTTCCTTGAAGCTGCCAGGGTAAGTGCCCAGGGGAAGTAACGAAAGCCCCTTTTCAGCGCATATGGTCTGCACATTTTGGATATTGTCTATAAAATAGAGTGCTGTCTTCTGTATCTTTGTAGATGGTAAGGCAGCAATTTCAATCATATTTTTTCCGACTTCCTTAGATATTGGAAAGTTCTTATTGATTTCCTTGCACGTATTTATAATCTCTTCAGATCTGTTGGATACATCCCCTCTATCATCCACTAACGTAAACTCCATCTCATACCCGCTCATGGATCTTTTAAGTGGGGAGCTATAACTGACTAAAGAATATATTCTCTTCAGATATTTACTCTCTGATAGTTTGTGGCTGTATTTACTGTGCATACCCCTAATAAAATCATACTCTTATAAAAGTGTTACTATTTTTTATAATTCACTTAACAAAACGCCAAAGTTTAAATACTAAATTATTTTTCATAACTCTAATATGGACATAAACAAGAGATTAGAGCTTATCAAGCAGGTTGGAGAAGAGATTATAACAGAAGACGATCTAAAAGACTTACTCCAAAAAAAGAAATCTCCAATAGCCTATGATGGCTTTGAACCCTCTGGAAATATTCATATAGCTCAGGGAATTCTAAGGGCAATCAATGTTAATAAGATGATTGATGCAGGCTGCAGATTTAAGATACTTATAGCAGACTGGCATGCATGGGCAAATAACAAATTAGGCGGTAATTTAGACAATATAAAAATTGCAGGCAAATACTTTATGGAAGTATGGAAAGCAGCTGATGTTGATATGTCTAAGGTCGAGATATTATGGGCATCTGACCTTGTAAAAGATGATGAATACTGGAAGAAAGTGATGCAGGTTGCAAGAAACAACACAGTAAATCGAATTGTAAGATGCTCCCAGATAATGGGAAGAAGCGAAAAAGATGCATTGCATGCTTCACAGATACTTTATCCTTGTATGCAGGCAGCAGATATATTCCATTTAGATATTGATATTGCTCAGCTTGGCATGGACCAAAGAAAAGTAAACGTGTTAGCAAGAGAGATAGCGCCTAAACTAGGCTATAACAAACCAATCGCAGTTCATCATCATATGTTAATGGGCCTTGGCCAGCCCCCAAAAGCAGAATTAAGCGGAGCCGAACGAGGAATTGAACTAAAGATGTCAAAATCAAAGCCAGACACTGCTATTTTTATGACAGACTCAGAAGAAGACATCAAAAGAAAGATGAACAAAGCCTATTGCCCTGAAGGCATTGTTGAAGAAAACCCAATCATGGAATACTGCAAGTATATCTTATTTGAAAAAATAAAGTCATTAAAGATAGAGCGTCCAGCTAAATGGGGAGGCAACCTGGAATTCAGCTCATATGCAGAACTTGAAGCTGCATTCTCAAAAAAAGAGCTGCATCCAATGGATTTGAAGCAAGCAGTATCAAGTGAAATAAGCAAACTGATTGAGCCAGTCAGAAAACACTTTGAAAAAGGCAAGGCCAAAGAACTTTTAGAACAGGTTAAAAGCTTTGAAATTACTCGATAGAATTTACGATTATCTTCTTTTTTTCATCTCTTCCTTTCTAACTTTTATTATCTCTTTCTCTTCTGATGCTATCTTCTTTTCCTGATTGGATATTTCCTGCATAAAGCATATAGCTCCAAAACATATAGAAGCCGCAGCTATTAATAATTTTGCCATATCATCAGGAGCAAAAGACCCGCTTCTCTCTACAGTATACCCCCAAACAGTTCCCCCTGCAATAGCTCCCCCGATAAGCCCGACAGGTATTGCCATCTTTAACTCCCTCTTCAATCTATGAAAATTAGGCAATAATTTCTCTAATTTTCCCTCGAGCCTTAGCGACAGCTCTGCATCCAAGTCTTTTTCTTCTTCTAATGAGTTTATGAACCACATCAATCTCCTTTTCGAATATATCTTCCCTCCGAAAAGTACATATCTTCTGGTTTCTAATTTTCTCCCTAACCATACCCTTTGTTCTATTAGATGTATCTTTTTAGATGTAAAACGCATAGCATCTATCAGGTTTAGGATTATTTCTATCAGTAGGTCTTTTGCTTCAGATTTTTCCTTTACCTTTTTAATTTCACTTAAACTTCTTTTTAGTATAGATACAGTCTCCTTACTTCCTTTTTTTATGATATCTAGAAAGTGCTCTTCTCTGCTAATGTTTGTAATCAACCCGCGTCTTGCTGCCTCATCAACAGGGTTTTGTTCTAGGGTTTGACAAAACTCTAAGATACTCATTAACAATTTATTCCTTATCCTCACTGCCTGAGAAACCTTACTATTTATCTTATCTATCTCTCCCTTCAATCCATCTATAGTTGCCATTTTTATTTAGACTGTTCTACAACAGCCAAAGCATAATTCTTCGTCAAATACTTTTTAGCAACTCTGGCAACATCATTCAGACTAACTTTCTCAATCTCTTTAAGATAACCATCAAGCAGCTTCGAATCCTTAATACTCTCCCAAAAACCCAATTCATCTGCTAGGTCTCTAGTATCTTCATTGCTTAATATATGCTGCCCTATCAGAAATCCTTTTGCTTCTTCAAGCTCTTTCTTAGATAATCTCTGCAGCCCATCAAACTCTTTCAAAATAAGTGAAATCGCTTTAGGTATATTCTTTTTGTCAGTATTAAGATAAACAGCAAAAAAACCATAATCACTGCATGGCTCATTATGAACTCCAACTTCATACGCTAACCCTCTCTTATTCCTTATCTCATCAAATATCTTACCTGATTGCCCCCTCCCTAATATTGACTTGATAACATCCAGAACATAAGAGTCTTTATCCAGGCGAGAAACAGCCCTATACCCCAAAACCATATAAGAACTCAATATATCCCGTTTCTCTTTCAAAACCTCAACTTTATCCTTATTAGGTTCAACTATCTCTTTCCTTAAACACAAATCCCTTTGCTTAAAACCTTCAAAATTTATCTTTATCTTGCCCAGCGCCTTACTGTCAAAATCCCCAACAACAGACAATATCATATTATTAGGGACATAATGAGCATGATAATGCTCCGATAAATCCTTTCGCGTCATCTTCTTCACAGCATCAACAGTGCCATAAGGCGCCAGCCCAGCAGGATGTTTCTTGAATAAAATCCTGTAAAACAATATCCACTGGTGGAATCTTGGCTCGTCCTTATGCATGTCTATCTCTTTCAATATCACTTTTCTCTCTTTCTCTACATTCTTAGCATCAAATATAGAATTCTGTACTAAGTCAGATATTATGTCCAATGCCTTGTCAAAATGATTCTTAGGCACCTTTACATAAAAGCACGTTCTTTCATTTGAAGTATACGCATTAAGCTCCCCACCTAAACTCTCTATCTCATTGGCAATTATATGGGAATTAGGCCGCTTGCAAGTGCCCTCAAACAGCATATGCTCTATAAAATGAGATATTCCATTAATCCTTTTATCTTCATTATTAGAGCCAGTCTTTACACTTGCCTGTATAGTTACTGTCTCAGTAGGCTTCTTTTCCAACACTACTGTAAACCCGTTTTTAAGCATATTTTTCTCCATAACATAATATTTAAATATACTCTGCTTATATATTTTTTCATTATGCCCAAAATAAGCGAATTTCAGGCTATATTAAGAAAAAAGAAGATAGACGTCTTCCTCTCACTTAACTTAGGTTATGGCAACTTCATATCAGACATGCTCTATTTCGCAGGTTACCCAGGCATAGGTGCTATAATCATACCTCAAAACAAAAAACCATTTCTGGTAGTTCCAGAAGGAGAACTCAGCTCAGCAAAGAAACGCAGCTTAAAAGTTTACACCAGCAGCAAAAAAAAGAGGCTTTTTGAGACAATAAAGGACATAGCAAAAAAACAAAAGATAAAACTAAAGAGAATCGGAATAAACAAATCAGAATTTACCCTATCAACCAAAGACGTATTAATCAAGAAAATTGGAAAATGCAGGTTGATTGACTTACAAAAAGAACTGTACAGATTAAGAGAGCAAAAAACACAAGAAGAAATAAACACAATAAAAAAAGGGTGCAAAATCTCAGACGAAATTCTAAAAAAATGCTTCAGCCAATTTAAACAGTTTAAGGCAGAATCAGAGGTTCTTGCTTTCCTCGAATATGAAACAAAAAAAAGAGGCTGTGAAATCTCCTTCCCTACAATAGTCGCTTCAGGCATACACTCCAGCGAAGTACATTACACAACAGATGATTCAAAACTGAAAAAAGGATTCTGCCTTATAGATTTTGGTATAAGGTACAAAAACTATTGTACAGATACCTCAAGGACAATCTATCTTGGAAATCCCTCAGAAACCGAAGTAAACATATACAACAAACTTTTAGATGTACAAAAAAAAGCAATCGCAATAATAAAGCCAAATATGAAATGCTCAAAAGTCTACAAACACGTAAAAGATAATCTTGGAGAACATGCAAAATTCTTTACACATGGATTAGGCCATGGAGTAGGTATAATGATTCACGAACTTCCAAGCTTTTTCGAAGACTCAAAAAACAAGATTAAAGAAAATTCAGTATTCACAATAGAGCCGGGAATCTACTTAAAAAATTATGGAATAAGAATAGAAGACAGCGTTCTTTTGACTATGGGCAAGGTGGAGATCCTTACCAAAATCAGCAAAGAACTCAAAATAATCAGTTAAAGAGGTAAAAATGAAAAGATACGGCTTGAAAAAACTTGATGAAGCAGCAAACAAATATAAACAAACATTAGGAAACATAAAAGGAAAGACAGCACTTATAGTTCTGGACATAAGTCAAAAGCAGGCATTCTACTCTTTAGCCCCATTATCCAAGGCAATTCATGAATTAGGTGGCGAAATAAATGTTCAGGCAATTAACAAGAAGTCAGAAAGTTTGCCAGTATTAGAAGATGTATGGAAATGCTGCAGCGAACTAAACAAAGGCATTAAAAACAATAAAACAAAAGCGCTAAATGATTTTATCAGCATAATCAACAAGAAATGCGAAGGAAAGATAGGATCAATATTCAAAGAACCAGAGATAAGGCTGTATGCAAAAAAGAACTCATTTGAAGGCTCATTCTCATTGCCTTACAAAACAGGATGGATGACAGAATACAGAAGAAATGAATTGATAACAACAGCAAAAGTTATCTTCAGCCAGGTTTACGACCTAAAAAACTCAGAAAAAGTAAGCATTGGCTTTGATCTTTTAAGAAAAAAAGAAGATTTGGGCTTGCCGATAGAGGATTATCTCGATTCATTCCAGATAAGCTATGCTATGATGGAATCTATAAAATCCCAGATTACAGGCATGGGTGCTTCTACATCAAAAAGCTCCCAGATGGACACTCCAGAAAGAATCTCTGACCTAAAATCAACCTTATTGGGATGTGAACTATGCAGGAATGTAGATGAACCAATATTCAAAGTATACAAAAAATTATCAGACCTTCTAAAAATAAGCAGGATGAAAACAATAGCAAGCGCAGTATTCGCTATCCATGGAAAAGGATATGCAGGGAGGCATTACTTTGGAGAATGTATCGGTTATCCTTCTGAAGATAAAAAAACAAGATGGCTGAGCCCTGGCCAGATGATTTACAAATTAGATTATTACCCTCAGACAGCACTAGATCCAAGAGATCCAAAAGCCAGAATCGGTTTTACAGAAACATTGCCTATTGACATATTCATCAAGACAAGCAACATAGATTGGATCAAGATGAAGAAAAGAGACGACAAGATAATCAATATTACTCATAAATGCAAAATAATTCGAGTAATAGGAAAGAAATTTGGCAATTACCAGACAAACATAGAAGTAGGCTTAGTATCAAAAGAAGGAAAAAGAAGAATCTTTAGAGGCTCTGATGTAGAAACAAGATACTTAATCAATCCATGGTACTTAAAAGAAAAGGGGATAAAAGCAGGAACAATGGCTAATATCCCTGGTGGAGAGGCATTTGTAACCCCCGAATACATCAAAGGCCAGTTTATAGGTGATGTAGTCATCAGCCTTGACCAGAGCTACACTCTAAACAGAAAAGACCCCATGATTGTCAATTGTTTAGGTAACAATTACAAGGTGCTCAAAGGGCCAAAAAAGATCTTGGCTAAATTCGCTCAAAAAAAGAAAGAAGCATGGGATAAATTAATCAATCAGGAAAAGAAAAAATCCTTGCCAAAACAGATCATAGAAGTGAACAAAATAAACTTCACAAACATAGGTGAATTTGCAATAAACACTAATCCTAAGGCAGAGCTTTGCAATTATCTTATTGTAAATGAAAAGATAGCAAACATGATTCATATCGCTTTAGGCTCTGGATTTGAAGCAGACAGGGCAACATATTACCATACAGACATTGTTATAGACTCACCAAGGCAGGAATTAGATATATATGGTGTTGATGAAAATGGCAAAAAATACTGGATACACAAAAAAGGTAAATTCATCATTTAAACCTTTAGAAAAAGCTATCTTCCAGATATTCAAGACCAATTTAGCAGTTAAGAATAATGAAAAACTGCTTATTGTTTTTGATAAGAATAAGAAGAGCTTGGTAAATTTATTTCTAAAGATAGGGGTATTATTCACAAAAAACATAGATTCAATAGAGATCCCTGTAGGTAATGTAAATGGAGAAGAACCCCCTAGTGAAACAGCAAAGCAAATGTTAAACTACAATATTGAGATAATGATAACAACAAAATCCCTTACCCATACAAAAGCAAGGAAAAATGCTTGCAAAAAAGGAGCAAGGATCGCTACATTACCTAACATATTAGAAGCCACATTAAAAAGAGCAATAAATATCAATTATAAAGAAATGCTCAATCTACTTAAAAGATTAGCAGACATACTAGATAAGGGAAACAAAGTAAAAATATCAAGCAAAAAAGGAACTAACCTCACTTTCAGCATAAGCTCAAGAAAAACCCGCGGAAGAGGCTCTGGTTTGTTTACTAAAAAAGGAGACTATGGAAACTTGCCGGGTGGAGAAGCGTTCATTGCGCCATTAGAAGGAAGCGCAGAAGGCATCTGCATGATAGATGGCTCTGTCGGAAGCATAGGAAAAGTTGACAAACCCATTACAATAACATTCAAAAAAGGCTATGCCTTAAACATAACAGGTGGAAGTTCAGCAAAAAAACTAAACTCTCTGTTAAACAAAGCAGGAAGATTATCAAGAAACCTTGCTGAATTCGGCATAGGCACAAACAAAGGCGCAAAAATCATAGGAAACATGCTTGAAGACGAAAAAGTTATTGGAACCTGCCACATTGCTTTAGGAAATAATATGGGATTTGGAGGCAAGGTTAAAGTTCCCTTGCACATAGATGGGCTGATAAAGCAGCCAACAATCTTTGTCGATGGAAAAAAGATAATGGATAAAGGTAAATTTACATTTAAAACCAAAAATATTTAAACAGTACATCATTTATAGGAAACATGGCACCGCCAGAAACAAAAGAGAAGAACATTCTTGACAGTGTTATTTACAAATATACTAGCAATACATCTCAGCTTGAAGAAGAAAATAGGATTCTTAAGGAAACATTAAACAAGATAAGGGAAGAAATCGAAATCTTAAAATCTCCTCCATTGATGGTCTGTGATGTCAAAGAAGTTAATGAAAAGACAGCTATAATCTCAATACCTAACGGCAACCAATTCTATGTCAATATATCAGGCACTTGTGGGAAGCTAAGGCCCGGCGATATGGTTCTGGCAGAGCAGAAGAACCTTACAATAATAAAAAAGATACCAACTTCAAGAAAGTTTAATGTTGAAAAGTTCGTAATTGTAGAAAAACCCACTATAACTTGGAAAGAAATAGGCGGATTAAAAGCCCAGATAAATGAAATCCAGGAAGTTGTTGAGCTTCCATTAAAAAAACCTGAACTATTCAAAAAAGTAGGGATAAAACCGCCAAAGGGAGTATTATTATATGGCCCGCCAGGAACAGGCAAAACATTACTAGCTAAAGCAGTTGCAAACGCTACCAATTCTACATTCATTGAGATAGTTGCAGCAGAGCTAGTCCAGAAATTCATTGGAGAAGGCGCAAAACTAGTAAAAGAAATATTTGAGATGGCAAGAAGAAAAGCACCAGCTATAATATTTATTGACGAATTAGATGCTCTCGCAGCAAAAAGAATGGAAATAGGCACATCAGGCGAAAGAGAAGTCAACAGGACATTCATGCAGTTATTGGCAGAACTAGATGGTTTTAAGCCGCTGGATAATGTCAAGATAATCGGAGCTACAAACAGGAAAGACATCCTAGATTCAGCTATAATAAGGCCAGGGAGATTAGACAGATTAATCAAAGTTCCATTGCCTGATAAAGAAAGCAAATTAGAAATTTTCAAGATACACAGCAAGGACATGACCTTAGAAAAAGAAATAGACATTTCCAAGATTGTAGGCAAGATGGAAAACTTCTCAGGCGCAGAAATAAACGCTGTCTGCACCGAAGCAGGTTACTTCGCTATAAGGAAAAACAGGACAAAGATAACAAAAGAAGACCTGACAAAAGCCATAGAGAAAGTCAAGCGCGAAGAAAAGGCAGAAGGCAATGATTATCTTAGGATGTTTGGGTAAAAGTTATTTTGTGAAATATCAAATTAGGCTTAATTTCTTTTGAAATGTATAAAAACATAATAATTTTTAATCCTTTTTAATGCAGGTGATTATAAAGAATAAGCCGCATAAAAATTCTTCAATATGGGCATTTTTAAATAATTTTTTAACGTCATTTATAATATCTTTATTCACATCCCAGCTTTTAGACCACCTTAAATATTTTATAAAAGGATTAAACATTTTTAGAGGAGGATTGAATAATTTACCATCTAATATTACTAGCCTTTTATTCTTTTTTAAGTTGCCCATAACCCGCCTTAGCGCTTCTTTATGGTTTGGGATAGAACTGATTCCTATTGTAGATATCACCCCATCAAAATAATTTTTAGGAAATGATATTTTAGCCGCATCCCCTTCTACCAGCTCTATATTTTTAAATCCGGCTTTACTCGCTTTTTTTCTTGCTGAATTTAACATCTCTTTAACATAATCTATGCCTACAATCTTTCCATCCCCCCCCTATGTGTTTCTCTAAGTAACTAAAATTATAGCCCATCCCGCAACCCAAATCTAGGACTCTGTCACCTTTTCTTAGGTTAAGGCTTTCTACAGCTTTTCTTCTTAAATAATCCTCCCTACCGAAAAAAATCAGATAGCTGCAAATCCTATAAATAAGGGGGCTTCTTCCGTAAAACATATATACTTGTCGTACATCTTCTAAAGAGTAAGTTCTCATTTTTAATTTGCAAAACAATAGGGTTAATCAATCTTCCTAATTATCTTATCCCTATTCTCCATCAATAACTTATAGATAGTTTCAGTCTCAGGGATAAATGAGTGCTTCCCTAACTCATCCTTAACATCATCTATATCAACAAACCTTCCACTTCCTATTTCATACTTGTCTAACTTGAGTTCTTGATCTATAACAAAATAATACAAAGCAACATTCTCTTTATCCCTTTCCTTAAACCTGCTTTTGAAATTAGCTATAAAATATGGCTTAGCAGTTATTCCAGCTTCCTCTTCAGCCTCTCTCACAACAGTTTCTTCATAAGAATCTCCTTTTGTGACATGCCCGCCTAAAACAATGCTGTATGCACCGGGATTAAACGGCTTGTTGGATGACCTTTGATTAAGAAATAATTTACCTTTTTTATTAAATATAAAAAACATGACGCTTCTATGGATAATTCCATTTTGATGTGCTTCCCATCTTGTAGTATCTCCAACTATCTTATCCTCATCATCCACAACATCAAAAGGTTCTGTTGAACTCATGATTTGGATTAACTTCAATTTCTTTTTAAACTTTATCAATAAAAAAGAAAATCATTATATATCAATAAAATACTCAATATTCATGGACAAAGAATACATAACCTTAAACACGTTTATAAAAATAAAATTCCTCATCCCTACAGGCGGCCAGGCTAAAGTCATCATCAGGTCAGGCGCTGTAAAAGTCAATGGAATTGCAGAAACCAGAAACAAAAAAAAGCTTGTAGATAACGATATTATAGAATACAATGGAAATAAATTTACTGTTTCTTTAAAGGATTGGTAAAAAAGCGTGCTCGTCAGTTACTTTCCTTTCATCATCCTTTCGTCAGTGGGTGTTCACTAATTCATTGCACGCAGGATAGTAAAATATAATCTGATTTATAAGCTTACCTCTCCTTTAAACCAAAAATAAGAAATTACTCTGGCTTTTTCTCTATCTGTTTTCTTTTACCCTTTTCCTGTCCTTCAAGGTAATTCTGGCTGGTTGTTATGGGCTTTCCTATCTTTCTTTCAGCATCCTTTTTGGCATTTCCTGCAACTTCGCCGCCCTCTTTAGCTGCTTCTGAACATTCATCAAATTCCTGCGCATCTTTCGTTCTGGTTATTTCTGTTGTAACTCTTTCACCCAGCATTGTAAAAATCAGCTCTAAATCATTCATATGGTCCCTTAAATTCTCCTTTTTCAACCCTTTAAGCTTCTGATATTCGCTTGGAGTCATTCCAAATGTCGCTTTAGAGATTTCTGCTGTAAGTATTGCAAACTCTTTATCTGTTTCTACTTTTCTCTTCTTCCATTCATCTGTTAATTCGTCTCTTATTGCAATTCCCCTGACTCTTTTTTCTATCCAATCATCAGAATAGCCCTTTTGCTTATAGATTTCCTTCATGCGCTTTTGGGCCAGCTCAGGATTTTCTATTTCCTGCACTCTTTCATAACCGACTTGAGCCAGCCATAGCTTGAATGGTTCTGCTTTTGGGCTAGGTACAGACTGAATTAACCTAAATGCTCCCTTTACAGAAACGCAATTAACACTTTGTTTGCCTCCAACAGTATCAATCAAAAGGGGGGTGGCAATCTGCCCCCACCCTTCAGCAAATCCTTCATCTCTTCTCCTCATATCCTTAAGGTAGCCGGCAGGGTCTTTAGATTCAGTTATTGCAGCTATAATATCAACTGCTGCAAACCACCATTCATTATTAAACCAAGTTCGCCTTATTTTCTTACCTTGAAAAACAACCAATGCTTTATCTTGTTCCATTAATATCCACCAAATGCCGATAAGGCTCTCTTCTTTAAATACCTTACGGGGATGGTTGGCAAGTGGCAAGTGCTATATTCAAAACCGCTATAATGGCAGAATTTAGCCTCTAGAAAGCTTCTCGCACTTGCCAAAATATGGTGGCAAGTGGTTTCAAATAACTCTAAAATCAAAACAAATCCTAAAAATCCCAGGCCCAAACTGCCCGCACTTAACCATACCTATAATCTTAAACTTTCTTCCTGCCTTTTTGCAAGCTTTAGCTATCTTCTCTTCAGCTTTCTTAAACTCATCTTCATGCAAAAAATCATAAAAATGTACAATCGAATTCTTTTTAGCAGCTTTCAAAGCAACACCCAAAAAACTCTCAGCTCCCCTGGGTAATGGCATCAATATCCTGTCAAACTTCTTCTTTAATTTAGGAACAACATTCTTAACATCACCTTTAAACAGCTTCACATCCACCTTATTGATCAAAATATTCTCTTTCTGATACTTAAACGCACTAGGATTTATTTCTACAGAATAAACCTCTTTAGGTTTCTTATTTTTAGCTATTCCAATAGAATAAGGCCCAACACCAGAAAACATAACCAACACTTCTTCCCCTCCAGAAACCAGCTCAATAACCCTTTTTCTTTCAGTAGCAAGTCTAATAGAAAAATAAACCTTCTCTGGATTTAGCCTTAACCTTATATTATTCTCTTTAAGCTCTGTCTCTTTTCTCTTTTCTCCAGCGATTATCTTCAATTTAGGAGTTCTAAACTCACCAGAATACTTCCTTGTCTTTTTCAAAACCACTTTAATGTTTCTGTTCAGCTCCAAAAGTGCTTCTCCAATCATCTTCTCTTTCTTAATCAGCTCTTTTGGAAAATCAGAAAAAATCGCTAAATCCCCGACCATATCAAACGAAGACGGCACTAATTTAATCTCATTATCATTCAACTTACCTCTTAATGAATCTTTTAAGGTGGGCATTTTGATTTAAATCTTCAATTTCTTAATTTCTTGAATAATGTTGTTCATATGCTCTTTAAATTGTAACATTAATAGAACAATTACTGCAACAACAGCTATAGTTACAATAGCAACTGATAACATTTGATTAAGGCTCTTGTAATCGATTTGTTTTGTGATAAAAGCAATCCCTAAGCCGACAATATATGTAAAGAGAATGATAATTGTCGTATTGTAATACTGAAGGTATCTATTATAATGCAAATCCAGTAGATTTTTCTTTACTTTTTCTGGAAGTTCCTTTGGCATTACTCATCACCAAAAGCAATTGCTAGACATACTAGGCCTACAATAACTAAAATTGCCGAGCCTGTAGCAATACCATACTTGGATTGCAGAAATGATGGCACCGCGCCAATAACCCCCATAACTGTGCCTATTACCCCAATAACAGCTAGAAGATTTTTTGTTTTCTTTTTCATAATATCCCCTCCTAATATACATTCTTGAATTGTTCCATTTCATTCAAGGTATGGTAATCCTGAAGATTCTCTTTAACCATACAACTAATGATTTCTTCATAACAAACATTTTATTCATCAATAAAAAAAGACGCAAAAGATTATTTAAAGATTTGTTCTTTTTATGGAACGTATATGTTCCAAAATAGAAACATTTAAATATGGGTCAATTATTCTATACATCTATGGAACAAACAATATTTACAAAAGCAATGGGAAACGCGCCAAAGATAAAAGTTTTAGAATTTTTAATAGAAGGAAGAGAATTAGATTATTCTATATCGGACATAGCAGAAGGTGCCGGAATAGGAAGAACTACTTTATTTAGAATATGGAATGATCTGATAGAGCTTAAGGTCATAAATCCAACAAGAGAGATAGGAAATGCTAAATTATATCAGTTAAATCAAGAAAATCCTTTTGTAAAAAAAATGATTGGATTATTTGACTCATTAGTTATTGAACCATTAAACAAAAAGAAAAAAATAGAAATGGTTCACTAATTGGTAATCTTAAAAAAACTGAGATAACCCAGTCTGCTTTTTCTCCTCTTTCTTTTCAACAAGCTTATCCATTGTATGATTTACTCTCTCTTCAGAGAAATTATGCTCATCAACAAGTATCTTAAATAATTTCTCTTTATCAACATCTTTCCATTCAAGCTTATAATCATCTATTACAGGTATATCCTTTATAAGACCAAAAACTTCAGTCCAGGGATAGCTGAAATTTTCATCCCATTTAACCTCTCTAAAAAGCTCATCAAACTTAGAATCATATTTTTTAACTAATTTCAATGCATTCTTAGGGCCTATCCCTTTTATCCCGCCAATATTATAATCAGTTCCAACAAGCATAGAAAGTACAATAAGCTGTTCATTATCAATACCCCATGTATTTAGATTCTCAGCAAGATCAACTATCTCTGGCTTTACTGTTTCATACACTAGCTTATTTGTTTTCTTCCTCTTGCCAGCTATATTCAGATTCCTCACTAATCTTGTAGCGCCAAACATAAGCACATCAGCATCACTTGTAGCAACTGCAAACGCATCTTTATTCTTTACAATATTAGATGCCTGCGCCTCTGCTTCAGAAGGAGCATCAATTACAGGAATACCTAATGCTTCTAATAATCTCTTAGCCTCATCTATCATCTCCTTTGTCAAGCGAGTAGTTCTTGCAGCATACTTCTTCATATCTTCAATATCCTTCTTCTTCACAGCCTCTTCATACCTCCTTTCTGCTGCTATCTTCACTTCCTTTCTCCTTTCCCTTTCCTGTTTTTTAAGATCAGGTACTTTCCCATCAAAGCAGAATGCAAGCTTGATGTTCTTCTCCATAAGCTTAGGCACTCTCGAAGAAAGCCCGATAAGGTGTGAAGTCACATTTCCTTTTGAATCAGACAATAAGCTTCCGTCTGGCTGCCTTATTGAAGATAAAAACTGATACATCCAAAGGGGGCCATCAACTACCATTATTTTGCCGGATAACTCATCGATACTTATTTCCCTTTTTACAATCAGCTCGTTTATTGCAACTCCCATTTTAGAACTTCATAACACTCATCCCTTTAAAATCTTTCTGTAACATCTCCTTTGCCCTCTTTGTAAGCTCTCCATCAGTCAAAAGAAGCACAGGCAATTTCCTAAGCTGCCCCTGTACAAAAGCAGATGCTAAATCAGAATCATTTATTGTTTTCTTCTTTCTTGCCCTGCAGTAATATTCCAGATTACCTAACGCAGAAGGTATCTGCACTATAAACTCAATCTCACCTTTCCGGATAGGCTCTTTACTAAGCACAACAATCTTATTCTTGTTAAAGTAATTCATGCTCTGCCCTATAAAATCATCATGGCTTATCTTTTCTTTTTTCACTGTCTTCTTCTCAGCTGTTTTTTCCACTATCTTTCTTTGAACCTCTTCTGGCTTTTTATGAACTTCTCCCCTATTACCTTCTTCTTTCTTCTCCACCCTTGCATCATCAACTTTTTTTGGCTCTTCTTTCTTCTCTTCTTCAACCCTTTTCTGCACTTCTTCGGTCTTAAGTTCATCCGGATCTTTCAACATAGCTCTTACCATATCCTCAGCTTCTTTTGCAGTTAATAGATACCATTTCCAGAATATCTCAGAATTTCCTTTAAAGTTTACCTGCAATGGAACAGCATAATCCTTTATTGACCTTAATGTAACCCTCATCAATGGCTCTAATTCATTATCTCTTAACACTTTCTTCTGCAATAACATATCATAAGCTCGTTTATCCTTTTCATTCAGGTTTTCAGCAAACCTCTGCAGCTGTGCCTCTTGCCCAGGAACATAATACAAGGGAGACCCCCCTATCTTCACCCTGGAAATCTTAACTCGCCCATTAGAGCTCAGCTCAGAAAGATTAGCAGAAGCAATCAATATATTTGTGTTTATATGCTTTGCAACTTCAACAGGAAGCACAGGCCCTCTTATCTTTAGGAATTGTATGATATTTTCTTGGTTGTCTTCCATAAATATTCATAATTTAAAGAAGTTTATATATTTTGTTGTGGGTTTTGTAAGAAAACTATGTTTTTTATCTCTAGTTGAGGACTAAGGCCTTACCCACCTAACTTCGTAGTAAGTCACACTATTTTCTTCATCAACTATACCTAAAAGCAATCTCTTTTTTGTAGAATGAGCTACTCTGTTCTTTGCTGCAAACTCATACCAGGTAAGTGTGCTTGCTTCATGCACTGGATAAACAATCCATTTTGCATGATCCTCTCCCGGCTTTACCCCCCTGTCATATACCCTAAAATCAGCTCCAAACTTCAAAGCAGTTTTTATTATATATCCTCTGTTTCTTATATCTTTGTAAACACAATACCTTATCCAAAAATTAGGCTCTGTTTTCTTTGCCTTTTTCAGAAATTTCTCTTGGTCAACAGCCTTATTCCTTTCATCCAGAACCTCAATCTTACCCTTTTCAATAAGGTAGAAAGCTTCGAGCAAAGAAAGCTGCACCTTTCCGCTGTCAAGTATAGCTCCATATCTGCTCTGGTTGTAAAGCTCTCTTGCTTCATCAGAATTCTCAGTTATAACCCTTTCTCTGGAAAATACAGCTTTGACTATTGTTTTCTTCTCTTCAGCCACTTCAACATTCTCTTCCTTTTGCTTTTTTGACATATTTCTCTACTATTAGCACACTGCTTAAAAATGTTTCTTTTTTCTAGTGGCAGACTAAATTAAGTTATAATAAATTACTGCCACTAGATATAGAAATGTCAGAAATCAAAGGTTTCTGAGCATGCTCAAAAACCCTAAGGTTTTTGACAGACAAACAAATCATAATTTACTTTTGTCTTTCTCTTTCAATAGAAACCTTTTTATATTTTCCACTATTCTTTAGCATTAACATGCCAGAAGAAAAAAAAGAACCTATAAGATGCAGGGCAATCCTCGAAGTAATCGGAAAGCCAAAAGAACACGTCGAAAAGACAATAAAGATGTTAGTCGACAAAGTAAAAGAAGATCCTGAAATCTCAATCCTGAATGAAAAATATGCAGAAATTCAACCACTTGAAAAGACAATGTTCAGCACATTTGTTGAGCTGGAGATGGTCTTTAAGGGCTTGCCGGCAGTTACAGGCTTCTGCTTTGACTTTATGCCTTCTTCTATAGATATAGAAAAACCAGAACAATTAACTCTAAAAAACAGGGATCTTTCAAATTTCTTCAATGACCTTCAGTCTAAGCTCCACAGCGTTGACACAGTAGCCAAGACACTAAAGGCAGAAAGAGACTTCTTAAGAAGAAATATGGACACATCTATCTCAAACCTTATTACTGTTCTTATCAAGATAAACAAGAACACAACAGAAGAATTATCCAAATTCACAGGTATTAACCAGGAAGAGATGGAAAAGCATCTTAAAAAATTGATTGACGAAGGAAAGATTAAAAAAGAAGAAGACTATTATTATTTAGCATAATCGTATCAAAAAAGGGTGATGAAAATTGAAAATTTTCAACACCTCTTAAAAATTTCAAAGAAATTTTAAAAAGGTGATGAACTTAATGTCTAATCTAAGGTATAAATTAGAGGCACTGCTTTTTTCTTCAGCAAGGAGCATGACTATTGAGGAATTATCTTCTCTTACAAAGGCCTCTCCAGAAGAGATAAGGGAAACCCTTAACCAACTCAAGCAGGATTATGAAAAAAGAGATAGCTCAATCACTCTGATAGATGAAGGCAACTCATTCAGGCTCAATATAAAGTCAGAGCATGTAAACGTAGTTCATCAGATTGTAACAGAAACAGAGCTTAGCAAGACCTTGATGGAAACATTAGCAGTAATAGCCTTTAAGTATCCTATTAAACAATCAGATTTGATAAAGATAAGGACAAACAAAGCATACGACCATCTGAGAGAACTTGAGAATATGGGATATATCTCAAGGCAGAAGTTTGGCAGAACTAATCTTATCAAACTAACTCCAAAATTCTTTGATTATTTTGATCTTCCGCCTGACAAGCTAAAAGAAAAGTTCCAGAGCTTTGAAGGCATATCTAAGGCCATAAAAGAAAAAGAAGAAGAGATAAAACACATAAAAGAAGATATAAAAAAACAAGCAAAAGAAGCAGGAAAAAAAAGCCGCAAAGAAGATCCAGAAATAGATTTGTTAGATCAAAAAGGACACAAACAACCCTTAGAGATATACGAAGAGACAGAATCAGAACAAGAGCAGCAGGAATCCAAAGAAGTAGAACCAATTAAAGAAAAAGTAGGTAATTTAGATGTTGTTGATATGTCGGAAACTGCGGTTTCTGAGCACACTCAAAAATCAGGGATTTTTGATGTTCCTGAAGAAGAATCAAAAGATGAATCAGAAGAAACTCAGGGAGAATCAGAGCAAGAAGAATCTCAATCAGAATCAGAAGAACAGCCTCAGGAAGATGCAGAAGGTACATCAGACGAATCAGCTGCACAGGAAGAAACCCCAGCCGAATCAGAAACCAAAGAAGAATCAGACAAAAAGCAAGAAGGATCATCAAAACCAGAATCAAAAGAAGATGGCGAAGTTGATGAAGAGCTTGAAAAGATGCTCCATCCCCAGGAAGAGGCAGACGAAACAGAAGTAAAAGAAGAACAAAAAGAAGAAAAAACAGAACCTGAAGAACAGGAAAAAGAAGCAGAACAGGAAGAATCAGAAACTAAAAAAGCAGAACAAGAACCAGCTGAAGAAAACCAAGAACATTCTAAAGAATCAGAATCCAGCGAAGAAGAACCAAAGGACCTACTAGAAGCAGCTGCCGAAGAGGAAGAAGCCAAAAAGCAGCAAAAAAAGAAAAAATGAAAACATTCCTTCTTAGATGCCCTAAATGCCACCATAACATGAAATACCAAAGCCAGACTATGATTCTCACAGGAAAAAGAAAATCCTGTGTATATTGCAACCACAGCTTTAAGGTCAGAACTAATTTTGCAGCAAAATAATTATCAGTAACCTTTATATATCTTTTAATTTAAATCATACACTAATGGAAACAGTTACCAATCTTTTCATAGTCGGCTTTGTTATTGTAGCAGGATTGATCGCTCAATACATTTTCAGGAAGACAAGAGCTCCTGATGTTATGTTTCTTATGGTTCTTGGTGCAATACTATCTCAGTTTGGATTTACAGAAGGCCTCAAGCAAAACCCCAGCCAGATAACCTTCCTAATCACTTTCAGCCTTATCTATGTTGTTTTCTATGGTGCATTGCCTATTAGGATAAAAGCAATATTCTCTACAATGAAATATGCATTTTTATCCTCGATAATAAACTTCGTAGTAACCACAACAATATTAGGCTTATTTTCAAGATTATTAGGTTTTGATTGGATCATGGCATTTTCACTCGGAGCATTATTCTGCGTTTTAGATGGCTCTATCATAAACAGCCTAATAGATACAATTGGCTTAGGAAAAAGAGCAGAAGCTCAGATTCAGGCAGAAAGCGCAATGACAGACATATTTGTGATTGTAGGTGTTCTTTCAATAATCAGCTTCGCATCACTCAGCACCAGCCAGATATTTCAGAACCTTGCAAGCTATCTTTTCTTAAGCCTAGGCATAGGGATTATCACTTCAATAGTATGGGCATTTATCCTAAAACATTTAGGCCATTATAGCAGTGCACCTATTGCAACAATGGCAGTCTTAGTAATCATCTACGCATTTGCTGAATATGTCGGTGCTAATGGAGTTATAGCAGTATTCTTCTTCTCGATAATCTTAGGCAACATAGCAGAATGGAGCAAACTAGTGTATGCTACCCAAAAAGAAAGCATAGGCACACTTAGCGGCTCTACACGACATTTCTTCAAAGACATCAGCTTTCTAATAAGAACGTTCTTATTTGTTTATTTAGGCACATTAGTCGATTTCAGCCAATGGGGCCTTTTACTATTAGGCTTAGTATTTTTCTTGGTTGCTTATATGTTAAGGTCTTCATTGAACAACATTAAAGTAAATCGCGATTTGACTAAAAAAGAAAATTATTTCCTAGATTCAATGTGTGCAAAAGGATTAACCCCCGCAGTAATGCTTGCAGTGATAGGTGCAAACAGCAGATTTTCAAACATCCTCATAGGGGGTATATTTTCAAGTGCTTTGATCACATCTATCTTTATTTTCCTTATAGAAAAAGAAAAATTTACATCTTTTTGGGATATTATAACTCACAAGATAAATTGGAAAAGATATATTGCAATGCTGCAAAAAAAATAATATATTTTGCTATTTTTACTTCATTTCTCAGGTTTTTCTCGTCCAGCCAGAAAGCCAAAATTTAGCCTTTACAGGCGCTATAAAGCCAAAATTTAATAGTAACCTTTATAAATACCCCATACCTTCTAAAATCTACATATTCTTAAGAAAATGACTGAAAAAATCGAATCAAAAGGAGAGCAGATACTGCCCAGAGAGATAGAAGAAGAGATGAAGCAGTCTTATGTAGATTATGCTATGTCTGTCATAGTTGGAAGAGCCTTGCCAGATGTAAGAGACGGCTTAAAGCCAGTTCACAGAAGGATTCTTTTCGCAATGAATGATATGGGTATGTATCATAACAAGCCATTCAAAAAAAGCGCCAGGATTGTAGGAGAAGTTTTAGGAAAATATCACCCTCACGGCGATGTTGCTGTTTATGATTCATTAGCTAGGATGGTCCAGCCATTCTCTTTAAGATATACTCTAATTGATGGTCAGGGTAATTTTGGTTGTTTCACAAAAGATACTAAAATAGCCTTAACAGATGGTAGAAACCTAAGCTTTGAAGAGTTAATAAAAGAGCATAAAAAAGGCAAAAAGAACTATACTTACACTATTAATAAAGAGGGAAGCATAGAAATAGCTGAAATAAAAAACCCTAGACTCACAAAGAAAAGCCAAAAAATCCTAAAGGTTGTTTTAGACAATAATGAAGGAATAAAGTGCACTTTAGACCATAGGTTCATGCTAAGAAATGGCGAGTATAAACAAGCACAATACCTAAAACCAGAAGATTCCTTGATGCCCCTTAACATTAGGCCATCTACTAAAAAAGATAACATAAAGCCAGCACTTGTTGGTTATCCAATGCTCCATCAATCAAACACAAACAAATGGGCACCAATACATGAACTAGCAGATAATTGGAATATTAAAAATGAAATATATGCAAAGAATGCAGGAAGAATAAGACACCATATAGATTTTAACAAATTAAACAACAACCCAGACAACATAAAAAGAATAAAATGGAAAGATCATTGGTCATTGCATGCAGGACATGCTTCAGAATTACACAAAGATCCAGAATATCGCAGAAAAATAGCAGAAGGAAGAAAAAGATTCTGGTCTAATAAAGATAACAAAGAAAGAGCTTCTAAAAAACTTTCTGAAAGAAACAAAAAGAATTGGAAGAATAAGGATTATAGGGAACATACGAGTAAAAGATTGAGTGAAATCAATATTGAATTCTCAAAAAAACATCCAGAATTAAGAGAAGAAAAAAGCAGGAGATTGAAAGAGCTATGGGGTAATAAAGAATATCATCAAAAGATGAGCAAACTAAAATCAGCAGAAATGAAAAAAAGATGGGAGAAAAATGATCCTTCATTAAGGAAATTCACTTCAGAAGAATCTAAAGAAATCTGGGCAAGACCAGGGCGCAGAGGCCTTATCTCCAAGAAATCAAAAGAAAGGTGGGAAAACAAAAAATACAAGAAAGAGAGAAGTGAAAATTCAAAAAAACTCTGGAAAGATAGTGGATATAGGTCCAAATTCCCTAAAAACCATTTCAGTAAGATGGCAAAAAAGTTATGGGAAGATCCATCAATAAAAGAAGCTCACAGCAAAAAAGCGGTTTCACAATGGCAAGATCTTGAATTCCGTGAAAAAATCATTAAAGCAATAAAAGAAAATAATAAGCAGAGACTAAAAGAAAACTCCAACTTAATGAATGAACTGGCAGAAAAAGCAGCCGTTTCCCTGAAGAAAAAATGGCAGGATCCTTCTTACAAAGAAAAAGTAATGAAAAGCAAGATATTGTGTTTTGTCAATTCAATCACTCACAAATATGAAGAAATAACACCTGAAATCTATGGAAAAGAAAGAACCAATAATTGCTTTCCAAAAATAAACACAGCATTACAATACTTTGATAATTTCTCAGACATGGTTGAACAAGCAAAAGCCTACAACCATAAAATTCTAAGAATAGAACTTCTTCCAAAATTAGAAGATGTTTATGATTTGACAATCAAGGGCACACACAATTTTGCTTTAGCTGCCGGAATCTTTGTTCATAACTCGGTAGATGGCGATAGTCCAGCAGCTATGCGATATACAGAAGCTCGTCTAAAAAAACTCTCAGAAGAACTTTTGCAGGACATAGACAAAAACACAGTTCAATTTATGCCAAACTTCGATGGCTCATTAGAAGAGCCAGTTGTTCTTCCTTCAAAAGTTCCTAATCTTCTGATAAACGGCTCTTCAGGCATCGCAGTCGGCATGGCAACAAACATACCGCCCCATAACATGACTGAAGTGGTCAATGGAACAATTGCTTTGATAGAAAATCCTGATTTAGAAGTCGATGAAATAATGAACCATGTAAAAGGTCCTGACTTCCCAACAGGCGGAATAATCTGCGGAAGAGAAGGAATAGTTCATGCTTACAAAACAGGCAGAGGAAAGGTAATTGTAAGGGGCAGAGCAGAGATTGAGCCAGAAAAAAACCGCATCATAATCACAGAGATCCCTTACATGGTAAATAAATCAGAACTTATCAAACAGATAGCGGGATTAGTAAATGATGATAAGATAAGGGGTATAAGTGATATAAGGGATGAATCAGATAGAACGGGAATGAGCATTGTTATAGAATTAAAAAAAGACTCAAACTCAAACATAGTCATAAATCAATTATACAAACATACAAGATTACAGGAAACATTTGGAATAATGGCAGTTGCCTTAGTCAACAATGAGCCAAAGACATTAGGCATAAAACAGCTTATCTATTTTTTTGTCGAGCATAGGAAAGAAGTTGTAAGAAAAAGAACAGAATTTGACCTAAACAAAGCAAAAGACAGGGCACATATATTAGAGGGATTATTGATTGCACTTAAAGACATAGATACAACTATAAAACTTATCAAAGAAAGCAGATCTGTTGAGCAGGCAAGGCAGGTATTACAGACAAGCTTAAGCATAACAGAAAAGCAGTCATTGGCTATCTTGGATATGAAACTGCAGAGGCTTGCAGCACTTGAGCAGGAAAAGATAAAGACAGAGCATTCTGACTTAATAAAATTAATAGGTGAGCTTACCTCAATATTGGCTTCTGAAAAAAAGATCCTTGACATAATCAAAAAAGAGCTCATTGAATTAAAAGAACAATACGGAGATGAAAGAAGGACAGAGATTACAGGTGGTGAATTAAATTCATTTGAGATGGAAGATTTGATCAAAAGAGAAAAAACAGTCATCACAATAACTCATTCAGGCTATGTAAAAAGACAGCCATTAAGCACCTATAAGCAGCAGAGAAGAGGCGGAAAAGGAATAATTGCTGCCGGAACAAAAGAGCAGGACTTTGTAGAAGACATCTTTATTGCAGACACCCATTCTTACATATTGTTCTTTACAAATAAGGGACGTGTTCATTGGTTAAAAGTTTATAACATACCAGAAGGCTCAAGACAGGCTTTAGGAAAATCAGTAGTTAACTTACTTCAGTTAAGCCAGGATGAAAAAATCTCTGCATTTACTCCAATATCAGAATTTAAAGAAAATGAATTTTTGATAATGGCCACTAAAAATGGAACAGTAAAAAAGACAGAGCTTTCAGCATACTCTAACCCTAGAAAAGGAGGCATTATTGCAATCACTCTTGAAGATAATGATGAATTGATAAGAGTTGTAAAGACAGATTGTACAAAAGAGATAATCATAGCTACAAAAAACGGCTCAGCAGTAAGATTCAAAGAAACAGATGTAAGGTCAACAGGGAGGTCTGCAAAAGGCGTAAGAGGGGCTACATTAAGAGATAATGATTATGTTATAGGCATGGTAGTTGCAGATGATACAAGGGCATTATTGACCATAACTGAAAACGGCTTTGGAAAAAGAACATCGGTTTCTGAATATAGGCTTACTCGCAGAGGGGGGGTAGGTGTCAAGAACATAATCTGCTCAGAAAGAAACGGTAATGTAGTTTCAGTTAAGTCAATAACCGAAGAAGACGAAGTCATGTTCATAAGCAAGAACGGAATTACCATAAGGACTCCTGCAAAAGGAATTTCAATAATAGGCAGAGCAACACAGGGCATGACATTGATGAAGCTTGAATCAGGGGATAAAGTAGTTGCAGCAGCAAAAATCTTAGGAGAAGAGCCAAAGGAAGTTAATGGAAAAGAGGCTACTAAAGAAGAATCAGGACCAGCTAATGAAATCTCCTATGAAGAGCCAAAAGAGATTGAAGACAATTCAGAGCCAGAGAAAGAGATAGAAGACAATTCAGAAAAAGAGCAGGAAATAGAATACAAAGAAGAAAAGCAGATTGAAGACAAAACAGAACAAGAACAGAAAATAGAAGCCAAAGAAGAAAAGCAGATTGAAGACAAAACAGAACAAGAACAGAAAATAGAAGACAAAACAGCGCAGGATCTTATAGATGATGTATAAATTATGAAATACCTCGGGCTATGCATGAGGTATTGGGACAATAATTTACTACATTAGGAAAAAGCGTTAGCTTTTTTCGTGATACTGAAAAAGAAGATAATTTAAATAACAGCTGATAATATCTCATTCTATGAAAGGATTAGTTGTTTGCTCAAAAGGAACAGAAGATATATGCTCTCTTGAGATTAATGAGATTATAGGCGCCAGCTCAGAAAAAAGAGATTCCTGCATAATATTTGATATAAAAAAATTAGAAGAATTATGTATATTATGCTACAAAGCACAATCTGTAGAGAAAGTCATCCTTCTGCTAGATAATTTCGAATTCAAAGGCAATTTTGAAGATGCCCTCTCTAAAAGCATATCTAAGCTTAAGTTTGACAAATGGCTTGACAAAGAAACTTCTTTTAGAGTAACATGCAAGAAGATAAATAATGAACAGTTATCTTCAGAGCAAGCAGCAGCAGATGCAGGCGCTTTTGTCATAGATAACATAAAAAAGAAAAAGAAATATAAACAAAAAGTAGAGCTTGACAACCCAGGCATAACTTTCCTTTTGTTCATCAACAAAAATCATGCGTATTTTGGCATAGACTTTTCAGGCAGAGATTTGCACAAAAGAGAGTATAAGCTATTCGCTCATCCAAATTCATTAAGATCTACTATAGCCTACTCCGTATTAAGGATAGCAGGTTTCTCGTCTAAGGAAGGCCTTTTTGACCCTTTCTGCCATTCAGGAGAAATCCCAATAGAAGCTGCATTATTCACTACAAATTTCCCAGTTAATTATTTCTCAAAAGAAAAATTTGCATTCCTTAAATTTAAGACATTTAAGACATTTGATTTTGACAAGTTCTTCAATGCAATAGACAAAAAGATACTAAAACCCAAGAAATCACTTATAACCTGCGTTGACTTTAGGATTATGAATCTTAATGCAGCAAAGAAAAATGCAAAAATAGCAGGGATAAACAAATTCATAAATTTCTCAAGAATAGATGTAGAATGGCTGGATATAAAGCTGGAAAAAGAAAGCATAGGCAGGATAATTACCCATCCTCCAGATTTAACAAAACACTGCAGCATAGGCGATATCGAAAAGTTATACGACAAGTTCTTCTATCAGGCAGAATACATACTTAAGAAAAAAGGAAAAGTCGTCTTGATTTCCAAAAGCCAGGATGCGCTGAAAAAAGCAGCTGAAAAATACAAGTTCAAGGTAGAAAAAGAAGCCGTAGTCTGCGAAGGAAAAGAAGTTCTTAATATATTGGTTTGTGGGAAGTGAATTCTTGGTTAATTAAAATAATAAAAGAACGTTTTAGAAAGCTTTAAAACGTATTAACTATTTGCATTATAAAAAAGAGGTTCTTAGAGGTTTAACTATGGATATCATCCAAGAGGTAGGAGCAGATCAAGAACACATTGGAAAATTAGTAGAAGGAATGATGGCTAAGCTTGTTCCTAAGCAACTACATAATGGGTGTCATGGTTATACATCTGCTATTTCTAAGATGGCTGAATTTATAGCACTAACTGGTTTCCCATACAATCATGATGAGATTAAACATGAATTTGATATTATGATCCCTAATTTTACAAGATTGGTAATGGAGGCTAGAGAACATGAAATGGCAGGTTATCATGATCCAATAAGCCATTCTCTGGAAGTACCAAGATGGGGGAGTATTGCAAACCAATTATCCCTCCCGTTTCAGTTTGATGAAAGATTAATGCCTATTTTTGATTTTGAATTTTATCATTATGATTATAGGGGAGACTCACAATTTACGTCTCCTCTTGATGATTTTCCTACATTGGATTTAATTCGTGCAGCTCAGCTTTATGGTTTTGCTGATAGTCTAAAAGAAAAACAGAGAGATAACCCCTATGATGCAAGATGTCATGAAAGAGCTGCAAGAAAAGCCACAGAAGCAGACATCCATAGATACTGTAAAGATGAATCAGAGAAAAGACTAGCTTTTGCGATAATGAAAAGTGATAAAGATGGAATTGATATGTCCTTTCAAGCAGAAGATGGAACAATACTATACCTTCGCAATGCTCCAGAGCCACCCAGGCAGATTCATACATTTGCAGATATCCAACATAACCTAAATGGAAGGTTAGTCCAAATTGTCAAAGCTTGTTGTGATAAAGGGGAAGATGCAGAAAGATCATATAGATTATATGAACAGGCTACAAATATGTTATATAGAAGAAATCTTGTTAAGGGTTTTTTAGGTTCTGATGTAGCAATTCCAGAACAGTTAGTTGAGCACCATAGAACTTTCTGGAGTGCTTTTGATCTAGAGCAAGTTAGACGTAATGCTATACGTTCTGTTAGTGAGTATACCCCTCACAGTTTAAGTTATGCCCTATCCATTCCAGAAAACATGACAAGAGCAGAATATTGTTTCTTTAGATATATGGGGGCATTTGTTAGTCTATCAAGAAGAGGCACCCTACTATTCGATACTGATGAAAAAAAAGAACAGCTAGGTCTTGATGTAGGTAAACTACCAATAGAAGTTATTAAAATGGGATATCAAGAAGCATTAAGATTTGAAAAGTGTGATAGATCTAGATGAATATTATAAAACCCTAATTTCAAAATCACTGCATACCAAATAACCCATAACATTTATAAACCCCAATTTACTTCTATCTAAATAGGCAGGGAAGGTACTTAGCTAACGGTTCCTTACAGCAATGTAAGTACGAACTGAGGAAAGTCCACCCACCAATAGCCTCTGGCTATTATGGTCACTTCATAAAGAAGGTGCAGCAATGTGCGGCAACCGCACAGAAACGAGACCCCCTTTTAGGAGGATGAAAGTCGAGAAGGTTACGGCAACGTAACTGAGTTAACCGACAGACGCTCTAAGAGGAATGGATGAAACGGCGAGACCTGACCGGTGCAAGTTTTTAAAACGCTTAGTTAAATGCTAAGACAGATGGAAATCATCTGACAAAAGGTGGCTTATTCCAGCCCTGCCTATTATTTTCAAAAAACAAAATGGCAAACGACAAAATTTCAATGCCCTCAGGGATGGGCGGCTTAGTAAGATACTTTGACGAATACAAATCAAAGATAGAATTCAAGCCAGGCCATATAGTTATCTTATGTGTTGTTGTAATCATTATAATGTTCTTTCTTTATGTTTACGGAAACAGGCTTTTAGGAATATAAAAAATGATACCAGGAATGAACCCTAGGGCAATGCGCCAGGCTATGAAAAAGCTGGGCATCCAGCAGCAGGACATAGAAGCTACAGAAGTAATAATAAAAACAAAAGACAAAAACTTAATAATAAAAAATCCTCAGGTAGCTAAAGTCAATATGATGGGTCAGGAGACTTTCCAGATAGTTGGCGAGATAGAAGAGCAGGATATAGAAAAAGCTCCAGAGATAAGCAAAGAAGATATTCAGACAGTTGCAGAGCAGACTGGAAAGACAGAAGAAGAAGCAGAGCAGGCCATTACACAGCATGATGGTGACCTTGCAGCAGCTATATTAGGGCTTAAATCTGATTAATTATGATAAATTATTTAAACTTCTCTATCATTACATATTATAATGGAGAAATATGAGGAACTTAGAGAGCATGCCAGAAAAAGGCTGCAGGTAGCAGATCACATGCTCACCATGACCTACCCGATGGTGAAAGACCCCAAATTATTATTAGCAGTCATGGAAAATGTATTCCTCGCATTGACAAACTCAGTAGGTGCCTTATTGCACTATGAACGTGCATATAAAAGGGTTCCTCCGTTTCAGGACACATTCGTATCAAAGTTCAGTGTTTTCAGGCAGAAATGCGCCCAGAGCTATAAGATAGACAGTGATTATATATCCATGATTCAGGAAATAAAAGAAATCATCCTGCAGCACAAAAAAAGTCCTGTCGAATTCACAAGAAACGACGCATTTGTAATATGCTCAGAAGACTATAAGATGAAGACAATATCACTAGATAAGATGAAACTTTATATACTTAAGTCCAAGGAATTCATACAGCAGATAGATGATATAATCACAAAAAACAGAGAGGTATTTAATAAGTCAATAACTAATTTCTAAAATGGAAGAATCACTTCAGGACGCAGCAGAAGAGATAAAGAGGGCAGAACACCTGTTCTATGTAAGTTTGAAATACACACGGACAGTCGATGTAATTAGGAGCCTATTGGAGCGTCTGATAAGCACATTTGACCATGGCATGCTTAGTCTTTTGAAATATGCAAAAGAAAAAAAGAAGATAAGTGAAATCCCCTCAACACCCTCTTCAAGATGCGAATTATTGGGAAACACATTTAAGGATTTAGAGATACAATCCTACCTTGACATGTATATTTTATTCAGAAAACTTATAAGGTTCCCTTACACTAAAAGAGAAGAATACAGAAGGCACGTCACAATGATATCTAAGCTGGAAAACAGAAGCTTCGAGGTCAATATAGACATTTTAGAAGAATATTATAATAAGACAATGGATTTCCTAAGATTGGTTGCAGGCGTAGTAAAGCCAAAAAAATGATAGAATACGAAGATCTTATCAGAAAAGGCTACAGCCCAAGAGAAGCCCAGAGAACAATGGCTATAATGCAGTCTGCAGAGCAGAATAAGCCGACCTGGGTAAGGTTCTTTGACTCAATCACTTACTGGGCTCTTCTCATTGTCGCAATAATCGGAAATTTGATCATCTCAATTATACTCTTTCCTTTCTTGCTTGCTTTCAAAAGAGCCCCTCTTTATATCACTATAGTGATTCTAGCTGCATTGTTTGGTTTTTTGTTTGACCAGCTCATAAGAGAACTTGAACATATAAACAACACCCATCACATAATTGCATGGATTTTTATTCCTGCATTAGCCATAATAAACACTTATTATATGACTACTTTTGCAAATTATATCACTTCTGAGTTAGCGCTTCCATTAGCAATAAATTCTCCGCTAGTAATAAGCATAGTCTATGTCTTTGCATTCATCAGCCCATACATAATACATAATGTTATAGAAATCTCAAGACAATAAAAAGGGTAGCCACCGAGAATCGAACTCGGGCCACAGGATCCACAGTCCTGTATTCTACCACTAAACTATGGCCACCATAAAACAATAGAATTCTAAAATCCTTATAAACTTTACTCTTCCTTTATCGTTCGTGCTGTTTCTCAAAACAGCACAAACTGGAAGCAGGAGTCTATCGGGCATCTCCAGAGGCGTTAGCCGAGCGGAGATAGGAAAAAACAGGAGTTTTTTCTGTTGGGCCCTTAGCCGAATAACCTTTACTCTTCCTTTATTTTTGCTAGCTTAGTAATATAACCAGAAATCGCATTTCTTAGCTTCTTATTAGAAACATCAGTATATTTCTCTACTATTTTCTTGTTCTCGTTAAAATCTTCCTTTATTTCAGAGCCGTGCTCCCTTACAATTCTCTTGGTTGTTCTCTTTATGAGCTGTAGTTTTATTCTTCCCATACTCTTTTGGATTTTGATTCCTTTTAAATACTTTTGGATTTTTAAATCCAAAACAGATTAAAAACATAGTTTTAATATAGCAAAGAGCACAAATAATTGAGCGATAAATAATATGCTCTTTGCGTATTACGAAAAGACAAAATCTGCTCAAAAGATTTTGTATTTGAGTATAGTTTACGGTTGTCTATCAGAAAGAAAAACAAAGCTTTTTAAAGGGGTACTAGTTCCCACTAAGATATTAGCCCGAGTTCAACTGAGCGATTATTAGGGTTATTCAGTTGTAATTCTAAGCTATTGACTAAAAATGGAAGAACACAAAGATTTTCGACACATTGTCAGAGTAGCAAACACAGATCTTAATGGAACCAGGCCTATAGGCATTACCTTAAGGCAGATAAAGGGAGTTAACTTCATGTTCACCAATCTGATCTGTCATTTAGCAAAGATAGACCGAAAAAAGAGGACAGGAGACTTAGGTGAAGACGAACTAAGCAGGATAAATAATGTTCTAAAAGATCCTATCAAATCAGGCGCGCCTTCTTGGATTCTTAACAGGAGAAAAGACCCTGAAACAGGAGAAGATAAGCATATTATCACAGTCGATTTGAACTACATGCAGGATAATGATATCAAGATGATGAAAAAGATGAAGTCTTACAAAGGGGTAAGGCACATACTTGGCCAGCCTGTCAGGGGCCAGAGGACAAAGAGCAACTTCAGAAAAAACAAAGGCAAGGTAAGCTTAGGTGTAAAAACTAGGCCAATCTCAAAAGCCGGCAGGGTATAAAAGTAAAAAATGGGACACAAAAAATGCTAACGCATTTTTCTACCCTAGCTTTTTAAGGTATAAAAAATGGGACATCCAAAACTAAAAAGAAAAACATACAGCGGTCCAACACATCCTTGGCAGAAAGAAAGGATTGAAGAGGAAAAAGAGCTTTTAACAGAGTTTGGCCTAAAGAACAAGACAGAAATATGGAGGGTTTCATCCTTATTGAGAAAATACGCCAGGCAGGCAAAGAAACTGATCACATTAGATACTCCTCAAGCAGAGAAAGAGCAGGTTCAGCTTTTAAGAAAATTATCTTCATTAGGTTTGATTAGTGAATCAGCAAAATTAGAAGACGTTCTTACACTTACTTTAAAAGAGATTTTGGCCAGAAGATTGCAGACAGTAGTTTACAAAAATAAGCTTGCAAAGTCAATAAGGCAGGCAAGGCAGTTCATAACTCATAGTCATATCATGATCAAAGATAAGCCTCTTACAGTCCCTTCTTATTTAGTTTCAAAACAGGAAGAAGCATTAATATCATTTTCTTCGACTTCAGCTTTATCCAGCCAGGATCATCCTGAAAGATTAGTTCATCAGGAGCCTGCAGTTAAAGAATCTGCTGAAGACAAAAAAGAAGAAAAGAAAGAAAAAAAGCCAGATCACGCTAAATTCAAAAAAGAAAAAAAGTCAAAAAAGCAAAAAGAAGAAGCTAAAGAGAAGAAAGAAGAGCCTCAAAAAGCAGAAGAAGAAAAAATAGAGAAAAAGGAAGAGCCTACTCCTAAAAAAGAGAAGAAAGAAGAGCCTCAAAAAGCAGAAAAGGTAGAAGGGAAAACAGAAAAAGAGAATTCAGATAAAGGGGAGAAACAATGAAGCAGGAAATAAAATGGGGCATTGCGCATATCTACTCTAGCTATAATAATACCATAATTCATATTACTGATATTTCAGGCACAGAAACATTAGCTTTGTCCTCGGGTGGCCAGGTTGTCAAATCAGACAGGATGGAATCTTCACCTACAGCAGCAATGATAGCTGCAAAAAAAGCAGCAGAGACTGCTATGGACAAAGGCATAAATGGCATTCATGTTAAAATAAAAGCACCTGGCGGCCATAATGGCCCTAATAATCCAGGTCCAGGGGCCCAGGCAGCAGTAAGGGCTTTATCCAGAATGGGATTAAGGATAGGTATCATAGAGGATGTAACGCCTATGCCTCACGATGGATGCAGGAAAAAAGGCGGTAAAAGAGGTAGAAGAGTATGATTGAATTAAGGCTGTTGGAACAGGATAAGGAAACAAATAAGGTTTCATTTGTTTTGGTTAAGTCTACACCTTCATTTGCAAACATATTGAGAAGAACAATAATAGAAGAAGTGCCTGTAATGGCTGTTGAAGAAGTCGAATTCAGGAAAAACAATTCGATATTATACGACGAGATGATTGCGCACAGGTTAGGATTATTGCCTCTATCAACAGATTTAAAATCATATAACATTCCATCTGAATGTAAGTGTGAAGGTAAGGGATGTGCAAGATGCCAGCTAAAACTTACATTGAAGGCAAAAGGCCCTGGGATTGTTTATGCTTCTGAGATGCACACAAGAGATGCTTCAATAAAGCCTGTTTTCCCAAAAATGCCTATTGTAAAATTACTTAAGAATCAGGTATTAGAGCTTGAAGCAACAGCTGTTCTTGGAAAAGGAAAAGAGCATGTAAAATGGTCACCAGGCCATGTTTATTACAAGAACAAGCCTTCAGTTGAAATAGATTTGAAAAAGTGCGATGGCTGCGGAAAATGTATAGAGCAGTGTCCTACAAAAACTTTAGAGATAAAAGATAACAAGGTAGTTGTCTCAAAAGATCACCTTATGGATTGTCATCTTTGTAATGCGTGCATTGAATCATGTCCAAAAGATGCAATAACTGTGGCAGGAACAGATGATTTTATATTCACATTAGAGTCATGGGGCCAGCTCGATTGCAAGGCAATCCTAATAGAAGCCTCAAAAATATTGAATGCAAAACTGGATGACTTTTCAGAAAAGCTCAAGGAAGCAAAGCTCTCGTAGTGACATTAAATTGGCAAAGCCAATTTATGGCGTCTCAACATTGCGAGGGTGCCGGAGCCTGGTCAAACGGATACGGTCGAGGGCCGTATGGCTTAGTGCCTGCGCGGGTTCGAATCCCGTCCCTCGCATAAAATATTCATAATCTAAACAAAATGAAACCAACTGGAACAACAAACCCTGTATTAAAGGGATTGATAGCAGAACTGAAGAAGAGATCAATAGATCAGAAAGCAAATATCTGGTACAAGGTAGCTTCAGATCTGGAAAGGCCTACTAGAAAAAGGACTATTGTAAATTTGTCTAAACTTAATAATTTTACAAAAGAAAATGAAACCATAGTTGTTCCTGGAAAGGTTTTAGGTTCAGGAATCCTTGAACATAAGCTTACAATATCTGCTTACCAGTTCTCAGAAGGGGCAGCTGAAAAGATAGCTAAGAATGGTTCAAAGATAATTCCTCTTAACGAATTGATAAAAGAAAGCCCAAAAGGCAAAAGGATAAGAATCATAGGATAATAAAATGATACTAGACGCAACAAATCAAATATTGGGAAGGCTTGCAAGTTTTGCAGCAAAACATGCTTTATTAGGAGAAAGTATAAGCATAATCAACTGCGAAAACGCAGTAGTATCAGGAAATAAAACAACTACTTTAGAGATTTACAATCATAGTTTAGAGAGGGGCTCAAGAGCAAAAGGTCCTTTTACATATAGAAGGCCGGATACTATTGTAAAAAGAACAATAAAAGGCATGCTGCCTTCTTCAAAAGACAGCGGAAAAAAAGCACTGAAGAGGATAAGATGCTATATAGGGATTCCTGAAAACTTTAAGGGCAAACAGGCAGAAAAACTGACTGGGATGGACATTTCAAAACTTTCTATCATGAAATATACTACAGTCAAAGATATCTGCATTAAGTTGGGTGGAAAATTATGAAAACAATAGTTGTTTCAGGCAAAAGAAAAAGGGCAATCGCAAGAGCAACCCTTAGGCAGGGTAAAGGGAAGATTAGGATTAATAATATATTACTAGATTTTTATGGGCCAAAGATGTATAGGCTTAGGCTTAGAGAGCCTTTGTTATTGGCAGGAGAAGTAGTTGATAGCATTGATATAGATGTAAATGTTTTCGGCGGCGGAATAGCTTCACAGGCAGAAGCTTCAAGATTAGCTATTGCAAGAGCTTTAGTCGAGCACACAAAAAGCGAGCGTCTAAAGGAAAGATTTTTAAAATATGACAGGCAGCTTCTTGTTGCAGACATAAGAAGAAAAGAATCTTCAAAGCCTAACAGGCACGGACAGGCAAGAGCAAAAAGACAAAAATCATACAGGTGAACAAAAAATGATAATACCAGTCAGATGTTTTTCATGCGGAAAGCCAGTTGGTCATTTATGGGAAGAGTATTTGGAAAGGGTCAAGAAAGGCGAAGACAGGAAAAAAGTAATGGACGAGCTTGGCTTAGAAAGATATTGCTGCAGAGCATTATTCTTAGGTCATGTAGATCTGATAGATATTGCAGCTCAGTTTAAGAAAGTTTAAGATATATTTACTTTTATTTTTCTCTTTTTGAATTCAAATCTTTCTTTATTCGGCTTGTAACTATATCACCCTAACCATAAAGAATTTAAAGTAATTCTTATTTCTGGGTTCTTATGGTTAATTTCAACGAGATAGCAGTTAAATGGCAGAAAGAATGGGAATCTTCAAAGATATTTGAAGTTCATGAAGACTATAAAAAGAAAAAATGTTATGTTCTTGAGATGTACCCTTACCCATCCGGTTCTGGATTACATATGGGCCATGCCCGTAATTATTGCATTGGCGATGCATTTGCACGATACAAAAGGATGAATAACTTTAATGTCCTTTATCCGATGGGCTATGATTCTTTTGGATTGCCAGCTGAAAACGCAGCTATAAAAGCAAAATCACATCCTAAAATATTCACAGAAGAAGCTATAAAGAATTTTATAAGGCAGCAGAAAGCTCTTGGCTTAAGCTATGATTGGTCTAGAGTTTTAATGTCACATGATCCTTCTTACTACAGATGGGACCAGTGGATTTTCTTAAAGATGTATGAAAAAGGATTAGTCTATAAAAGAAGATCAGCTGTTAACTGGTGCCCAAAATGCAGCACTGTTTTAGCAAATGAGCAGGTTCATGATGGAAAATGCTGGCGCCATGAAGACACTCCTGTAGAAATAAAGGATTTAGACCAATGGTTCTTTAAGATAACAAACTATGCAGAAGAATTGCTCAATGATATTGACAAATTAAAAGGATGGTCAGAAGACGTTAAATTGATGCAGCGCAATTGGATGGGCAAAAGTGAAGGCGCTCTTATTGACTTTAAGATAGACGGTTCAGATAAAGTACTTACAGTGTTTACTACCCGTCCTGATACATTCTTTGGCATCACTTTCTTGGTTTATGCTCCTGAACACCCTGATGTTACTGAATTGGTTAAAGGCACAAAATATGAAAAAGATGTAAAAGATTTCATAAAAAAAGTTGTTCTTGAAGATAGGTTTTCAAGAACAGCAGAAGACAAGGAAAAAGAAGGTGTGTTTATAGGAAAATATGCAATAAATCCAGTTACTAAAGAAAAGATTCCAATCTATATCGCTAATTTTGTCCTTTACGAATATGGTGCAGGCGCTATCATAGCCGTGCCTGCTCATGACCAAAGAGATTTTGAATTTGCTAAAAAATATAAGATTCCGATTAAAATTGTAATAAATCCCCCTGATTATGATCTAAATCCAGAAAAGATGGGCCGTGCTTACATTGGCGATGGAAACATGGTTAATTCTCAGGAATTTGATGGAAGCAACAATAGAGAAGCGATTCCTTCTATAATAAAATTCTTTGAAAAATACAAATGTGGAAAAGCAACAACTCAGTATAAGCTTCGTGATTGGTTGATTTCCAGGCAAAGATTTTGGGGCTGTCCAATTCCAATAGTTTATTGCTCTAAATGTGGCATAGTTCCTATTCCTGAAAATGATTTGCCTGTTAAGCTTCCTGATGATTTTAAGTTTACAGCAGGAGAAGGAAATCCTTTAGAGCATTGCACAGATTTTGTTAATACTGTTTGTCCTAAATGCAAAGGAAAAGCTAAAAGAGAAACAGACACAATGGACACTTTTGTAGATTCTTCATGGTATTTCCTTCGTTATTGTGATTCCAAGAATGATAAACAGCCATTTGATCCTAAAAAAGCAGCTTATTGGATGCCTATTGACATGTACATAGGCGGAAAAGAGCACGCTACAATGCATCTGATCTATTTTAGATTCTTTACAAAATTCTTCAGGGATTTAGGCTTGCTTAAGATAGATGAACCTTGTCCTAGATTGTTTAACCAGGGCATGCTCCATAAGGAAGGCATTGTAATGTCCAAAAGCAAAGGCAATGTTGTTGTTCCAGAAGAGATTGGTGCAAAATATGGCATTGATACTGCTCGATTATTCTTACTTTTTGTAGCTTCTCCTGACAAGGACATGGAATGGAGCGATGAAGGCATTGAAGGCAGCTTTAGATTTTTGAATAAGTTTTATTCTCTTATTTCTGAAAAGAAGATTGTTTCTGCAATAGATGCAAAAGAAGCAAGCAAACTTAACAAGACAATAAAAGAAGTAACTGAATATTTAAGTGAGATGCTCTTTAACAAAGCAATAATCTCCCTTATGCAGTTTACCAATTGGCTTAATAACAGAGAGACCATCTCAAAAGAATCTGCTTCTAAATTAGTTTTATTGATGAGCCCATTTACACCGCATATATGTGAGGAATTATGGTCTTATTTAGGCAATAAGCCATTCTGCTCTTTGGCAAAATGGCCTGAGTTTGACAAAAGTAAGATAGACTCTAAACTAGAAGCCCTTGAAGAGATGATTTCAAAAACAATATCAGACATAGCCAATGTTTTGAAACTAATAAAGGTAGAGAATCCCAAAAGCATCAAACTGATAGTTTCACCCAAATGGAAGTATTCATTCTTTAACATCTTCAAGAAAGAGCTAGAGAAAACTCGTGATATGAAACAGCTGATGACAGCATGCTTATCCAACCCAGACCTAAAGAAACACGGCAATGACATTTCAAAAATAATTCCATCCTTACTTAAAGACCCTTCTAAAATACCTTCAGAAGTCTTAAGTCAGGAAATCGAATTCAAAGACCTAGTAGAAAGCAAAGAATTGATTTCTAAGGAGTTTAATTGCACTATAGAGATTGAAAAAGCAGAAGACAGCAAAGAAGCTAAGGCAGGAAACGCAGCGCCTTCTAAGCCGGCGATTTTGGTTGAGTAAGTTAAGGATTTTTGTTAAATTTCGTTCCGAAAAGTAAAATTTCCATTTCCAATCAATTCTGCCGAAGGCAGACTATATTTTTAGGGGGAGTTCAGTTCTTTATATTAAGCCAAGTGTCACATCAATAACAAGTAGTCAGGGGGAGTTTTCAGCAATATTTTGGTAAGGCCCAACCTTTGATAGATAGGAGTGACGGAAAAAACCAAAAGATTTATTAGTCTGTTTCAATCTTATTAGGAATATGGCTGTAATCTTTACTGGTAGTGAACGAAATGCAGATCCATCTGTTAGGATTGCAATTCCACAGGTTACAGAATCGCTTATGTATCATATTCAAGAAAGAAGATTACATCAAGTATTAGATGTGATTGCCCGAAATCCGGCTGGTGTAAGTCAGGAACTTTTTCTGGTGAGTGAAGGGCAAGCTCAAGCTACTCTCCAATCATTTCACCATCAAGGAGATCTCACCCTAATATTGGATCAATTGTATAATGGAAGGATTAAATTTCTTGGTGGTCAGGTTGATTTTCTTACACGAAGGGGCGTATTTGCTTTGGATGAAAATCCAATCCATGTGGTGCTTCTTAATGGATTAGATGAGAGAGATTTTCCACTTGAGCATTATGATCCTGAAAAAACAATTCCTGCTTATACTCTGTTTCATATTGGAGATATACCCCCTGAATCGGCAGTTGGTTTTCGAGTTGATATGAATGCTACTCCCCCATCTAATGCGTTTCCAGCCCATGGAACAAAGGATTTTTTTATAGATGGTGCTGTAAGAACAATGAATAGAATAGAGTATGAAAACATACATAGAATGGTGGATCCAAATGGAGCATCAGAATATTTTCGAAGAAATGTGAAACCGAATATAATCACACCTGGCGCTCATGATGTGGTAATACCAAGGAATAGGCTATTTGGAGATGAACTCGTGGTTAGATGTGATGAATCAGCTCAAGCTTTGAGTTACTTTCATGAGGAAAATCCCCTGTCTCGAAAAGTATATTGGTTTGCGACACAAGATCAATCTTTCCATTTGGCAGCTACAGTTGTTAGGAATTCTCAATATGCGAAGCACTGAACTCCGCTGTTTTTATCATTCAGAAATGGAAATTTTATTGAATTTAACACCTACCAAACCCAATTTTTACTCTTTTCCCACCCCAATTCCGCAACCTTTAAATATACCAATTACTTGCTATATTGCAAAGAATAGGGGGTGTATAGATGCCGGATTTACAGGCTAGTCTTGAAAGGATTAAAGATAGGCAGCATTCTTTTAGAGAGTTAAAAATACAAAATCTTCTTCACGAGAAACAGGAAGATTCCGACCATTACATCAATTCCCTAAACACAAAAGAAACATGCCAGTACATGACAGGCATCACAGGTATAATCAACCTCTGCAACAACCCTTTAGCCTGCAAGTTCAAAGGCGAAGTCTATAAGTCATTTGCAGCAACAGCCAAAAAAGAATGTTTAAGAGAACGCGCATTAAAGTTTGAAAGAATTCTTGAGCATTGACCATTAGAGAAACATAAATTTAGAAAGATTTTTATATAACAATCACTACCCTAAAATACTAACATAAAATGTCAAATACAAAAAGAACCGATATAAAGAAAGATTTAAATAGTTTCAATCTAGGTAAATCTATCAAGAGGTGCATCAACTTGAAAAAAAAGAGAGTTTGTGATTTCTGCAAAGGGAATTTAGTAGAGACCAAAGATATAGTTATGTCTGGGGGAAAAAGTATTCCTATTGAAGTCCTAGAATGTAAAAAATGCGGAGAAACATTTTCATCTTTAAAAGAAGCAGAAAGGGTTAGAAAGGAATTGCATCCTTCCTTATGGGCAAAGATCAAAGGTTGTTTTATTTCTCCAACCCATGAAATAGAATTCTTTAAAGGAAAAGTCCTATAAATCCCCGTTTTAGTAATCGTCTCTCTTTTTTGTATTGGTTTATCTCCCAATTGCCTGCTGGGCTTGTATGTATCAGGGTTATATGGTCTTTATAGATATCATATCCAATCAGGATATGCCTCATAAAAATTTGGTTTATAGCATAAAATTTTGATACATACCTTTCAGGATTAGGGTATAATTCACTATTTTTAAGATGAACCCCTTTTATTAATGTCTCTTTAATATCTTTTTCATCAAATTTATGATTGTAAAAATCCTTTCTAAAATCTTTAGTAGTCTGTATTCTGTTTTGCTTTACAAACTTTCTTACCCTTCTAACCAAAAATATGTTCATAAATACCTATGGGGCTGGCTTATATATAAATGTTCAGCTGCAAACCAGAAAATATCGATTATGTAACATTAAAGTTCGAAAGAATTCTAGGGCATTAAGAAACAAAAAGATTAAATAAGGCTAATCCTTTCAGCGCATTATATGGATAAAATGAAAAGATTAAAGCAGATCCAGGCGCTTCTTGCTTCAAGCAAAGGCGAACTGAAAAAAAAGTATAAAGTCAGGGAACTTGGCATATTCGGCTCTTATGCAAGGGGGCAGCAGAAAAAGTCAAGCGATGTGGACATTCTCGTAAAATTCAATCCAAAAGCAACTCTATTTGATTTTGTCGGGCTTGGAAATTATCTTGAAGAAAAGCTGAAGATTAAGGTAGATGTTGTTTCTGAAGGGGGCATAAGGCCTGAATTGAAAAATAATATCCTTAAAGAGGTGGTTAAGGTATGAAAAGAGATTATAACCTTTTCATTAAGGATATTATCGCTGCCATGGAATCAATTGAAGAGTTTGTAGGCAGTATGGCTCTTGAAGAGCTCAAAGCAGATGAAAAGACATCCAGTGCAGTTATCAGAAAATTTGAGATAATCGGAGAAGCCGCAAAGCATATACCCTCTAAAATAAAGGATAATTACAAAGAAATACAATGGAAATCAATGGCTGGAATGAGGGACAGATTGATTCATGCATACTTTGGCATAGACTACAACCTTGTCTGGTCAGCTATGAAAACCGAAATCCCTAGCTTAAAGCCAAAGCTGAAGAAAATCGTATCAGAACTGGAACAGGAAGAAAAATAATTTCTATGTTTAAACCGTCAAAACCATTTTCTGCCGTTTAATCTCTTTCTCAGAAGCTGCCTTTGCAATATTGTCATACATCTTTACAAGTGCCTTTACATATTCATTCTCTATGTTTAGCTTGTAAAGCTGTATATTCCCAAATTTCCTCGTAAGCATAATTACCTTATTCTTTAACAGCTCATCCATCATCCTGTAGAAAGTAGCCCTCCCTATTCCTGCCTGCTGGGCTATATCAGATATGCTGTAATCTAGCTCTCTTCCTGTTATAAGCACGTCCAAAACTCTTATCTTAGGCGAATCTCCTAAGAACTTTACAAATAGTGTTTGTTCCATTGTATCAATCATTAATCCATGCTATTATTTAAATGTTTCGTTTTGAAACACTAATGTATCAAAAATATACACTACATTAAAATATCAATTCGGATTTACCAATATTATGGGAAAGAAAGCACTGCAGAAATTCTTCATCAGAAAACTAAGAAATTTTGCTCCGCCAAAATGGGGCGCATCTCACACAGAAGAAAGAAACCTGTTCAAAGGCCTGCCTAAACATCTCATAGGTAGAAAAGAAACAAAAGATGCCCTGGAAGAATTATATAGGCTGGATTTTATCAATAAATACATGAAAACCCATGAAATTCACATATCCCTCAATATAGAAAAAAAGAAAGAAATTGAAGATTTCTTGGAAAGATAAGTCTAGAGCATTAATTAAAAAACCGCTTGACAATTAATGAAAAATGATATTTAAAATCTTCTTCGTTTCCAGCATATGTTTCTAATACATCATTAAATCTTTTGATAAGCTCTTCTTTGTTTACATATTTGGCTAGGGCCTTGATATCTTCTTCATCCCGAGCATTTAGCCTGGCTGCCTTGGTTATTATTATATCTGCCTTGTCCAATGCCCTTAATTCAATATGCTCCATCTCGATTAGTTTGGTAGATTTTTCTAGATAATCAGGGGGTAATTGCTCTGAAAAAATATAGCCGTCTACAAATAAATCTACTATAAACTTGTTATCAATTGCCTTCTTGAATTCGTTTTTGTCATCTGAGTGGAGACAAAAATCAACATCCCTTGTAGAAGATTTTAGCCCTATCAAAGTCATTGCAGTGCCCCCCACTGCTATAATTGTCATTTTTCTTTTAAGCTTTTTATCCACACATTTAAGCCAGGCTATAAGGTCATCTTTGGTTATCATAGGTACACCTTTGCAAGTTTTTTAAAGTCCTCATCAAAAAATCTTCCAAGCAGATTCCATTTCCTAACCCTCTCAGGGGAAGTTTTCCTAAGGAATTCCTCATCTCCCTCAACAAGAAAGGACATTTCATTTTCTTTATTCTTTATTAAATAATCTAGCAATCCCTTTAATTGTGGAATTGGCCTTATCATAAATACAGTTTCAATTAAATATCCTACCTTATTCTTGATTCCGTACCTGGTGGCTAATTCAAGAAGTTTAAATCCCCCAATTTTATTTTTTATAATCAAAAAAGGTATAGCCTCTATAAAACGTGCCGAAGGATACTTAATGATTATTTCAACTATCAGTTCTTCAATAGGTAACTTTTTATGCTTTTTGCGTTTTATAGAAATCATCTCATATCCATAATTAGATAGGTTAAATTCTATTAAAGATTGTTCTCTTCTTGTTCTTTTGTTGATTCTTTCAAGTATATTTTCTTGTGAGATCATTCTTGCAGCAATCAATTTAGGGCGGATAGATCTTGAAAGATAGTTCATCTCAACCTGTTTCAATTGTTTTCCCTCAATTTTTTTATATATGGTTTCTAACTCTACTTTTCCGAGTATTCTCTTTATCGGTTCTTCATATAAAAGTACATTTTTTGTTAACATAACCCTAGATAAGGTTAGGTACTATTTAAACCTTTTGGTTTTTGCAAAGCAAAAACTAAAATGCTCAGAAAAGCAAAGCTTTTCCGACATTTCTATTTTTAAAAAACCCAACAACATGGCGAGAAAAAATCCAGCCATGACGCAGACGAGCCGGGGGATGCCCCCTACGGGGTGGCGAGTAGGGCAAAACGAAGTTTTGTCCGTAGGCCGTCATGGATGGCTGGATTTTTTCAAATAAACTATCATTAAGCCTATGTTGTGGTTGGGTTTTTCATATAAACTAATTTTGGATTTTTTACTATAACTCTAAACAAAAAACAAACCTTTAAATATAAAATCCATATTCTAACTTATTATGAAACGAACTAACTCGTTCAAATCATTTACATTCTTGTTAGTTCTACTTCTATTGGTTCTGGTGTTATGATTGCCCTAGTTCTTTAAACAGGAATTAAGGGCCAGCGGATAAAATTTTACTTTTTATAATGCTATAAAAATAAGCAGAGGAAAGATTTATAAAACTAAACACAAAAGGTGAACATCATGAAGAAAATAATCATTTTCGACACAACATTAAGGGATGGCGAGCAGTCTCCGGGAGCATCCTTGACAATGCAGGAGAAGATTATAGTAGCTAAACAGCTAGCTAAATTAGGAGTTGACGTAATTGAAGCAGGTTTCCCTATAAGCTCAGAAGGTGATTTTGAATCTGTTAAATTAATCGCTAAAGAAATAAAAGGCCCAATAATCTGCGGATTAGCCAGAACAAGAAAGGAAGATATTGACAGGGCATGGGAAGCTGTAAAATATTCAAAAAAACCTAGAATTCACACCTTTATTGCAACTTCACAAGTGCATATGGACAACAAGCTAAGAAAATCAAAAGAAGAAGTCATGCAGATGGCAGTAGACGCAGTAAAACACGCAAGATCATTGTGCAAAGACATTGAATTCAGCCCAGAAGACTCTGCAAGAACAGACCTAGACTACATGTGTGATATAATCAAAGCAGTGATCGAAGCAGGAGCAACCACAATCAACATCCCAGACACAGTAGGCTATGCAGAGCCAGAAGAATTCGGAAAGAGAATAAAATATGTTTTCGAAAAGCTAAATAACATAATAAAATCAAACAAAGTAGTCATAAGCATACATTGCCACAATGACTTAGGCCTGGCTGTAGCAAACTCATTAGAAGCAGTAAATAACGGTGCAACTCAGGTAGAGTGCACTATAAACGGCATCGGCGAAAGAGCAGGCAATTGCAGCTTAGAAGAAGTAGTGATGAACTTAAAGACAAGAAAGGACTTTTTCAAAGATATAACAACCGGAATAAACACAAAAGAGATTTTCAAAACATCACAATTAGTTTCATCATTGACAGGAATTGCAGTTCAGAGAAACAAGGCAATTGTAGGATCTAATGCATTTGCCCACGAAGCAGGCATACACCAGCATGGTATGTTGATGAACAAGTTGACCTATGAGATAATGAAGCCAGAAGAGATAGGGTGGATAGGAACAACATTTGTTATTGGAAAACACTCTGGAAAGCATGCAGTAGAAAACGCCTTAAAAGAGATGGGTTATGATCTTACTAAAGAACAGGTTGAAAAAGTAATAATCAAAGTAAAAGAGCTTGCTGATAAACAAAAGGTTGTCATGCGGGAAGATATCATAGCAATAGCTACAGACATTGCAGGAGAACTTTCAAAAGATGAGGAGATAATAAAACTTGATGAGATAAAAGTGTCAACAGGAAACAAGATGCAGCCAGAAGCAGCAGTAACTTTGATCATCGACGGAAAAAAGAAAACAGGGACTGGTAAAGGAGTCGGTCCTGTTGATGCTGTTAGTCATGCCATACGCACAATGATAGACCCTTCAATCACATTAAAAGAATACGGTCTTAAAGCGATCACTGGCGGCACAGATGCATTGGCAGACGTATCAATAAAGATCCAGGACAAAAAAGGAAATATATTCAAGGCAGAAGCAGTTAATGAAGATATCATGATGGCATCAGCAATAGCATTGATAAAAGGCATGAACAAAGCATTGAATTTCCAAAGAAATAAAAAAGGAAACAGGATTCATGCACAATACTAAAGAAAAACCAACAACAACAATAACAATGGTGATAAAATGAACGGAGCACACATATTGATTGAAACATTGATCAAGCAGGGAATAGATGTAACATTCGGATTTCCCGGCGGTTCAGTTATACCTCTATTCGACGCTTACCTTGACTATAAAGGAAAGATAAAAAATATCTTAGTAAGGCACGAGCAGGGAGCAGCCCATGCAGCAGAAGGCTATGCAAGAGCTTCAGGAAAACCAGCTGTTTGTATAGCAACATCGGGCCCAGGCGCTTGTAACTTAGTTACAGGAATAGCCGATGCTTATATGGACTCTATTCCTATAATAGCATTTGGCGGTCAGGTTCCAACATCATTGATTGGAAACGACGCATTCCAGGAAACAGACATGATGGGAATCACCTTACCTATAACAAAACACAATTATCAGGTTAGAACACCTAATCAGATGGCCCCTATGATAATGAAATCATTTAAGATTGCAGTAGAAGGAAGGCCAGGCCCTGTTTATATAGACCTCCCAAAAGATACAATGACAGGCGAAGTTACAGAGCCTATCCCAACTGAAGTTAACATAGCTGGATTTCAGCCAACAAAAATGCCCAATCCTATCCAGATAAAAAAAGCAGCAGAAGCAATAGCCAAATCAGAAAGGCCACTTCTCCTGATAGGCCAGGGAGTTGTAATATCAGAAGCTTCAAAAGAGCTTGCTGAATTAGTCAGCTTAACAAAAATCCCAGTTTCAACAACATTCATGGCAAAAGGAATATTTGATGAAACTCACCCATTAAGCTTAGGCACAGTTGGAATGCACGGAAGAAAAATAGCAAATTACGCTACTTTGAAGACCGACTTACTGATCACAATAGGCTGCAGGTTCTCAGATAGGATTACAGGAAATCTAAAAACATATGTAGAGAACGCTAAAGTTATCCATGCAGATATAGACCCTGCTGAAATAGGAAAGAACGTTAAGATAGATATCCCTATAGTTGGAGATGCAAAAGAAATCATAACCCAATTAACAGCAGAACTAAAAAAACTCCAGACAAAAGAGAAAACAGAATGGACAAAAACAATAAAGCATTACAAAAAATACTGTGATGAATGCGTTCCTATCAAAGAAGGCAAAAGAATCCATCCCAAAACAGTTATGCTCGAATTAAACAAACTGATGAAACCAGAAGACATAGTTGTTACAGGAGTTGGCCAGCACCAGATGTTCGCAGGCCATTTCTTAAGGATGAGAAAGCCAAGAACATTCATCAGTTCAGGCGGCGCAGGAACAATGGGTTTCGGTCTTCCGGCAGCAATAGGCGCAAAAGTTGCTAAGCCTGATGTAAACGTTTTCCTAATAGATGGCGATGGCTCATTCCAGATGACTATTCAGGAATTAGGGACAATAAAAGAAGCAGGAATCAAGATAATAATAATGATAATGAACAACTCTTATTTGGGGATGGTCAGACAGTGGCTTGAATTATTTTCAGATAAGCGTTATTCAGAGGTTTACCTAGGTACAACTCCAGACTTCCTGAAAGTAGCAGACGCATATGGCTTGAAAGGAATCAGGGTTGCAAAAAAATCAGAACTAGAGTCGGCTATAAAGCAGGCAATAAAGAACGACACTACTACTATCCTAGATATTCAGATAGAAGAAGAATCAAATGTACTGCCAATGCTTTTGCCAGGGGGTAATCTTAAAGATGCCTTTGGCGGCTGTATGGCAGGCCCGGGAAAATATTTTGAGGGCTGATAAATATGGTTCAAAAAATTTATTTTTTGAGACCATTAGAACTCACCGGAGGTGATTTGTAATGACAAAAGAAAAAAGGCACGTAATTTCAATGCTTGTTGAAGACCAGCCAGGGGTGCTGACAAGAATAGCAGGAATGTTCGCAAGAAGAGGCTTTAACATAGATACAATCACAGTCGGAAAAACCACAAAAGCAGGAGTCAGTAAGATGGTTATAACTGTAATAGGGGATGATCAGATACTTGAACAGGTTGAAAAACAGGTAAACAAACTGATTGACACAATCAAAGTAATGGAAATGACAGAAGACAAATCTATAATCAGGGAACTTTGCCTGATTAAAGTAGCAATCTCAAACAAAAAAGCAAAAGACGAGATTTTAAGATACACTAAGATCTACAAGACAAAGATAGTAGACATAACTCCAAAGACAATAACTGCAGAGCTCATAGGGGATCCTGATAAGATAGACTCATTCATAGAGCTCATGAAGCAATTTGGAGTTAAAGAAGTCTCAAGAACTGGCGTAACAGCAGTTTCTAGAGGTTAAAATCACAAAAATAAAGTTCATATTGGGAAATAGGTGATAGGACAATGCCAAATCTATCCCTTATAACCTTTGATACACTTGTGATTAGCTTATTGTTGATTGGATTATTATTTACGTTTCTTAAGCAGCCGTTTGTAATAGCATACCTTATTGCAGGCATGGTAATAGGCCCGCACGGCTTAATGCTTATTTCAAACACTCAACTGATACAAAGCATAGGTGAGCTCGGCGTGATAATCTTATTATTTTTTGTAGGTATGGAAATATGCATTACCCGTCTTTTATCGAACTGGAGAGTTTCGATTATAGGAACTACTCTTCAGATCATAATAAGTGTAGCTGTTGTCTTTGGTATAGGTTCTTTTTTTAATATTGGAATTGCTGCAAGTATCTTGCTTGGTTTTGTTATAAGCCTTAGCAGTACAGCCCTTGTTGTCAGGCTTTTAGAGGATCGTAAAGAGATCGAGACGAAGACAGGAAGAGACGTTTTGGGTATACTTATAGTGCAGGACCTTTCAGTCATCCCTATGCTGATTATATTATCGCTGATGGCTAAAGATAACATGAACCTCATCAGGATTGGATCACAATTATTCATGGGAATATTGATAATTTCTTTCATCATATGGCTATTCCATATAAGGAGATGGAAGTTTCCATTCATAAAAAAGATAAGATCGCATCAGGAATTGCAGGTCTTTGCAGCGCTTTCAATCTGTTTTGGTTTTGCCCTCCTTACTGAAATATTTGGCCTTTCGCCTGCCTTAGGTGCTTTCATCGGCGGGATTACAGTAGGTATAGCCAGGGAAACAAGCTGGATACAGTCAAGCATAAAGCCCATACGGATTATTTTCGTTGCATTATTCTTTGTCTCGATTGGTATGCTTCTTGATATTTCCTACGTATTAAACAATATTGCATTAGTGTTTTCTCTTGTCCTTTCAGTTCTTATTCTTAACACTTTGATTAATTCAGTTATTTTCCGTATGTTAGGCGGTCAATTGAGGCGAAGCCTGTATGGTGGCTCTCTTTTATCACAATTAGGTGAATTCAGTTTTGTGCTTGGGGCAGCTGGCTTAACCCTTGGAATCATAGACAATAATATTTATCAACTGACATTGGCAGTTATAACCCTAAGCTTGATGATAAGCCCTTTTTGGATACAGTTATTTGGCAAGATCGCATGCAAGAAAAATGTTTGCTTTGCCCCTTAATACAAAAGTCTTTTATTTATTTCTTCTTCCCAATCTTCCAAAGTAATTTAAAATAACTATTGTAAGAATTAGTTATCTCTTTGCTTTTTATTATAATCCCAAATGGCTCACCGCTCCAAAGCAAAATAGCAGTCTTATCACCATACATTATAGTAGAAGATGGCAATGAATACTCTTTAGGTATCCACCTATAGTTATTCATCTTTGTCTTTATTGGATTCTCTCCTTCTACAGCAAGAATATCTGCCTTAATCTTTTTCTCTTCTCTTATTTTCACAAAGAGTTTAGAAAAAACAGGCAAAACACCTTCAAACTTATGCGTTGCGCCAAAAGCAGTAAAGCTCTTACAATTATTTATAATATCCATAAGTACAGTCTTTAGCCCTTCTTTTCCTTCATAAACTTCTACAGAAGACTTTGCTTTCATTTCCTTATGCATCTTAAGCAATTTAGGCATAAATCCCGTAATCTCCTTCTTCTTATCATCTATCCTGCTCTTCTCTTCTTCAAGATAATTGATCAGTTCATTTGGATTAGCTGCCTTAAAATATCTCTTATGGTCTTTTATCACATAAGACACCAATCCTTTCTCAATCAGTTTGTTTATAGAATCATACACATGCGGTCTTGATATCTCTGTCTGCTTTGCAATATCCGAAGCAATCGCCTCTTGGCTCTTCAACAGCAAAAGATATATCCTTGATTCATTTGCCGTCAGGCCAGCCTTGATTAATACATGTTCTTCCATGGTGCCTAAAAATATGGGCATAGATATAAATCTTTCGATAGTTGTACCCTTTAGGTACAACATACTTTTATATACTTTCCAATAACTCAAATATACTATGAAGTTCACAAGAAAAAAGTTCAATAAAATACTTGAAAAATCCAGGGGAATAATCAAAGACAAATCCCTTGATGAATGCTCATGCACTCAGAAGTGTGAGTGGCACGGCAAATGCTTCGAATGTATTAATATCCATAGGACAAAGAAAAAGCACATTCCTGAGTGCCTTCAGCCCATATTCGAAGAAAAGCTGAACGCCCTTGCGCAGTGCATAGAGCGTAAGATAGAAGACGATAGGCCGGAAATAACTGATTAAAATGAAAGAATGGGATAAATTTCACAAAAAAAGGACAGAAAAGATGGGCGAAGAAAAACCCCACCCAGAAGTCACCAAATTAGTTAAAACACTAAAAGGCAACAATTGCAAAAAAATATTGGATCATGGGTGTGGCATAGGAAGAAACCTTTTTTATTTAAGGCAGGAAGGCTTTGAAGTTTACGGAATAGATAATTCAGATTACGCCTTAGCATCATTGAAAAAGAAAAACCTTCCTCCAAAATATATAATCCATGGGGATATCTCAAAAATCCCTTTTGAAGACAATTTTTTTGATACGTTGATTTCAACTAACGTATTGGCGCATGGAAACCTAAAACAAATAGAAAGATACATTTCAGAGATAAAAAGGGTGGTAAAACCAGGTGGGATAATCTTATTGGTCGTTCCTTCAATACATTTTTTTGAAAAGGTTAAGACAAAAGAAACTAAGGAGATATCTTCCGGAACTTATATCGGCCTTAATATTCCAGATAAAGAGATTCCCCGCCATTACTTTACAAAAGAAGAAATGCAAAGGTTTTTTAATAATGATAAAATACTTAAGAATGAGTATATAGATGAATACAGCTGTTTTATGAAAAAAACAGTCAATCATCTGATATTCATTTGCCAAATAGGAGAATAAAATGTCACAAACAATTACAGAAAAGATACTTGCAAAACATTGCAATAAAAAAGAAGTAAAGCCAGGAGAATTGATAAATGCTAAGATAGACCTAGTCATGTGCCACGATGTTACTACAACACCTGCTATAGACATGTTGGAAAAATCTAACACTGATAAAGTTTTCAATCCCAATAAAGTAGTTGTAACTCCAGATCACTTTGTCCCAAATAAAGACATAAAAAGTGCAGACATGGTAAAAAGAATAAGAGAATGGGCAAAAAAACACAAGATAGAAACATTCTACGACATAGGCAGGCATGGAGTTTGTCACGCTATCTTGCCAGAGCAGGGCCATGTCGTACCAGGAATAACAATTGTTTGTGGTGATTCTCATACTTGCACTCATGGTGCTTTTGGAGCATTCTCAACAGGAATAGGCTCAACTGATTTAGCAGCAGCCCTCTCAACAGGCGAATTATGGTTTAAGGTTCCTGAATCAATAAAATTTGTAATAAACGGAAATCTTCCAAAAGGAGTTTACTCTAAGGATATCATCTTAAAGATAATCTCAGACATCGGAGTAGATGGAGCTTTATACAAAGCAATGGAATTTACAGGAAGCACAATAAAGAGCTTAAGCATGGAAGCTAGGATGACTATTACAAACATGGCAATAGAAGCAGGCGGTAAATCAGGAATAATAGAGCCAGATAAGACTACAGAAGATTATGTAAAACAAAGGACAAAAACACAATATCAAATCTACAGATCAGACCCTGATGCAGAATACTCAGAAACTAAAACATATGATGTTTCAAAACTAGAGCCCATTGTAGCATTTCCAGACCTTCCAAGCAACGGAAAAACAATGTCTGAAATAAGCAAGATGCAGGATATAAAGGTAGATCAGGCTTACTTAGGAAGCTGTACAAATGGGAGGATAGAAGACTTAAGGATAGCAGCGCAAATAGTAAAAGGAAAAAAAATAGCTAAAGGAACACGCATGATAGTCGTGCCTGCTACAACAGATATATGGAAGCAGGCTAATAAAGAAGGATTGTTAGACATATTCATGGAATTTGGTGCAACAGTTTCAACACCAACATGCGGAGCATGTTTAGGTGGTCATATGGGCATATTAGCAGAAGGAGAAACATGTATCTCTACCACTAACAGAAACTTCACAGGAAGAATGGGCCATCCAAAATCAAAAGTCTACTTGGCCTCTCCAGCAACAGTCTCAGCTTCAGCAATAGAAGGAAAGATAGCAGACCCGAGGAAGTATGTAAAATGATATTAAAAGGCAAAGCGCACGTCTACAAAAAAGACCACATCAACACAGACGAGATAATTCCAGCTAGATACCTGAATATGGACAAAGAAGCAGACTTGGCAAAATTCGCAATGGAAGACTTAGATAAAACCTTCATAAAAAAAGTAAAGCCAGGCGACTTCATCGTAGCAGGAGAGAACTTCGGCTGCGGCTCATCTAGAGAGCACGCTGTCTGGGCATTAAGGGGCTCAGGTGTAAAAGCAGTAATAGCAGGCTCTTTTGCAAGAATCTTTTTCAGAAACTGCATAAACAACGGTTTTTATGCAATAGAGCTTAAAGACGCTTCAAAAAACATTAATGACCAGGACGAACTAGAGATAGACATAGAATCAGGAACAATAAAAAACTTAACAACAAAAAAAGAATTCAAATTCACTCCATTCCCAAAATTTGCAATTGACATAATAAAAGCAGGAGGTTTGTTGAACTACATAAAGAAAAACAAATAACAAAATGAAAACCTACAAAATCGCAAAAATGCCAGGTGATGGCATAGGCCCAGAAATCATAGCAGAAGGAGTTAAAGTAATAGAAGCAGTAGCAGACAAGAACAACTTCAAGATAGATTGGGTAACTTACAACAACGGAGCAGACAAATACCTAAAAACAGGCGAACTTATCACAGAAGAAACTCTAAAAGAGATAAAACAAACCTGCAAGGCAATCTACTTAGGCGCTCTAGGCGATCCAAGATGCAAGCCGGGAATATTAGAAAAAGGAATATTGCTAAAGACAAGATTCTATTTTGACCAGTACGTTAACTTAAGGCCAATCAAATTATTAGGAGGAGTAGACTGCCCTCTAAAAGGCAAAGGCCCAAAGGACATAAACTTCACAGTTATAAGGGAGAACACTGAAGATTTCTATGTCGGAATAGGAAACAGGGCAAAAATAGGAAAAAGCAAGCAGGAATTAGAAGTAATTAGGGATCTTTACAAAGTAAAATTCAACCTAGACATAGAAAACACAGATGAGATCGCTTACCAGATTGGAGTAATGAGCAAACAAGGAGCTCAACGCGTAATAAAATACGGCTTTGAATTAGCTAAAAAAGAAAAAGTTGAAACAGCTTACTTTGTAGACAAAGCAAATGTCCTTTCAGATATCTACGGATTCTGGAGAGAGAATGTAGAAATAATAGCAAAACAATACCCAAAAATAAAGCACGAATTCATGTTTGTAGATGCAATCACAATGTGGTTTGTAAAAAACCCCGAATGGTTTAAGGTAGTCATTACACCAAACATGTTCGGAGACATTATAACAGACTTAGGTGCAATGATACAAGGCGGCTTAGGCTTAGCACCAGGCGGAAACATTAATCCAGAAGGAATTTCAATGTTTGAGCCTATCCACGGCTCTGCTCCAAAATACAAAGGCATGAATATAGCTGATCCATTAGCAACAATCTGGGCAGGAGCAATGATGTTAGATGAGATCGGACAACCCAAATCAGCAGAAATTATAGTAAAAGCCATAGAATCAGTCCTGAAAGAAGGAAAAGTAAGAACAAAAGACCTTGGCGGTAAAAACACTACTTCAGAAATGGGGGATGCTGTAGTTAAAAAACTGTAAAAACAATTAATTTTAAATATAATAAACTACCCCCTAATCAATTGGGGGATTATATCAATCTTAAATAAAACTTAGGAGGTTTGATAAAATGATAAATATATTGACAGATAAAGACGCAGACGAATCTGCACTGAACGGAAAGACAATTGCAGTTATTGGCTATGGCAGCCAGGGAAACGCCCAGGCAAACTGCTTGAAGGACTCTGGAGTGAGTGTTATAATCGGAGAAACAGAAGTATTAGGTGATAAGCCAAATCCGAGCTGGGAAAAGGCAAAAGCAGACGGCTTTGAAGTCTATGAGATAGATGAAGCAGCAAAAAAAGCAGACATCATCCATATCTTAGTGCCAGACGAATACCAGGCAGGCGTATACAAAAAACAGATAAAGAAACACATGAAAGCAGGAAAAACATTGAGCTTTTCACACGGCTTTAACATCTGCTTCAAGAGAATTGCCCCGCCAGCAGAAATTGACGTCATAATGATTGCCCCCAAAGCGCCTGGCTCAGAGGAAAGAAAACAGTATCTAGAAGGCTTTGGCGTTCCAGGATTGATTGCAATCAAGCAGAATGCATCCGGGCAAGCAAGAAATGTTGCTTTAGCATTGGCAAAAGCAATGCACTGGACAAGAGCAGGTGTTTTAGAATGCACATTTGAGCAGGAAACCTATGAAGACTTATTCGGTGAGCAGGCTGTCTTATGCGGCGGAGTAACTGAATTAGTCAAAGCAGGCTTTGACACTTTAGTTGAAGCAGGTTATCCCCCGGAAATGGCTTATTTTGAATGCCTGCATGAATTAAAGCTGATAGTTGACCTTATGTATAAAGGCGGCTTCACAGAGATGTGGAAAGCAGTCTCAAACACAGCAAAATACGGCGGATTGACAAGAGGCAAAAAGATCATTACTGATAAAACAAGAAAAGTCATGAAAAAGATGCTTAAAGACGTAGAATCCGGAAAGTTTGCAAAAGAATGGGCAAAGGAATGCAAGAACGGAAAGCCCGTTTTAACAAAACTTCAGCAGGAAGACTTTGACCACCCTATTGAAACAGTCGGAAAAGAAATAAGAGCGCTTTTCAATAAGAAATAGTATTTTCTTTTTTATAATTTTTATTTAAGGTCACTACATAAAAATGGTTAATTTCAAAAAGTTTATATAATTCTTATATTAACCTCTTTTTCTATGATTGATTTAGGTGCTGTTAATGCATACAGGGCAGGCATTCAGGGGCTTGTTTCTAATGATTACAAGACCATGCCTGATGGTGATGATGCCATTGTTGAATGTCATGGTTTAACCAGGTCTTTTGCTGGGGAATGTATTTTAGAAGGAGCTGATTTTAATTTGAATAGGGGGGAGTTTGTTTTTCTTTTTGGCGGGAGTGGAAAAGGAAAGAGCGTGTTTTTAAGGACAGTATTCGGAATAGGTAATCCAGTAATATTTGGTTCTGATAATTGTGTAGACGGGGAGGTATATGTATTTGGCAAAGCTTTGCATGGTATTTCAAAATCAGATAGAAGAAAACGTTATACTGAAATATATAGCAGATTAGGTTACTGCCCTCAGAAAGGTGGCCTTTTTGGAAGTATGAGTGTTGCAGAGAATATTGCTTTTCCATTGAGAGAGCATTTCTATGATGTTTTTTATAAATCTGATGTTTGCGCTAGTGTTAGGGAATATCTTTCAACTAGATCTATTGAATATAGGTGTGGGGAGGAATTGAAAGCCCTTAATGAAAATTTTGGGATTCGTGCTCAACAATCCAGAAGCAGCATCATACTAGGTGAAGTTAATCTGCTTGAAAACATAATTATTCAGGCCAGGGTAGATTATTGTATGGAGTTAGTTGGCCTAGATCCATGGAAAGATAGGGATAAGGATGTTGCTCAGTTAAGCGGAGGTATGTTAAAAAGAGTGGCAGTTGCAAGGGTATTGGCAGATTTTCCAGAATTAATAATATTAGATGAGCCGACAACAGGACTTGATCCCCCATTGAGTCTAGAAGTCTTTGATCTGATAAGCAAGCTAAAGAAGATGGGTTATACTGTTCTTGCGACAACCCATGACAATAGGCTTGGCTATTTTGATCCAGATAGGATAGATTGGATTCATGAAAGGAAGATTAGAAGGCTTGGGGCAAAACAGGATGTTATCGCTAGTGATGATGAAGCTGTAAGGAGATTTTTCTTTCCAGATGAGTTTAGGGAGTGATATTTCAATTGATTTTGTTATATAATTGGTCTTTTCTGACCAAAAAAAGAGGTTAAAATCTGCTTTTTGTAAAAAACCAATAATTTTATTAATTAATCCTTTTTATCCTTATGATTATGTCCAATCTGTCCTTTCTCAAACAACAGCCGACAAAGATAGTCTGCGTCGGATTAAATTATCATTGTCATGCTAAGGAGCTGGGCATGAACACTCCTCATCATCCAATCATTTTCATAAAACCTCTAACCGCTCTAATCGGGCCAGAAGAAAACATAATCTACCCTAAAATGTCCAAAAGAGTAGATTATGAAGCAGAGCTCGCAATAATAATAGGAAAAACATGTAAAGATGTAGAAGAAAAAGATGCATTAAACTATGTTGAAGGTTATACCTGCTTAAATGACGTAACAGCAAGAGACCTGCAGAAGATAGACGGACAATGGACAAGAGCAAAATCATTCAATACATTCTGCCCAATAGGCCCTAAGATAGTAAAAAACATCAACCCAAACAACGTAAAGATTCAATCCTATCTTAATGGGGAAATAAAGCAGGACTCAAACACATCAAACTTCATATTCAAAGTTGAAAAAATCATTTCTTTCATCTCTCAGGTAATGACTCTAAACCCTGGCGACATTATAGCAACAGGAACTCCAAAAGGCATTGGCCCTATGCAAAAGGGAGATAAGATAGAAGTTAAGATTGAAGGAATTGGAAGCTTGATTAATTATGTCGAATAAACAATTCATTATTTCTTGTTCTTTATTCATAACGCGGCAGGCCTAAGGTATCAACAATCTCTTGAGGATTTTTTCTTAACATCATATTAGCTAATATTTGAGAAGCTGTTTGTGGGGAGGTAATAAACCTTTGTGCAGCAGCAAGATTATCACCATAAAAATTAGGAGTATCTAAAATTCTTCCAATTGCAGCCTCAAGATGTTGAGCACTTAATTGTTCATATCTAAATTCAGGTTGTGGCCCGACCAATTCTCTAAATCTATCAGCCATATCTGCTTCACCAGGCAGCATCAAAACCTCACCCAAACCATTTGCACTCATAGCTAATGCTTTAAACCCTTGTTCAAACCCTGGTTTTGGCAAATGAACATTAATTGTTGGTTTTCCAGCTGCAATTGCCTCATAGGTTGTATTTGAGCCATTGCTTTGCAATAATACATCTGAAGCTGCAAGGTATTTAAGATGTAATTCAGAAGTTCCTGGATTGACTATATATACATATCTTCCATTTCCTAAGCTAATTTTTCTTGCTGCTGTTGGAAGTCTAGTTCCTCTGCTGCATGTAAAAGCAAGTTTAACATCATACATCTCTTGAGCTTTTTTAGCTAATAAACCTCTTGGATCTGCAATTACAAAAACATAATCTTGGTTTTGAGCTGCTGTGAATATAGCACGTAATATGGAATCAGCTGCTTCACCTGCGCCAAAAGAGCAATAGATCAATTTTCGGTTAGCCTTATCTACTTCAAGAGCCCCATACAGCGTATTCTTTACTCTTCTTTTATCTGTTTGTTTAAACAGCCCCATAACTTCTTGGTCTACAAGAAATCCCAATGAGATGACCTTTTCTGGATTGCCATTTGAAAAGTCAAAATCAGCAGCTGCCCCTATGAATTCTGGGTGGCTGGGAAAAAGGAGATAATCTGCAATGTCAAAACATTCTTTTCTTGTTTTTGGCATTTGATCCTTGCAGCCATCAAAATATCCTTGTGTCTGCATTAGAAAAGCTAGTGCAGCATCAGGAACTAATTCTTTTATTGGGTGTCTTGTTAAACCTAGCGCCTTTCCTGCTCTACCTGTAAGCATAGCTGCAGGATCATTATGATCATCAACATAGACAAGCTTTGCTCTTGGATTTCTCCCCAACGCATCAATAAAAGAAAGATAATACATATCTAATGCAGCTTTTTGATCAAATTCTCTTGCATAAGGTGAATTCCATTTTAGATAAGGCAAACTAGTATCTAAGTTTAATCTCCATCCGCAATCAGGAACCAAGCTAGTATTAAATTTTCTATCAAACTCTTCAAGAAATTTTTGAAAACCTTGATGGGCGATTAATTCAACAGACTGCGCTAATTCTGGAGCTGCTAATAGTAAGTTTAATGCCCTTCTTAGATGGCCCATTCCGTTGCCATCATTTGCTTTAAGAATACATTCAGCCATATTATCTGAAGACCTAGTTATAGGATTATTTAAAACCTTTATGGTTTATTAGTTGAGGACATAAATAAATCATTATTATTTAGCCTCAACTAACAAGAAATGCTTCACATTTCTTTAGTGTAGTAAATTATTCCATAATTTATACGCAAATTGAAAAAGACAAACTATTTTATGTGTTATTTTTGTCTTTTTCCATATACTGATTTAGAATTAGTGCATCATTTTAGTTTTATGCATTCAGAAACACTATCCCTCAAAGAAAGTTTAATATTAACCTTAAGGTCTTTTCTCTCTTTTAAAAGCTCAAAAGTCTTAAGCGCAATATCTGGAGTATTATTGTTCTCGCTAAGGTGCGCAAGCATGGCATTCTTCAATCCCTTAGGCCCATGCTGCAATAATAATAAGGCAGCATTATAATTAGAGATATGCCCTTTGTCAGAAGCAATCCTTCTTTTTAGATAGATAGGATAATTCCCATCCTCTAACATCTTAGTATCATGGTTAGACTCTAAAATGACAGAATGAGCGCATGATATATGGTCAATGACATTCTTGCACGCAAACCCTATGTCTGTAACAACAGCTACTCTTTTACCTCCGGCAGAAACAGAATAAGAGACAGGATCAGCAGCATCATGTGATTTAGAAAAAGCCTCTACACTTAACCCATTCAGCTTAACATGTTCATTATTCTTGATAACATTCACAAGATTATCCTCCCTGCATACACAGGAAGATTCTGCAGTGCCCTTAGTCATATAGATTGGAATATTATGCTTTGAAGCAAAAACATCTATGCCTCTTATGTGGTCTGTATGCTCATGTGTTACAAAAATCCCCTTTATCCATTTAGGAGATTGTTTTATAGAAGATAACCTCTCAAGTATCTGCCTTGCAGAGATTCCAGCATCTATAAGCACAGCAGAATTCCCCCCCTTTACATAAAAGCAGTTTCCAGACGAACCAGATGCTAATGCGCAAAACTCCATATCTAAACACTTTAAGAACTTGTTTTTATAACTTTCTAAAAACTGTATGTGCATAGCATCCTAGGGTCAAAATTCCATAAATCAAATATTATCGACGAGCGTCGCGAGGGGTTGGTTTGCCGAGGCAAAGCCGAGCGCAACTAGGAAAAAGCAAGGCTTTTTCTGTGCTCCCTACGGGAACGCAGCTCCTTTGCCGCTTCCGTCAAGAATTTTGAAGATGCTATGCATATTCTAAAAACTATTTCTAACAGCTTCCCTAAGCTTATCCTGCACCTTTATTCTCTCCATAACTTCCTTCTTGTAAGCAGGAATATATTCTTCAGCAGAATTAAATCCTTCTGGAAGTTTTGCTGTTGCAATCCCTTTTTCAAACGCTGTCTTGTAAACAGCAGCAGCAACCTCAACAGCAACTCTTGGATCCAATGCCAAAGGAACAATGTATTCTGGCTTTACTGGGTCTTCTCCTTCAAAAACACCATTTGCCTTATCCTTAGGATATTTATCCTTAACTTCTTCAGGAACAGGCTTATGCGCCAGATCCTTTAAGGCATAAGCTGCCGCCAGCTTGATATCATCAGTCGTCTTAGAAATCAAAGCATCTAAGGCTCCGCGAAAGATGCCTGGAAACCCCAAAACATTATTTATTTGGTTAGGAAAATCACTCCTCCCGGTTGCTACAATCTTAGCACCATGCTCATAAGCAGCATCAGGAAGAATTTCAGGAACTGGATTGGCCATTGCAATTATTATTGGATCTTTTGCCATGCTTTCTACCATTTCTCCCGTTAGTAAGTTAGCTGCTGATAAGCCTAAGAAAACATTTGCTTCTTTTATAGCTTCTTTTAAGGTTATCTTTCCATCTTTATCTGGATTTAGCCCATATTCTTCTAAGCCTATTGCAAATTGCTCTTTGTATTTGTTTGTTGGAAAGTTTCTTCCTTTAAAGATTGCCCCATTTCTGTCAAGCATTATTATTTTTTTTATTCCGTCTTTTTTGTATAGTTTTGCTGAGGCTATAGCAGCAGCTCCTGCGCCGCAAATAACTACTTTAGCATCTTCTTTTTTTAGGTTAACTAGCTCTAAGGCATTTAACAATCCGCCTAATGTAATTGTGGCAGTACCATGCTGGTCATCATGGAAGATAAACCCTTTATACCTTTTCTGTAATTCTTCTTCTATTTCAAAACATCTTGGGGCTGAGATATCTTCTAGGTTTATGCCGGCGTAGTTAGGTTCCATTTTCATTACGAATTCTATGATCTTCTTTGGATCTTTTTCATTTATGACAATAGAATCCATGTCAACATCTCCAAAAACCTTAAACAAGACTGATTTGCCTTCCATTACTGGTGTTGCTGCTTTCGGCCCTAGATCACCAAAGCCAAGAATAGCAGTTCCATCGCTTATAACAGCCCCTTTGTTGCTGTAAGAAGTTAATTTAGGCAGTTGTTCTGGATTTCTATGTATATCTTCTACAATTTTTCCAACAAATGGGGTGTATGCTAAGCTTAATTCCCCCTGTGTTTCGCAGCCCTTTGTAACAAGAACAGCTGTTTTGCCGGGCTTATTCATTACTGGATTTTTTTCATATTTCTTTCCAGAATGGTAATCCATCGATTCTACTTTGTTTTCATCCATTTTGTTATCCCCCTATAATTTTCTTTAGCTCTTTTTCAGATTTCTTTAGAATATTTTCATGAAGGCTGCCTCCATGAGCATCCATTGTAACGATAGCTGGAAAATCTTTAACTTCTAAAACCCACAATGCTTCAGGAACACCAAAATCTTCTAATTTTAAAACATCCTTAACCTTAACAATAGATTGTGCAAGCAGCACAGCAGCTCCACCAAGTGCTGATAAATAAACTGCCTTATATTTCTGTAAAGCATCTAATGTTCTCTTGCCCATGCCCCCCTTTCCAATAACAGCTTTAACCCCGTATTTTTCAATAATATCTGATTCATACAAATCCATTCTTATGCTGGTTGTAGGACCGGCAGCGATTATTTCATATTTACCATCTTGTTTTTTTACAACAGGCCCGCAATGATAGATTGTTCCTCCTTTAAGGCCTAGATTAGGATCTTCCTTTAATAGGTAAAGGTGGGCTTTGTCTCTAGCTGTAACAATATTCCCAGTTAGGTAAACTTTATCATTTATTTTTAATTTTTCAATATCCTCATCTTTTAATGGGATTGTTAAATGGTGCTCAGTCATATTTTAATTGCCCCCTTCTGCATGCCCAGCAGCAGAACGATATATCTGCAAAATAAGAAGCTGGATGCCTTGATGACTCTGCTATTTTTACAGCTAAACATGTTGTTTTTCCCCCTAATCCTAATGGCCCTATGCCTAATTTATTTAGGTCTTCTTTCAACTCTTTCTCAAATCTATCCAATTCTGAATCCTCATTTACATCATTTAGTTTCCTTAACAATTGTTTCTTTGACAAACAAGCAACAACATCTTTAGAACCGCCAATAGCAGCACCAATAACATAGGGGGGACACGCCTTTCCCTGCGCCTTAAACACAGCATCCAAAACACATTTCCTTACACCCTCCAAATTCCTGCCAGCATCTAGATCTTTATTTGGAAGGCTGTATGTTATTCCAACATTTTCTGAGCCACCGCCTTTTAACATTAGGTCTATTATTAATCCTTTGTTAATTTCTTCGAAATAGATTATTGGGAAAAAGTTTCCAGTGTTGTTACCTGTATTTTTATCTGTTTTAATGTCAACTGCATTAGGCCTTAATGGTATTTTTTCTGTTGCTAGCTTTGTCGCTTCTATTATTTGTTTTTTTAATTCTTTTTGAGAGTATGTTTTATCATGTTGAATATAAAAAATCGGAGTTCCAGTATCCTGGCAGATTGGTTTAGATAGTTGTTTTGCTAGTTCTGCGTTTTTTATAAGATCTTTTATGTTGTTTTTTGCTGATACTTCTTCTATTTCTTCTGCTTGTTTTAGGATATTGAGGATATCTTCATGAATCTCTGTAGCTGTTTTTCTATATAGTTCAACTAAATCCTTAATTAAATCTATTTTTACCCCCTCTGTTAGGAATTTATTTCTCTAATATAAAAAGTTAATGTTGTTTTTGGTTTATCTATTATATACTCCACAATACAAATATTTAAATATGATGAATAACAACACAAAATATAGTGAAAATACTATGAAGTTTAACTTAGAGGTATGCAAAATAGAGGTGAGCAAGCATTTTGCCCTGAAATATATGAAAAAATGGGGTTGGGACTTTATAGATTTGAGAGAAGCCTTAAAATGCGCATATAAGACCGAAAAAGTAGGCAAGAAAAAATACGAAGCTTATGTCAGAAAAGACGGCTCAAAAAAGATAATATTTATTTATTATTTTGAATTTGAGACGATATTTGTAATAACTGGTTCAGAAGGTGATTAAAGATGAAAAACAAGCAATGTCCGGTATGTGAAAAAGGAAACTTAATCGAAGTAGATGATATAATTTCTGAAATTGAAGGGCATCTTTTTGTTCAGAAAGGCGAGAGATGCTCAGCCTGCAGTGAAGAATTCATAAGCGAAAAAGAAGGCCAGAGAATGATAGAAGTATCTAGAAAATTAGGGATTTGGGGAGAACCTTTGAAACTTCACAGGAAATTAAGCAGAAGCGCAAGAGGCACAGTTTTAAGGATACCATCAGATATTGAAAAAAACATGCATTTAAAAGGAGAGGAAGAAATACTTATTTCGAAGATAGGCAAAAATAAATTATTGATTGAAATTGGGGTGTAAAAATGAGATCAGACATACTTAAAAAAGACATTTCAACATTGCCGCACAGAGCATTATTGCTAAGTGCAGGTGTAAAGCCAGAAGACCTTAATTCAGACAAGCCATTTATTGGAGTAGCAAACTCTTACAACAATATTATTCCAGGCCATATTCATCTTAATGAACTGAGCCAGGAAGTCATGAAAGGAATAAGAGATGCAGGCGGAGTTCCATTCATATGGGGCGTTCCAGGAGTTTGCGATGGCATTGCTATGCATGTTGAGATGAGACTATCTCTTCCATCAAGAGAACACATAGCAGACAATATTGAAATCATGACATTATCACATTCAATGGACGGCTGGGTTGGAGTGACTAACTGCGACAAGATCACCCCAGGCATGCTTATGGCAGCCGGAAGAATAAATATTCCCTCAATAATCATCACAGGCGGTCCTATGAAAGCACACCTTGTCGATGGAATTAAACACCACCCTATTGAAGGATTTGGCCTAGTTGGCCAGGTTAAAGGCGGAAAACTAACAGAAGCAGAAGCAAACAAGATGCTTCCATGCATGGTTTGTGGAGCAGGTTCTTGTGTTGGATTATATACGGCAAACACAATGGCAACCGTAACAGAAGTTCTAGGAATGTCAGTTACAAAATGCTCAACTACCTTAGCTTTAGATTCATTAAAAAAGAAACAAGCCTACGAAACAGGAAAACGTATTGTCGAATTAGTAAAAAAAGACATAAAGCCAAAAGACATAATGACAAAGAACGCTTTTGAAAACGCAATAAGAGTAGATATGGCAATGGGCGGCTCAACAAACACTGTTTTACACATTCCAGCAATAGCAAGAGAAGCAGGCATAGATATTGACGTAAACATGTTCGACAAGATATCAAGAGAAACACCTAACTTATGCAAGATAATCCCTGCAGGAAATCATGAGATGGCAGACATAGACAAAGCAGGAGGAGTTCCAGGTGTTTTAAACAGATTAAAAGCCCAGATAAAAGATTCACCTACAGTCAATGGAAAATCAATAAAACAGATAGCAGAAGAAAGCAAAGTTACAGACGATGAAGTTATAAGAAAATTAGAAAACGCATACTTTAAGCAAGGCGGAATAGCTGTTCTTAAAGGAAACATTGCAAACTCTTCTGTAATCAAACAGACAGCTGTGCAGGGAGATATGATGGCTCATACAGGCCCAGCTAAAGTTTTCTACACAGAAGATGATCTATTGGATGCGATAGTAAAAAGAAAGATAAAAGCAGGAGACGTAGTAGTCCTTCCATACCAGGGCCCTGCCGGAGCACCAGGAATGCCAGAGATGTTAACGCCTACTGATGCAATCAAAGGTGCAGGCTACAAAAAAGTAGCTCTCATAACAGACGGAAGATTCTCAGGCGGAACATCAGGCCCATGCGTAGGCCATGTAGAGATGGAAGCCTACAATGGCGGAGCAATAGGCGCAATAAGAGATGGAGATATAATTGAAATCGACATCCCAAACAGAAAGCTCAATGTCAAGCTAAGCGATGCAGAGATAAAAGAAAGGCTAACTCAGAAAGTCTGCCCTGTAAGAAAGATGACTCCATTGTTAGAATCCTATAGGGAAAAGTTCAAGGGGAAGAATTGTTATGGAAAATAGTCTTATTTACCTCTATATTTATAAAGTAACTTGCATTTTATAGTCAAAAAAAGAGATGATTCTGGGTGTATTAAATTGCCTACATTAGTTGAAACTATACAAATTAAAAATAAGGAACATTTTGAATTATTTGATAGATTTAGAACTCCAATAGCACAGCATGCTAAGCTTGCAAGAGATACTATGGAGTATCTAAGCATTGTTCCACAATTAACAAGTCATTTTGGAACAATAAGGCTGGATCTTGGTTCTGATGCTTTAAGTTTAACAAATTCCCTCTATTCCTTTGAATTTTTAGGTTTAGATGGGTTAACAGAAGCAATATTCAGTGGAAGAGCCTTGGATACAGTATTGATGCAGGTGTTAATGCAAGAGTTTGGAACTCAGAATCATATTCAAAATAATTATCGGCAAACAGGGGCAGAAGCAGACTATACACGAGTATTTGACCTGGCATGCCAGAATTTTATGATTAAATTGGGAATGATGCATCCTACGTTAGCATATCCAATCCCAGTTTTTAATCCTGGAGAATTGGAGCCCCTGCAAGCATATCTTGATTCAATTAAGTTCCAGACAGCTTACATTACAGGATTTAATTTTGTTAGATATTTTGTTGAGGCATTTAATTCGGACATTTTTTCTCAAACCCAAATTTCTCCGTTAAGCATAGGCGGAAAAATTGATATGACTTCTAAATTGTCTACTTCCCCGGTTTCGCCTGAAGAAAGCGCAAGACATAAACACTATGTTATAGATGCCTCCAATGGTTTAACTGATGCAAGACTAATATGGATTAAAGATTCCACTACTCTTCAAGAAGCTTGTCAATGCCTTGGTAAAGATTTTTCACCCTATGAACACCATTTAACCTTCCTTGAACATCCAAGTACATATGAGCTGGAGGTTATCGATTTAAATTTTGACAAAGTGAGATACCTAAAATGGATACAGGGAATAATTCCTCAACTTCCAGTAGATTATCTTATTGGATTAAAACCCAATTCTACAGTATTATCAGTGGCATCAGCTGTAAGCCTGCTTGAAGCAGATTACACTAACGCAATTGCTGAACTAAAAGAAGCCTACAGGCAAAAAACCGATAATATTGACGATTTGCTGGATGCAATCCATCATCTTCATCCTGTTGTTGCAAGAAGGCAGGGCTGCAGTCGAAGATATGCCCCAAATCCTTTTGTTGCATTTCCCTCAGATCCAGAAAACCTGCTTATGCGCCGTATTGCACATGTTCTTTATTATGAAATGGGCCAGAAAGAACAAGCTATTTCCTTGCTTGAAAAATCAGAGGAGCGTGGTACTATAGACGGCGATAACTATCTTCAGCTTGCATTATTTTGTGCAGGAGAATCAAGAAATGGCAATACCCAACATCAACCAAAAATTCATAAATATCTTGGTCTTGGTATACAAAAATCTCCAAATCCTTTTAATGTTGAATTAACCCTGCTCCAATTAAGATATTATGCAGAAAGGCTCCCTCAGAGTCCAGACACTCAACTGCCTGTTGATTTTTTTGAGTTTATTGGAAAGGAGGTTCAAAGACAAAAGCTGGACGAAAATCAGGATACAAGATATTACCATGTTCTAACCTGCCTTTACTTGTCCCTAGCAAAATATCATGAGAGAATATTACATCATTTTAGAGATGTGATGCACCCCTTGGAGGTTTCAGAATATAAAGCAGACATTCAAATGTGTAAAGAGCACGCATGGACTACTCTTACATATACAGATTATCATTGCACTCCTGGAAGAATTCCACTGGCAAAAGAAGGAAGTGTCTTTTTTATAGATCATCCTGAGGTTGTTGGCTTAGGAGAAGTGACCCATTCATTGGCATTCAAGGATTCGCAAATAGACCAATTCTTAGTCGCAAGAGCAGTGCTTCATTATCTGGGTGAAGAAACCTGTAACGCTTATCTATCGATGTTTCAAGGAGCATCAGGTGAAAACCTAATCCTGATGAATAAGGCAGGAACTACATTGGATCAACTTTTAAAAAGCCAAGCACCTTTAAAAGAAAAGCAAAGAGCAACTGAAAGCTTTTTGAATATACAAGAAGATGTTCAGGCAAGATTAACACCAGAGTTGCGAGAAGCAGATGGATACTGCCTATTATCCCCGATCGAAGACAGCTGGCAACCCGTAAAAATACCTCAAATTGATTTTCGCGCTCTTCGTGATAAAAGTACTTTTTCCCACGATAAGAAAGATGACACAAAACCAAGATTGGCTTCAGTAGATGAATGCTGCCAAGGTGGTGATTATCTTTATACTAATCCTGCCATAAACGGATTTAGATTAGCAAGCGACGAATTTCTAGGTTGGTACATGGAATTTGGTATGGTTCAAGATACAAGAACAAGAAAAAAATTACAAGCCTTTGTTTGGTCATTCAATAATCTAGACACCAAACCTTCAAATTGCCTTATTGCAAATATTGATGGGCAGGAGCATATCCAAATTGCTGATTGGGATCAATTCGGTATTGCACCTTGCGTATATAGCTATGCTTTTACTCTTGCAGATCCAGATGTTAATCATTATGTTTTCAATGGCATAGCTTATTCAAAACATGAACAACGCATGGTTCAGAGAGTGTTAAAAAAAAGAGCAGAAAGTATTGGCACTCATTTAAGCAGATTAGAAATGGGCCACCTTGAAAAAGCATACAGGGCTGCAAAAGCATGGAGATGTGTTCGAAGCATATATGGCATGCAATCTAGATTAAACGATTCAGACACAGCTGAAAAATTACTTGTGAAATTTGTGGACTACTCCACTGCAATTGAACCGCATATCCTTCTAAGGCCAAGAAGAGCTGAAGAACCAATGTACAGGGGCCTTCATATATCAACTGCAAATTTATACTCTTTTGTAAATGCTGTTATGCAGACAGAAGAACATCAAAATCTTCACTTCGCATTGCTGCGTCATCATCCACAAATCGTTTGGAATTCAGTAAGTCATGCTGATCAGGGTACAAGGGAAAAAATCATGGATAGATATGGTAAGTATATTGATCCACAATCAAGGGCAGATTTAGAAATACCTATTGTAAGATGCATCTAAATATCTATTAAAAATAATCCAATATGATTTATTCTCTCCAAAACCTGGATAAGATACTGCACAAGCACAAGTTGTTTCCCATAATTATTGCCAAACACATCAAGAAGCTCCTTATTCAGCTTATTCATCCCATTCTTAAGTTCAATCATTCTTTTCTTATCAAAATTATAGAATAATCTGTAAGTAAACTCAAAAAGGTTATTTACATTCTCAAAAAGTTGAATAACCTTCCCATCTACATTCATATTGTTATGATAGGTATAATCACACAAATCACCATAATGATCCCCAATCTGCTCAAGTTGGTCTATTATTGAATACATATAATTTGTTTTTATATGGTCTTTATACCCTTTCTTGTTTAATATCCTTTGGCATAGATTTGTAAGTTTATTATTTGTATATTGAATCTTAGATAATTCCTTCAACTCGTCAAATTTCTTTCCTTTAATAGCTTCAAGCGAGCCATTAGCCAGCGAGATAGTAACCAAAAATGCCCTTCTCAGCATAGGATCAAATTCAGCGTCGCTTGCCTGCGCAACATTTCTAATCACACACCTTTTTAATCCCTGCTCAATTATCTCAAAACCCAATAACTCATTGAGTACATCATTAATCCTTCTCAATGGAAGGCCATCTTTCGATATAATCTCAATTTCGTCATAACCTTGTTTGTATAGGCTTATAATATACCTTCTTAAGAATGTATCTTTATTTTCTATTGTAAAAGTTGCTTTATGGGATGTTTTCTCTTCCCTTATCTTAATACAAACAGAATTCCCTTTTTCCTCTAATTCAACCTCATCGCCTTTGTTTAATCCATATCTCTTAGCCCATTTATATGGCAATGAAACTGTCAGAGAGCTGCTTCCATGTTGAACAATTCTTCTTTTCATCAATACCCCTAAAGACAAGAATTCAGCAGGGTATATAAATATTTCCAAATTGTGTATTTGTGTACTGAGGTGTATATTGTGTGGATTAACTATATATAATCTCTTTAGATACTGTCTTTTTGGTTATAAGGTATTGTGCAGATTAGTTCATTACTAGCTTGAGCTATAAAATGTTGATCAAAAAGTGCATTTATTGCGGAACTGAGTTTACAAAGATTGATTTTCCTGATCAATTCGATAGGATGGTCACATGCGGTGACCCGAAATGCAAGGGCATCAGAAGAAGAGAGTTGTTTAAAAAAAGAAACGGGGGATGAGATAATGAGTTTAGATTGGCTGGTTGTCGGAACAGGTATGATGGGTAAGATAGTAGCTCCTACTATTAGGCATGTAGGAGATAATATAGTTGGTGTTGTTGGAAGAACTGATGATCATATTCAGGCATTTATGGCTGATAGAAATGTAAGGATAAGCTCAGATACACCTTATTGGACATTTGAGAATTATGATCAGGCTTTAGCCGGATCTGGTGCTAATGCAGTAGCAGTATTGACGCCTAATTTCATGCATGCTGAAATGGGCATTCAAGCAGCAAAATCAGGAAAGCATGTTCTGATGGAAAAGCCACTAGCAACATCTGTTGAAGACGGAAAAGCATTTTTGGATGCAGTTTTAGAAGCAGAAGTAGCAGCAGAGATTAATTCTCAATACAGGCATCACGAAGTTTTTGATGAAGTTAGGCGTATTATTGACGGCGGGGAATTTGAAGACCCTATATTTGTTAGGGGAAGGTACACTCAAGATTGGCAGGATAAGCCAACTGCCGGAGTTGGATGGAGACCATTAGTTAGAGTTGCAGGATATGGCAAGCTTGTACCTGATTTAGGAGCACACACCATACAAACAACTTTGTACCTATTTGGCGGAAGATTCACAGAATTTGATGGTAAGACATATAACATCCATCCTGTAAGATGGCAGCCTAAACGTGGGGTAAATGTAGAGTCATTTGGAGGAAAAGAGCCAACACCTGAAGAGCTCAAAAGAGATTTTGAACCGATGGATATGTTGGACAGAACAAGATATTCTGGTGATGATATTGCAAGGGCAGAAGGCGTATTGATGACAGCAGCAGGAAAGCCAGTATTTGTAGAATACTTCTTGTCTCAGGTCCATCCTGGTAATAAGAATAAGTTTACCATGGAGCTTGTATTTGAAAGAGGAAGGATATATTGGGATCAGGAGCAGCCCAACCTATTGGTTGTTGCCGGTCCAGATGATCAAGAACGCATTTACCAAAGAGGATCAGCAGGTTTAGGCATAACAGGATCTCCACCTGGCCATGGCCACGGATATCAAACTTCGATCGCAAGAGAGCTTATGAGATTTGGAGATGCAGCTGTTTTAGACCCTGCTGGCAGAAAAGCATACTCTCAAGGAAACATAGGGGATGCGCTTTATGCTGTAGAGCTATGCGGGAGATGGCTGGAAGCTCCTTTAATTCCGTTAGGAAATTATAGACCATCTTAATTTCATTTTTTAAGATAAAAAAGTAATGGAGGATGAAAAAATGAAAAATGAAACACCTGATATGAGGATTAGCGCTTTAACAGCATGCGGACCAACATTAACATTGGAAGATTGGATGAAAGAAGCAAAAAGAATTGGTTTAGATGGTTTAGAAGTTGCTGCATTCCAAAGAGAAAATGTTGGTGATGTTGCATCTGGAGCAAGAAAAGATTATGTTGCAGATACATTAAGTTTAGCAGAACCTTTATCTCCTGCAAGGGCTACAGAGATAATAGCAATGGGTAGAGACCTTGGTGTAACAATAACTCATCTAGGCAGTTATGACAATCATCTGCATCAAGTGGCTGGAGAAAAAAGCAGGCCCCATCTTAAAAAGGTCATTGATGCTGCTTATCTACTGAGAGATGTCATGCCAGCTGGACCTTTAGTTGCAACATTTGTAGGCGCAGATCCCAATTTAAGGATGCAAGAAAATTACGAACGTTTCAAACAACAATTCCTTCCTTTGGTTGCATATGCGCAAGAAAAAGGAGTAAGAATAATGATAGAAAACTGCCCTATGGAAGGATGGGAAGCTTCAGACAGGCCAGTAAACAATCTTATGTCTTCACCAAGTTTATGGTATGCTTGCTTTAAAGCAGCAGACGCAGCAGGTGTTGGAAAATCATTTGGTTTAGAATATGACCCCTCACATAGGATTTGGCAGACAGCAGGAAGGATGGATTTAGTCGCAAGAGATATAGCCGAATTTGGGTGTCAAGGTAGAATCTACTCAATACATGGAAAAGGAGCAAAACACGACGATGAAGGATTATGGATGGACGGCATAGATGGAAGATTAGTAGACTTACCTCACGAATGGGCAAAAAGATCAAACTATGAGCACGCAGTTCCAGGAGCCCCATACGATAGTGTTAATTGGAAAACAGTTATCTCATTAGCTCGTGCATTAGGAGTACCTTTTGTTACATTGGAAATTGAGGATCCTAACTTTAAGGATATGAAAGATCCAGCAAAAAGCGGCGAGTTAGGGATAAAGGCAATAGAACTTGGAAGAACACATCTAATGCCCTTATGCTATGCTAATGGTGCAACTTACCAAGCACCATCACCTAAGGGAGGCTAAACTACTTTTTTTCTTTTCTTTTTTAAACCAAATCTTTAAATAATACCTCTTCCAATTCTAACTCATGTCTTTTAACCCAATCCTCCAGACAGTAACCCCAGTTTTCTTAATAATCTTAGTCGGCTTCATAATAGGAAAACTCAAAAAACTAAACATCAACCCATTGACAGACTTAGTTGTTTACATAGCAGGCCCATGCCTTATATTCTCTGCAATAAGCAGGAGCGACATCAACCTTACAGATTTCACAGCAATATTCACAATAGCAATCGCAGTGATTCTTATCTTAGCATTAATCCTGTTCATAATACTTAAACTTTCAAGATCAAAAAAGCTAGGATTATATCTTCCAATTTCAGTAGGCAACACAGGCTACCTAGGCTATCCAATAGCATTATTCGCCTTTGGCACAGCTGGTTTGTCAAGAGCTGTTGTCTATGATATGGCTGGCTCATTAATGTTATTCAGCTTAGGCATATACATATTGACAAACAAGCAGGGGATCAAAGAAGTTCTGAAAGTTCCTTTAGTATATTCAGTGATCATAGGTCTTTTATTCAGCTTATTAAAACTTCCAGTTCCAGACGCAATATTCAAACCAATAGAGATGGTCGGTGCAATCACAATTCCATTAGCGCTCCTACTATTAGGCTACAAGCTCACAACAATAAAGATAAACTCAATCAAAATAGCAATGTTAGCTTCTTTGATGAGGATAATCGGCGGTTTCTTAGTAGCACTCATCTTAATCAAAATATTCTCAATCACCGGCTTAGTTAAAAACATAATCCTGCTTCAATCAGCAATGCCCTCTGCAGTAATGTCTATGATATTGACAACAAAATACAACAAAGATTCAGAACTTGTTGCTTCTATCGTCTTCTTAAGCACAGTCTTAAGCATTCTCTCAATACCCCTAATTCTTTGGTTTCTGTAATAATCAAAAACATAAATCTGACCCAATACTAACG
>JAHJAV010000017.1 GCA_018813685.1 Nanobdellota archaeon | reverse complement strand
TTAAATATAAGTTATATTACTATAATATATAGTGATATAATATGACTACAACAATTGCTTTGAAGGATGATACATACTTTTTGCTGAAAATGGTAAAAAGTGAATTAGAATCAGATACATATGATGATACAATCAAAAAGCTCATAGTCCAAAATAAAAAACAAAAGAAATCATATTTTGGAAAATTTAAGGAATTGGGGGAGTTTAAGAGGGAAGAAATTGACCGTTTTGCTTGATTCTTGGTGCTGGGTAGAATTTTTTAATGGAACTAAAGTAGGTGAAAAAATAGCAGAGTACATTGACTCTGACAAGAGTTTGTTTATTAGTGTAATCAATCTTGCAGAAGTCTACAAACAGGCCTTGACAAAAAGAAACGAAAAAGATGCTGATGAGATGGTTCATATTATGATGTCAAGGTGCTTTTTGTTGCCAGTAGAACCAGAAACAGCATTAAATGCAGCCAAGATAAACTGGCAAAAGAAATGGGGATTGGGGGATTCTTTAATATATGCAACTGCAAGAGCACACCAGCTTCAACTGGTTTCAGGAGACCCTCACTTCAAAAAAGAAAAAGACGTTGTTTATTTGGGGAGATAAAATTCAAATAAAATTTTTTTCACGAAAAATTTTATATTGTAAGGTTAGATAGTGAGTGGTTTTCGTCAGAAGATTAGTGATTGGTTAGAAGATAAAGGCAGGGGAAAAATTCCAATTATGGATGAGCCTATAACTATACCTTCATTTGCTACTGGTTGAATTACTGGTTTCTATCTGTTTCTTGATCTCTTCAATATCAAATGATTCAAAAGGACTAGAAAATCTATCTAAATTTAACAACATGAATCTTAGTGGTCCACTAACAACCTCCCTTAAGACGCTTAGATAAGTTTCTCTGGAATGAAGCAGTTCTTTGAGTGATATTTCTTTTACCTCCCCTTCATATTCTTCAAAAGCAAAGCCAGAATTAAAAAATAATCCCCTATGAAAGAAACCATTAATAGCATTAGGAGTTGCATCCTTCACTGAGCCAATATCAGTTTCTCTTAAAGCTTCAATTGCTTCTTCTAGATTACTGCACCAAAATACGTCACTGTAGTATTTTCTAGGTAATCCTGTAGCAGGTTTAACATCTACAGAAAATACAAATTTTCCTTGAAATTCAGGAGGAACACAACCATATTTTGGAAAATTGAAAAAAAGTAAGTAGTCAGTATTATCTATAGTTACTTTCTTTAAAACTTGTTGATGTAAAGGTATTCTCCATTCATATGATAATTGTTCTTGTTCCTTTTGAAGCCAACTCATTCTATATTCTCCAACAGGTGGATTAAATTGAGAGTCTGCATTCCCTGTATATACTATAATACCTTCTTGCCTATCAGGTAGTTTTATTGCAGAAGAACTCTGACTGCATCTTGCCATAGGATCAAATGAACATATTGCTACTGCTTCTAAACCAACCTTTCTTGCCACATAGTTTACAGCGAATGCTCTTTCTACACAATCCCCCCCACACCTTCTTAATACCTCTTCAGGTTGTGCAGGATATTGTCCAAACCATAAAGAAATCATGTTTGGATCATTAAAAACAACATCAATAGACAATGTGGCAGCTTCCACTTCAGAGACTAAAGTATCAACAACCCCAAATGAGCCTTTAACAAAATCGGAAAATTCAACTCCCTGCTGTCTAAATCCACCTCTCAGTCTAGACTCAACTTCTGAAATATACTTCCCATCATTTGAGACTCTAAAACCATTCCACTTTTGTGTATGTTCTTCTGGAGGTTGAAAATCATCAATACTCCATTCTATATCTCCAGATTTGATACGGTCTTCATAACAGTCCATATTAATTAGAATTGAAAAACAATTTATAAATCTTACTATTTAAGAGTGAACACTATCATTTCTCAAAATATCCTTTCTTATACAATAGTTCAGCAACTAGTATAGCTCCGCCAGCTGCCCCTCTTACTGTATTATGGGACAAAGCTGCAAACCTATAGTCAAATACATGACATTCTCTTAATCTTCCGACTGTAATTGCCATCCCTTTTCCGGCATCCCTGTCTAATTTAGTCTGCGGCCTGTTCTCTTCTTCATTGTATATGATAAAAGGATCAGGAGCGCTTGGCAATCCCAATTGCTGAGGCTCTGGCTTGTAGCTTTTCCATATCTCTAATATTTCCCCTCTGGTCGGCTTGTTCTCAAACTTTATTGAAACAGCCGCCATATGCCCATCTGAAGCAGGAACCCTATTGCAATGCGCAGATATCTTTATTGAATCACAATCTACAAACTCCCCATTTTCTATCTTTCCCAATATCTTCAATGGCTCTTTCTCTGACTTCTCTTCTTCCCCGCCGATAAAAGGAATTACATTATCAAGTATATCTGGATATGTCTCAAATGTCTTTCCTGCTCCTGAAATAGCCTGCATTGTAGTTATAATCATCTCTATAGGATTGAACTTAAGCAAAGGCGCAATAGCAGGAAGATAGCTCTGCAATGAACAATTGGGCTTTACTACTACAAATCCTTTATTCCATCCATGATTCTTTTTCTGTATCTCAATCATATCTGTATGATGTGGATTTATCTCGGGTATTATCATAGGAACGTCCTTTGTCCACCTATGTGCTGAGTTATTTGACACAACAGGAATATCATTCTCGGCATACTTGTCTTCAAAAGCTCTTATTTCCTCTTTAGATGCTTCTATTGCTGAAAACACAAAATCAACTTTTCCTTTTATTGCATTAACCTCAGCAACATCAGAAACAATTAAGTCTTTTACATTTGCAGGAATATCCTTTTTTGAAAACCATCTTCCTGAAACAGCTTCTGAATATTTCTTTCCAGCTGATCTTGGTGAAGCTGCTACAGCAGTAACATCAAACCAAGGATGAGAATCTAGCAAAGTTATAAATCTCTGCCCTACCATTCCAGTCGCTCCCAAAACACCACACTTTAGTTTTTTCATTATTTTTCACCTGTTAACATCAATAATAAAAGTAGTAAAGTATTTACTTATAAATATTGTGTTAGGATAATAACAATAAAGAATTATAACACAAGATATTCTTTTGTTTTGTACTTTAATTCCCATGCCTGAAGAAAGTCCTCAAACCTGCTGCTTTCCTGTATAGGGACCATGATACTGCCTGCCCCTAATTTAGTGGACTTGGTTTCCTTTATTGTATTGTTTAAGCCTCTACCAAAAAGCACTTTTTTAGTCTGGGTTAAGTTCTTTATTCCATAAGTATAAATTTTCATGGGGGATAATCCTAATTTTTCCCTCAAGAATCGATTGTCCCTGATGCTAAATCCCTCACTTATTAGATTCACCCCCAGCCTGCTTTGGTAAATATCATCTGAAGTAACCATCTCTAGATCTATATTCCTGCCCTTTATCTGGCTTTTTATTTCTCCAATTAAAGAGATATTTTTGTTATTTACAACCAAAGCAATATCCACATCTTTAGGAAAATATTTACCTTTAACTAAAGAGCCAAAAACAATAAAGTCTTTGATTTCCTTATATTTTTTCAAGAGTGCCTTTAAACTCTTCTTCAATTCCAGCCATTCTGATGACCGTTTTGATGCCGTTTTTGATTTCATTGCAATCTTGTTTTTTCTTTAGAGCCTGGTAAGTTCCCGTGTATGACTTATATAATCCCTCAATCGATTTCCTTATATCTGGAAATAGGGTGAGCATAAATAGGTCAACCTCCTGGTGGGAATTTGCTGTCTTCCTGTTTTTCCTGTAGATTATCAGCAAACACAGGGTAGTTAATGCCTTGTAATAGTTGCTTATGGCAGAATTATATCTTGACTTATTCTCTTCACCTATAGCCCCCTCTAAAAATTCATTGAATAATTTTTTATAGGTTTCTTCCATGTTTATGATAAACAAATAAGCTCATTTATATACCTTTCGGTTTACGATAAACAATTCCTCCCCCTAAATAAAGCCAGTACAGCCTAAAATTCCTGCAGATCTCTTTTCTCATTTAAGGCAAGAACCCTAACGCCCCTTGCAATTAAGTCAAAATATTAGATATAACAAAAATCTTTATAAATAAAGCTTTAATTCGATACTTAATATGTCAAAAGAAATCAACATAGGCTTAGTTGGTATAGGAACAATCGGCTCTGGTGTAGTCAAGATACTAAACAAAAACAAGGAACTGATAGAGAAAAGAACCGGAATAAGCATAAACATAAAAAAAGTCTGTGATGTAAAACTCGACAATGCAAAGGAATTAGGATTAAAAGATGAGCAATTAACTAAAAATTATGAAGAATTAATCAATGACAAAGACATAAGCATAATAATCGAACTCATAGGCGGATATAATCCAGCAAAAGATATAATTCTAAAGGCATTAAAAGCAAAAAAGCATGTCGTTACAGCAAACAAAGCATTGATTGCAAAGCACGGAAAAGAAATATTTGAAACAGTAAAAGAAAACAATGTAACAATAGCTTTTGAAGCAGCAGTAGGTGGCTGCATCCCTATAATAAAATCAATAAAAGAAAGCTACGCAGCAGACAATATAAAGAGAATCTATGGGATCCTTAACGGCACAACTAATTTTATACTTACAAAGATGGAAGAAGGCATGTCTTATAGTGAAGCCTTAAAAAAAGCTCAAGAGCTAGGATTCGCAGAATCTAACCCCAGCTTTGATGTAGAAGGCAAGGATGCTGCGCAAAAACTAGCCATTCTAGCTTCTCTGGCATTTAATGCAAACATAACCGAAGATATCTTCACATGGGGCATAACAAAGCTTAACAAAAACGACATAGACTATGCAGACCAGTTGGGCTATAAGATAAAGCTTTTAGGCATAGCAAAAAACGAAAATGGCGAGATTGAGTTAAGAGTTCATCCAACAATGCTCCCTAAAAATCATGAACTTGCAAATGTAAAGAACGAGCTTAATGCTGTCTATATAATAGGGGAGAACATAACAAAAGCCATGCTTTACGGAAAAGGCGCTGGACAATTGCCTACAGCCACAGTTGTTCTAGGTGATGTGATAGATATAGCAAAAGGAAAAAACGATATATTCTATTTCAAGGACATAAAGGCAAAAGACATAAACAAGATAAAGTCAAGATATTATTTAAGATACTTAGCAATGGAAAAGCCAGGTGTGCTGGCAAAGATAACCAAAGTTCTGGGAGACAACCAAATAAGCATTGCTGCTGTAGAGCAAAAGGAGATCAACAAGGAAACAGTTCCGATCATCATGACTACTCACGAAGCAACAGAAGAAAACATGATGAAATCAGTAAAAGAAATCAATAAGTTAGATATCATAAAAGAAGACACAGTAGTCATAAGGATTGAAAACATATCTTAGGGGTGATTTTAATGTATGCTTACAGAGATATTCTTAATTTTAATATTAAGTGGAGCTATAGGTCAATAATCACATTAGCTCTTTTGGCAATACTCCCAAACTGGATAGGGATGTATAATACTACAATCTTTGGCTTTAAGATACACTTCTTCCAATACCTAATATTTACAGCAGCAATGGTCTACGGCCCAGTAGGGGGCATAATATCAGGGGCATTCGGCTCTGTCTGGACAGCAATAAACATGCATAACCCTTACATCCTGATAGGAAACATGCTCTTAGGATTCCTCGTAGGAGTATTCATAAGATTAAAGTGGAATGTTATTCTTGCAGTCCTGACAGCATATATCATTCAGATGCCCTGGTTATGGTTAACAGATGTATACTTAGCAGGAATGCCTGTAAAAGCAGTAAATATGATAGTTGTTGCGCTTTTATTTTCTGACTTAATAATGGGAGTTTTAGCTGGATTGAGTACAAAACATCTAAAAAAGATATTAAAATCAAGTTCTTAGATTAAAATGGAAAATGAAACAATATTCATTGAAGTATTCGGAAGCAACCCAATAATGAAGGTGCTGGATTTTCTTATAACATTCCAGCTATTTGACTATCCTTTAACAGAGATTGCAAGAAACTCTGGAGTCGGCTATTCTACCATGCAAACATTTTGGAACAAGCTAGAGAGGAATAAAATAGTCATAAAGACCAGAAGGGTAGGTAAATCAGACTTATACAAGCTAAATACAAAAAATCCTGCTGTCAAGCAGCTTATAAAACTAGACTGGAATCTTATTAAAGGCGCTGAGCAAGAAGTTTGTGTTTAGTTCTTTTTCTCCGAACTGATTATGGGAGCTTTAGCTGGGTTAAGTTCTAAATATATAAAGAAAATAATAAGTTAGTTTACTTGCTTATCCAGTGCATAAGCATAAGAATATACAAACATACAATACCTGCCCCTATCAGCACAATATCAGCAGGAAGAAACCTTTTCAAGAATAATAAAACTCCTGCTAACAGCAGAACAATACCAGCTGAAAAGAAAATCACTTCAAACACCAACCTAAATACCTTTTTCTTTATCCTTCTAAGCATAAGCTCTGCTCTGTCTTCTAATATAGAAACAGCTCGCTTAAATCCACTCTCTGTCTTCTCAGCTATGTTAAGAAATCCGTCGCTTAAGTTTTTTAATATGTCTCTTATCATTCTTACCTTCTTCTCCTTGTCAAAAGATACACCAAAGCGCCGCTCAAAAACCCTACACCAAATGCAATAGCTACTGACTGCAAAGGATGATCTTCAATCTTCTCCTCGAAATTCTCCTCTAAATTAGCTATGCTTTCTTTAGCATCCTCTAGCTTTTCCTTTAGTGCCTTATAATCAACAAACTTATTCTTTTTTGCCATTGAAATCACCCCGATTAGACAAGTAATGTAAGCTAGTATAAATAAGTTTCTAGTTTCACTCCTCTAGAATTAAGACAAAAAATCAAACCAATGGTTCGATGAGCAGGGGGTTGTCCCTTAAGGGGATGCTCATAGGGCATTTTTGTAAAACAAAAATGACTGTAGGAACCATTGATTGGTTTGATTTTCCAATTCAATACATTTTTATATTACTATAATCCTTAAACCCCTTATGAAAACCCTAACTCTAAAACAGATAATAACCAAAATAAAACTTTTGAATCTGAAAGGTTCTAAAGGGTTAGAAAAGTCAAAAACTTTTCAAAGCAAAGTAAAATTCGATAAATTCGACCTAATAGTAGCAATTGGCAAAGACGGTATAATGCCAGCTTCTTTGTTAAGACATTTCTTAGATCTGCCTGTATACACTATATGGATAAATTACAGAAACAAAGAAAACACTCCAATAAGAAAATCCCCAATACTGACAAAACCATTAAACGAAAATCTTAAAAGATTAAAAAACAAAAACATCCTTTTGGTAGATACTGTCTCAAGAACAGGAAAAACATTAAAAAAAGCAAAAGATATCCTTAAAGGAAACAAGATAAAGACATTTGTAATCAACGGAAAAGCAGACTATTCGCTATACCGATTTAAAGAATGTATAAACTGGCCGTGGAACTAAATCTATCCAAAAAACTCCTTATGCAATACCTGAACTGCCTTGTCTGCATCCTTTCCATCTATGATAAAGCTGATATTTATCTCTGACGCTCCCTGTGAGATCATCTCTATGCTGATATGGTTCTTTCCAATCGCAGTAAATATCCTGCCTGCTATGCCTGGAGTATTCTTCATACCTTCACCAACAACACATACAATAGACTTTCCGCTCCCTACCTTAACTTCAGCTATGCCATCTAGATCATTCTTTATCTTATCCAGATCACTGTCCTTATCTACAGTCAAAGATACAGAAACCTCTGATGTTGCAATCATATCAACACTTTTCTTATAGTCTTCAAAAACAGAAAATACTCTAGCTAAAAATCCATGTGCAAGAAGCATCCTTGTTGAAGTGATATTGATTAAGTGTATATTTTTCTTACATGCAATTGCCTTTATCACTTCCTTGCTTTTAGTAGATTCCCTCACAATAGTAGTTCCCTTATGGTCAGGCTCAAATGAATTAAGTACCTTAACAGGCAAATTCTTTCTTACAGCAGGCCATATTGTCTTTGGATGCAATACCTTAGCCCCAAAATACGCTAGCTCAGAAGCTTCATCAAAACTTATCTGATCTATTGTCTTTGCTCCCTTCACAACTCTAGGGTCAGATGTCATAACACCATTTACATCTGTCCATATCTCAGTAACAGCGTCTAATGCTCCGCCGATTATTCCAGCAGTATAATCAGAACCTCCTCGTCCTAATGTAGTTATATTTCCAGCAGAATCCTTCCCTATGAATCCAGTTACAATAGGAACAACCTTCAGCTTGCTTATTGCATGCTTTATCCTTTCTTCTGTATCAGGCAAAGGCTCTGCATTGCTATAATCAGGCGTGGTAATCATCCCAACATCATAAGCATTAAACCCTTCTGATGGAACACCCATCTTTGAAAGGCAGGCAGCAACTATCTTTACAGACATCCTCTCGCCAAAACTCTGGACTTCATCCATTATCTCGGCATTGGTTGTTTTCATGACAAATATCTTATCAATTGTCTTATAGAATCCTTCTAAAACAGGATCTACTAATTTCTCATCTAATCCCAGCTCATTTAGTATCTTATGGTGCTTTTCCTTTATCTCAGCAAGCTCTTTGCTTACGTCATTGCCTAAAGCTGCTTTCTTAGCAGTATCAATAAGCTTGTCAGTTATTCCCTTAACAGCAGACACAACAACAACAGGCTTCTCAGCAAGCTTAGACTTAACAATATTACAAACACCTGTAATCCTCTCTGCATCACCTACACTTGAACCGCCAAATTTCATTACTATCATAATAATCACCCGATAAGATGTTTTAAGGACATATTTAAAAACCTTATGATTCGAGCTTTTAGCGAGAAACATAAGGATTTGGACTTTGTACAAAACCTTATGATAATATAATAACATAAATATTTACTGTGTACAAAGGATTATGTTATTTTTGGAACATATTGGAACAAAAGTCTAGTACTTGAACTTCTTTTCATACGCCTTATGGTCCATCCAGTCAAGAACAATAGACACTACTAAGATCTCCTGATTCTCTATAGAGTAAATCAGTCTCCATGCATCTGGAAGATTATATTTCCATAAGTTATGGACATCGTATCTCTTGATATACTCCTCAGGTATAAGCCTTTTTGGAATCTGTATGCCGCAAAAAGCATTTTCTTCAATATCTTTAAAGGCTCTTACCAGCCAGCTATAGATTTTGTTCTCGCCAATCTTGCTCAGTTCTAAAAATGATTTCTTTACCTTTTCATCAGCAAACTTAACTTTTGAAGGTAACTTCATACTGCGCTCCAGAATAAATTCTTATTTTTTATATGCTCGCTTGCACTTTTAGGATAATATATCCACCCAATCTTTCCTTCTGAGTCTATTGATATCTTCCTGGAATATAGCAAATAATCAATTACTACACAAAAAGTCTGATACATCATCTTTTTAGGTAAGTGTTCCCAAAGAGATCTTTTCTTAAACTCACCATCATTTTTTTGTATGAATTTTTCTACCATAAGCACAGTATCTAATCGAGGATATCTCAAAATTTGCTTTATTTTCATGTTATATCATTTGATATAACAATCGATATATAAACATTTCGATTTTTAAGAAGAATATTCATTCAGAACAATAAACTAAACCTTCTCAAACAGTTCAATAACCTTATCCTTCCCAACAGCAAGGATAAAATTAGCCAGCTTAGGCCCCCTCTCTTTGTTCAATAAGACCATATACCCTGCCTTAAAGAAATCTCCTGGCTTTAATCCAAGATTCTTAAGCAGATTATAAAATTCATTAAAAAGATCCTGCTCGTTCCATTCCTTTTTCTTAAGCAATGAAGCAACTTCATGCAATGCCTTTTTCTGCAGTTCAGTAAGTGATAATCCTTCTGGCACTTTATCCTGCAGCTTGAACCTATCGCTTTCAGGAGCATACTTCTCTACCCAGAGTTTTGCCCTTTTTATCCTGCTCATGACAGCAGAATGTTCTGATTTATTGTAATGGCCTGTTTTCTTAAGGCTGACAACAATATCTTCATCATTCTCAAATATCTGTGCGATTATAGAAGCATGTGAAAAAGCCATACTGACAGGCTTATCCTTTTTAGGAACAGAGATTTCATAGATTCTTTTCATCTGTTTTAATTCTTTCTCATTCTCAACTTTCTCTAGACCATGATAGACTTTAGAATGATGATCTAGATCATCATAAAGTGAAGGCAGATCTTTCCACGAAAAGCTTCTTGTCTGCATCAGTCTTTTATTGTAAAAAAACCTAAGCAATTCAGGAGGAGCTACCTCTAACCATTCAAAAGGATAAACAACATTGCCAACAGAAGCAGACATCTTCTGGTTGTCTATCATTATATGCTCGTAAAAGATTGGCTGTGGAGCAGGATACTTCAGTATCTTTTCAGCTATCTCTGCATTTATCCAAAAAGCAGAGCCAGGAACCTGATACTCTTTTCCAGCTCCCTCAGATGAAATCTTCCAGTGAGCCCATCCAACTGCCCATTCACTCTTCCACATCAGCTTGCCATTGCCTTTCATCGGGTCATTTATGCCCTGATGCCCGCATCCTTTTGCAGTTGTAGATTCAAAATTATAATCCTGGCATTTGTACATCACCTTATCTCCAACACAGCCAGTAACTTGGGTTGTAGCAATCTTTCCGCAGTTGTCGCATATAGGCTTCCACGGAAACCAATCTTTTAATGGCTCTTTCCTATATTTATCCTGTATCTTTACAACTAGATCTTTATGCATAATTATCTCATTTATCTGCTTCTTGAATGATCCTTTTTTATATTCCTCACGCATAGAATATTTCTCCATCTTTAAAGGAACAAACTCATCCACTACCTCAAAGTATTTTGCCTTGAAATGCTCTGCATAACTAGAATGGCAGTCATCAGGATCAGGCACATCAGTGACGGGCATGCCTAAATATTTATCAAAAGAATGATGTATTCCCTTAGGAACCTTCCTGAAAGGGTCCATATCCTCTGCAACCCATATCAGCTTAGCTTTGACACCAGCATCATTCAAAGCCTGATACACAGAACTCCCCCTGATAGTATCTGATAATCTCCCTATATGTAATACACCAGATAAAGAAGCAGATGTCTTCACAACAAAAGTCTTAGGCTTTTCAATCTTATCATCAGTATAAAGAAACTTATCTCTGTTGATTATCTTATTAGCTAATTGGTCTGCCCAAAACAACTCATCTGATTTTTCTTCTGACATAACCCTGATTGTTTTAGGATATTATTTAAACTTTATGTTTAGCTGGCTCAGCCAGGCAAAACCAAAAATACTTAAATAGTCTATATTAACATTGTTTCATGAATGATCTAGATTATCTATTTGTGTTAAAAGCCTTAAACGAGATACCTTTTGGTGTTGGAAGAAAACTGTTGATAGATTATCTACGGGGAAACGAAGACAACGAATCAATAAAGAGAAACAAACTCCACTTATTAGAGCATTTTGGGAGCCTCACATATGAAAAACATGAGATAAACCAGATAATAGACAACCTTTTGGCAAACAATCTCATTGGGTTAGCAGGTATAAACTCAAATAAATTCTGGAAGGTATTGGAGATCACAAAAAAAGGCATTGACGAAATATCAGATCCTAGCCTATACAAAAAAAAGATTGCATTTAACCTTAAGGGGATAAAAAACGAAATAACAGAGCAGGAAAAGCAAATATTCAGTTCATTTGATTTCTTCCTTAAAACATTTAGTGATGAGCAAAAAAAAGCAATAATCTGCAGTAAAAAAGAGATTCTCTGCATAGCTGGAGCTGGCTCTGGCAAAACTACTGCATTGACAAAAAGGATAGAATTCATGATCAAGTACAGGTCGATAGACCCCAAAAAGATTTTGGCTATAACATTCACAAGAAAAGCAAGGCAAGAGATGATGAAAAGGCTGCCAGAAACAGATGTGATGATAGAGACATTCAACTCATTCTGTGAAAAGATGCTCAGGCAGCACCAACAGCTTATCTACAACAGGCCTGTAAGGGTGATTAACTACAGGGATAAGATAATCATGGTCAATAAAGCGCTGTCTACGATAAACATGGACATGAAAAGAGCCATAGACACTTACTTCAGCTATCAGCAAAAAAGGTCAAAAACAGACGAACAGTTGGCAAGGATCTTTATGAATGACTGTTTCTTCCTAAGAGACTACTTCAAGTTTAAAAACAAGCAGATCCAGGAATTGGATTTTAGCGGCATAGATGCAGAGCATAAAAAAAGCGCAGACATGCTCTTCACTGCATGCAGCTACATCGAAGCATATATGAAGAAGAACGGCTTAAGGGATTTTGCAGACCAATTAATAGACACTATTGCTCTCTTCACTAATCATCCAGAAACAATCCCCAGATTTGAGCATATTCTGGTAGATGAATATCAGGATGTAAACTCTACGCAGATAAAGCTTATAGACCTCCTAAACCCAGAAAACCTTTTCTGTGTAGGTGATCCAAGGCAGGCAATCTTCGGCTGGAGAGGTTCAGATGTAAAATATATATTGAACTTCAAAGAAAAATACCATGATTGTGAAATAACAACCTTGACAAAAAACTACCGCTCAACAAAATCAATAGTAGACCTTATTAACAGATCAATAAAAAGTATGGGGATGCCAGACCTTGAATCTGAAATTGAAGGTGAAAAAGATATAAAACTGCTGAAGTTCAACTCTGAGCAGGCAGAATTTGAGTTTCTTATACAGGCTATAGCAAACAGCAAAGCAAAAAGAAACGAGATCTTTGTATTGGCCAGAACTAACAGGCAGCTGAATGAGCTGTCATCAACACTAAAGCAAAGAAGAATAAATCATATTCTAAGAAGCGATGAACTTAAAAAAAGCATCATAACTGATGAAAATGCAATAACCTTAGCCACAATACATGCAATAAAAGGCTTAGAGGCTAAAACAGTATTTGTCATAGGCTGCAACTCCCAGAATTTCCCCTGCAAAGGGAGCGAACATCCTGTCATGGAGATGGTCAAGGTAGAAGAATATGACAAAGAAGAGGAAGAAAGAAGGCTTCTGTATGTAGCGATGAGCAGGGCAAAGCACAGCCTGTACTTAACCTATTCAGGCAAGAACCCCACTTATTTCATCCAGCCAGATATGCTGGAGATAATTGAAGAGCAGGTCGGCAAAAAAACCAAGTTCAGCTTGGCTAAATCAAATGATGTAGTTACAAAGATAAAAGAATGGAGAACTAACCTAAGCAAAGAGCTGGGCGTACCAGCATTCATAATAATGCATGACCGCACAATGATAGACTTGGCTGTGAAAATGCCATCAACATTACAAGACCTAGAAAATGTAATAGGCCTGGGCCCGGCAAAGATAAGCAAATACGGAGAGGAGATATTGAATGTTATTTATGGTTAATTTTTTTATCATTCTAAAATGGTTATAACAGAAAAATATTTAAGCCAGCCCTTATTCTATTTCTAAAAATGATTATGGGGGATGAAAATGGAAACAATGGATTATAAAAAAGATGATGTGGCTTTGATGAGATATGATCTTAGGACCCGTACAATATTAATTGGTGGAGGCGCAGCAAAAAAGGTAAATGGGTTATTAAGTGCAATATTATCTGAAACTATGGGGGATAATCAAAGGCTTATTGTGCCTGACTCTATGAATCTCTCAGGGGGGAGTGAAGGTGGGGAGTTTTCCTGCCATGTTAGATATAACTTTGCCATGGGTGAAGCCTACAGGGCTATTAATATAGAACCAATTATTAGAAAATTGCAGGAACAGGCAAAATCAGATGGTATTACATTAGTAGTACAAGAAGGCTTGAGGTATAATAGAGTAAGGATTCGTCAATATGTAGATGCTATATTACACAATGCACACTCACAAACAGGTCAGATGAACGAGCTTGAACAGAGAGTTAAAGGTGCCAAGAAAGGCGAAGGCGAATATGATGTTTCAGTTCTTGACAATATACCAGTTTTAGAAGGAGCGCTTGGTTCTATTAGGGAATTACCTGAATCACCAGGCATATATGCTGCGAGGCTTGTCTTGCCTTCATTTAGAGATGAATACAGGGGCGGAGCAGCAGCAGATAACCTGATTACAGCTGATGAGTTACAGGCAGTTCATGCGGCAAATATGGGGAAATATTGCGCTCTTAGAACTGCTATAGTTCAAAAATTAGGGGAGTTAAAGGAAAGCCCTGAATATATAGAGTTGGTTGCTGCCAAGGAAAAAAGCCATCAGGAATCAGAAAGCGCTAGAAAAACCGGTAATGGCAGAATGCCTGATAGTTGGGCAAATAGACTGAAACAGCTATTTGAAAAGTCATAATTAAAAAAGAGTTAAAACCTTAACTTCCCTATTTTCCCAGCAGCTTCCTTGCGCTTTAAAAACCACAATGCTTATAAACTTAGGCACTTTCAACTTTAATAAGTGCCTAAGATGGTTTTCATAAGGACAAAAAAAATAGGGAAATACAGGTATAAATACCTAGTGAAAACAGTATACAAAAACAGAAAGCCCAAGCAGGAAGTTATAAAATATATGGGCAAGGAAGATTTAACTAAGATAAAGCCAAATCTTTCAAAAGAAGATATAATCAAGCTGGACAAAATAAAGGATAATTTCTTAAGTGAAAAAAAGAGGATCCCAAGGCTGGTTTTTGACAAAAATTTAAAAAATTTTCTGGTAAAATACACCTACAATACAAATGCTATTGAGGGTTCTGCATTAACCTTGAGGGAAACCTCATTGATATTGCAGGACAAAATAGCCCCTAAGGGAAGAAGCTTAACAGAAATAAGGGAAGCAGAAAATCACGCAAAAGCATTTGAATTTATGTACAGATATAAAGGCGAATTGGACAAGGAATTCATTTTAAAATTACATAAAATATTGATGGGCGATGTAAATGATGAATTTGCAGGCAAGATACGCGGCTTTAATGTTGCTATTAGCGGGGTTGTCTTTAAGCCGCCGCAGTTTGAAGCATTAAGCTATGAATTAAAGAATTTTTTTAAGTGGTATAGTGCAAATAAAAAAAAATTGCCCCCTTTTGAGCTGGCATCCTTAGTGCACCTTAAATTTGTAACTATCCATCCTTTTGGCGATGGGAATGGAAGGATCTCAAGATTATTGATGAATTTCATTCTAAAGAATAAAGAGTTTCCTATGGTAGACATTCCCTATGTAGATAGGCAGGATTATTATGAATCTCTGGAGGACTGCCAAATTAATAAGATTGAGAAGCCATTTGTAGATTACTTAAATAAAGAATACTTAAAAGAGTATAAAGAATATTCATAACTCCAGCTTCCTAATTTTCCCAGCAGCTTCTTTACATTCAGCCACAGAAGGAACTAATGCAAGCCTTACATAACCTTCCCCTGGATTAACACCATTAACTTCTTTAGAAATCCACGAACCAGGCGTCGTTACAATCGCAGCATCCTTTTCCAATAGTTTCTTTGCAAAATCAACAGAACTCATCCCTTTAGGCCCTTTCTGCCAGATATATATTGTAGCAGGCGGAGTACAATCATCTAATCCTATTGAAGTCAAAGCATCTACTATCATATCTCTCTTCTTTCTGTATTCTTTCCTAAAATCTTCAACATGCTTTTCATCAAGTAAAGCTGCGCAGGCAGCATCCTGTATGAAAGTAGGAGTTCCAGAATCGATGTTTGTCTTTACCTTTTTGAAAATATCAATAACATTTGGATCACCAGATAACCAACCTACCCTATATGTAGTCATAGCTGATCTTTTACTTAAGCTCTGCACTGCAAAAACACCTTCCCTAGTCAGCTCTAATATAGAAAGAGGAGGCTCTTCAAAATAAATCTCTGAATAGCATTCATCAGAACCTATTATAATATTGTTATCATGTCCAAAATCAATTACTTCCTTCAGCTTCTCCTTAGTTATCATTGCCCCAGTAGGATTACTAGGATAATTTATCCACATCAGCTTTGCCTTCTTAACAACATCAGCAGGAATCTTCTCTAGATCAGGCAAAAAGTTATTCTCTTTTACCAAGGGGTAGAGATAAGACTTGCCTTCAGCAAATAAAGTCCCCCTCTCATATGGTGGATAGCCAGGATTAGGCATTATAACATAATCACCTGGATTCACAACACCTTCATGAAAATTAAATACTGCTTCTTTTGCACCTATGCTAGAAGCAATATCTTTAGCAGGATCCAAAGAAACATTAAACCTCTGTTTAGTCCATTTTGCAATTGTCTCCCTAAAATCTGAAGTTCCGATATAGCTGGGATATCCATCAGACATCCGTTTATCAATAGCCCTCTTGCAGTAATTCCTTACCGGAGCAGGTGTAGCGCATTTAGGGTCGCCTACTCCAAAATCTATCGGAGTTATACCTGCCTTCTTCAGCTTAGCTACCTCATTATCAACATCTGCAAAAGCATAGCTGCCTATTGATTTAACCCTGTTTGATGCTTCAATCTTCATAGAAAAACAAATAAAGGGAAGTCATATAAAAAAGTTTTGTTATTAAAAACAAGATTCACAGATCAATTCAAAGAGTAAGGAACCCCTTCACGATAATAAACAGCCATTGCCTTAGCTAAAGCTAACCTTTCAGGAGGTATAACCTTATGAAGATTGACGACACGAACCCCTTCATAGATATGTAAGGCTAAAAGATCAGCAGATAATCCTACAAGTTCTGCATCGACTGGTTCCCTATTTTGAGTATGTTCTGCAGCATAAGCACAAAGGTTCTTACCCCTGATTGGATTCCTAGCCCTATGTCTCGCATAATCTTCTCTCCAATTATGTGAAACATGCTCTGCAGCCAGCCCTTCACTAATATCTAAACCATCCTGAACAATTGTTCCTTTCATAACTTTTGAAGTTCTTGATCTATTTAAAAATATATCCCTTAAGCTTCCAATGCTTTTTACTCTATTGCTTGGTTCGATTTTCATAGTAAACTTAAAAAAAGAAGTTGTTTATAAATCTTTTGTGGGCATCTTAACATTTAATGAAAAGGAGAAGGCATTCATTTTACTCTGTTTGATGACTGGACTTTGTCTATAAAGAAGATAAAAAATGATAGATACAGGTGTTTTGTTTAATCTTAGCCCTGAACTCTATCAGTGATTTCTTCCAACCACAATTGCATATCTCTTCTCCTCTGCAAATGGATTTCATCTTTTCCCCCATCACCAATAGGCAACCCATTAGTTACTTCAACAACCTCCCATGGACCATATACAGCCTCCTCTAAAGCTGGCTGCTCTTTTCTTATCTGCGCCAATGCTGATTCAACATAAAGCCTGTTAGCAGAATAATTGTCAGGTTCACTTGCAACACCTGAAATATGATGCTCGAAAACACTTTCCATTGTAGCTCGCACTAAACCATTATCTAATAATCCTTGATTTTGATACCCACATTGGGACGAAGATAACATCCTCCGATAGTCATCGTTAGAAAAATGCCCGCCAATAATCAGCTTGTAGACATGAAACATAGTTTCCTGAATCAGTTCATCTGGCTCGCCAGTATCGAATTCTTCTGCCCATTCATTCAAAGAGCAACCAATAGATCCAATTACCTGAGCATATCTCTGATTATGCACACGCCTTATCATTAATGGTAGGATAGCCTTATCAAAAGATTGTTTAGTCAGCCATTGATTACCATACTCAGCTCTATAATCTGCATGTACGCCATAAACTAACTCAGATATATCTTTACCAAAACAGGGCAAATGTGATGTATGGAGGTACCTTGCAGCAAGTACTTCAAGACCTTTTCTTTGGTCAGCAATATGATGCTTTATGCCTATAACTTCAGCAGTAGCTGACTCACCCCTTACCATTTCCTGCAATTCATCCTGATTAAGAACCTGAATCCATCTTCCACTTAATGGGTCTACATATAAGTTCAACCCTTCACCAAAGGAACTTATCTGTTCATCCATAAAAAATCACGCTCCACACCCCTTATTTTTTATATAAATTATATATCTACTTTTAAACCTTTTGTTTTTTAAGTGAGTAAAAACCAAAATGCTCAGAAATTCAGGGAATTTCCGACATTTCGAAAAATTTACAGTTGATATTTTGGAAAACTATTTATACACAGGATTACTGCCTGATTCAATATGAACCTAATCTACAACAAAATCTTTCTGGAGCACGAAACAGGCATACATCCTGAAAGCGCAAGGAGATTTGAGTATCTAAAGAACCTTAAAGAAACAGAAGTAGATAATGGAGAAAAATATCTGGAACTTGTCCACCCTAAAAAATACATTGATTTTGTAAGAGAATCATGCAAAAAGTCACTGGACTTAGACCCTGACACTAAAACATGCCCAAAAACATTTGAGGTTGCCTGCAAAGCAGTTGGAGCAGCTATACATGCTTCAAAGAATAATGACTTTGCATTAGTAAGGCCGCCTGGACATCACGCAACAGCAGAC
>JAHJAV010000001.1 GCA_018813685.1 Nanobdellota archaeon | reverse complement strand
TTTTTTAATTAAGATGGGGAGTTCAGAATCAAAAAGCTGGCAAGCCTAAATAAATGGTTTTAGATGAACAAAAAGATTACTACCGTCAGATTCTAATTCAGCTACCCTCACACCATCCTGTTTTACATAAGTTGTATCAAAAGTGCCGCTTGAATTTACAACACGAACAAACTCATCAGAAACATAATAAACTGTTTCTTTTAGGTCACCTGTTGAGTTATACACTTTCTTAATCAATACTCGCTCTTCTGTTGGGTGGAAAATATACTCTTCTGAAAAAGCGAAAGGCTTAAATAGTATATCTGAGATAAACTATTATTATGGCAAGCCCAACTAAAGAAGAGCAGTTGTTAAGATTAATTTTAGAGAATAGTCCATTAAAGCATTGGCATTTTGAGGAGTTCATTAAACAAACTAGTATAAGCAGGGCGGCTTTAAATAAATGGCTCCATAGATACCAAAAAGATGGGCTGATAAAAAGGATAAAAGAAAAAAGCAGATTCCCATATTTTACAGCAGGCATGAACAACCAAGCATATCAATCAAAAAAGAGAGTTTACATGCTGACTAAACTCTACCAGAGCGGGTTAATAGATGATTTAATGAGGTTAGAAAAAGCAAGAACAATTATACTCTTTGGAAGCATAGCAAGAGGAGATTGGTATAAAGATTCTGACATAGACATATTTATTTTTGGGAATACCGGAGAATTCAAAAAGTATAAATATGAATTAGATTTAAAGAGGAATATAGAGCTTCATGTTTTTGAAACAAAAAAAGAGATAAAAGAAGTTAAGACAGGCTTAATCAAGAATATAATTAATGGATACATAATAAAAGGGGAAATTCAGGATTTTGCTGAGGTGAGTTAAATGAAGATTAGTATAGATGATCTGTATGAAACTTATAATAAATGCATTGCAACTGGAAGCTTAAGGGAAAAGAATAGTATTGATAAGGAACTGGTTAAATCATTAAAGAACGTATCAGAATAGGGCCTTTCTTTCATTAAAGAAAAATCAGAAGGCATACCCCAAGATAGCATAAATTGGACATTTGTTTTTAGGGAATATTACGAATCAATAAGGGGGTTGATTGAAGCTTTCCTGCTTTTTGATAAGATAAGTGAAGAGAACCATCAGTGCAACAATGCTTATTTATGCTTAAAGCATCCCGAACTGGAGTTGGACTGGAATTTTCTTGAAACAGTCAGGCTGAAAAGAAATGCTATAAACTATAGGGGGCAGTTGCTTAAATACGAGGATTGGAAAAAGCTAAAACTGAGTTTTGATCTGCACATAAACAAGCTTTCTAGGGAAATTGAGAAGAAGTTAAAGGAAAATTAGTATTCTGCAAATCTTTAGGCATCCCCCCTCCCCAACTATAACCTACTATAGCAACTGGTTGATTGGAGCTCTCATTTTGGATTGCTGTTTTCACATCTTGTGTTGAAACACCTGACTTAAAATTGTATACAGGAATGTCTAAATTCTTGTCAAACTGGCTTTCTATTTCTGTAAAAGAATCTGCTCCCCTAAGAGAATTTGAGGGTGGACCACCAGAGATGGTAACCACTGTTTTTCCATTAGGGTCTATTGATTTATATGGATTATTCCAAACATAACTATAATGGTTCAAGTCTTGGGTATTATGGGGGTCTTGTATTATTGGGTCACCTTGAGTAAATTTTGCCCATTCTGATTTATAGCCTCTTTTATCAAAATCATATTGGTCTATAGTATCATCAAATTCTTCCAGTATAACTATACCTACTAACATTCTCCCCATCAACTATTAACCCAAATGGAGAATAACTAACATTATCCACAACATTTCCAGAAGAGTTTGTGATTAAACTAGTACTTTCCAAATGGTCAGTATGAACAAACACTTTATAAACAACCAAAAAAGCGGAAAGCTTATATAGTTCAATTGTTTAACTGTTGAACTAGGTGATGCTATATGGATGCTGAAATTGTAAAAATGTCATCAAAAGGGCAGTTGGTAGTGCCCCAGGACATAAGAGAAGATGCTGGATTCAAACCATCTGATAGGTTTGTGCCTTTTCAGGTAAAGGATGGTGTATTGTTTAAAAAACTTAAAATGCCCGACCTAAAAGTAGAGTTTAATTCACTAGCAAAAGAGATTCAACAGCAATTTGGTGCTAGAAAAGTAACTCCTGATGATGTAAAAGAGGCAGTTAAATGGGCAAGAAAAAGATAGTTATTGATACGAATACATTAATTTCTGCCTTTGGCTGGGGAGGCAAACCATTTGAGATAGTAAGCAGAGTTATTGGGGGAAAGTACGAATTAATATTATCGTTAAAGCAGATGGAGGAATTTATTAGGGTCTTGGATTACCCAAAATTCGGTTTTACAGATGAGCAAAAAGAGAGATTCTATTTGCTCCTCTTTGGAATTTCCACTGTGATAAAGACCAAAACAAAACTTGAGGGTATATCCAGAGATGCTAAAGATGATACATTATTGGAGCCTGCTAAAGATATGAAGATAGACTATATCATTACAGGGGATAAGGATTTGCTGGTCTTAAAGGAGTTTGAAAGCGCTAAAATAGTAGCAGCAAGCCAATTCTTAGAAGAAAATCCTTAACAAAAACCAAAAAGTTGACAAAAACCTGAGTAAATGGTTCTGGATGCACAAATAATTTCGAACTATCCGGTCTTAATTCCGCTATCCTTACTCCATCTTGCTTAACGTAAGTAGTATCAAACGTTCCAGAATCGTTTACAACTCTTATGAATTCGTCTGAAGTATAATAAACTGTTTCCTTTAAACTGCCATTTGTATAGTATTCTTTCTTAACCAAAACCCCGCATTTTTTTAAGAGTTATTACTCTTTTTCCCATAGAACCAAGAGTAATACTCCAGCCATAAAGGAGAACAGGGCAACTAATAGTTATAAGGTTTATTCCAACCAAACTCGTGAATTGATACTATCAACTGTTTTTAGCAATGATGTTTTCTGAGAATATTAAAGAGTATTTTGAAAATAGGCATGTTAAGAGAACTTAGTTCCGTCAAATGTCCAGTTTATGTCTCTAGGAACTTTTATCCAATAGCCTTGCCAGGGTGTTAGGTTTGTTAGGGTGTTTAGATTAGTTGGTTTATGAGGGGAATAAATTAACCAGTTATTGTCTTTGTAGGCCATTATTGAAGCATATGTGTTGTTTACTTCTTTTAGGGATTCATTGATTAAGGTTGTGTTTAATGATGGGTAAGAAATTAGGTTCCAGCCTTCTTTTAGGGAGAAGTTTATTGGATAAGTAAATTCTGTGCCTTCTATTGTTAGGGTTTGGTTTAGAGGGGAGTTTAGCCAGTAGGCTTTTGTTATGTCGATTGTGTTGAAGTTGTTTGAGGATTCGTTTTTGTAGAAAAGCCAATGGTTATTAGCGTTATTAAAGGAGAGTATAGAAGAATAATCGATTAAGTCGAAGATATAATCTATTGAATTATCAGCAGATTTTATCGGTGATGAAATCAGGTTCCAATCTCTTCTTAATAAATAATTATAATCCTTTGTTTCTTTAAATTCTAGGTCTATGTTAGTTATTTCAACTATTCCGGCAGAGTTTGAGCTAATTAGGATAGGGACTAAAACGTCATAATCTTGATTGTAGTAAGTATTGGATAAGTTAGACATGTTTACTGTTATTTTTTGATTTAGGGTAATAGCATATTCTATATTGTCATCATTCAGAATGTCGATGGAAGCTGATTTTGATAGTAGTTTTACAAGATAAACATCGTTGTTTCCTGCTCCGAAAGAGTCAGTATACCCTGCTAGGATATAGCCTCCATCTGAAGTCTGTTGCGCTGAATTGGCCCAATCATCACCAGACCCCCCGAATTTTTTGCTCCATTTATAATTTCCATTTGGACCTGTTTTGACAATAAAAAAATCAGAATTATCTGAAATAGAAGAGTGCGCAAATCCTACTACAATATATCCATCATCATTTGTTTGATAAACTGATTTGGCTTCATCCCAAGAAAGACGAGCACTGAATGTTTTGTTCCATTCTAAATTTCCATTAATATCTGTTTTGACGAGATAAAAGTCAGAACCATCTGTGTTTTCAGTATATCCTGCTAGAATATATCCCAGGTCATTTGTTTGCTGAACTGATTTGAAACCATCATAATAACCCCTATCAGGCCTGTTAATACCAAAAGTTTTGCTCCATTCCATATTTCCATTGGAATCTGTTTTAACAAGATAACCATCAGAATCGCCGTTTCCAAAAGAATATGTATCCCCCCCTAGAATGTATCCACTATCGTTTGTTTGCTGGACTGAATAAGCTTCTTCCTTACTAGATCCTCCGAATGTTTTGTTCCACTGCTCATTCCCGTTAGTATCTGTTTTTATAAGCCAAGAATCCCCCCCCCAAACATTATAATAATTAATAACTCCGGATAAAATATACCCCCCATCGTTGGTTTGCTGGACATCATCAGCAAGGTCATCACCAGTACCTCCGAATGTTTTACTCCATTCAATATTTCCATTTGGATCTATTTTTATTAGATAAGCATCATAATTACCCGCACCGAAAGAATCAGTATAACCTGCTATAATATATCCATCATCATTTGTTTGCTGGACTGATTTAGCCCTATCATAACCACCGAATGTTTTACTCCATTCAATATTTCCATTTGGATCTGTTTTTATTAGATAAGCACCATAAAAACCACCAGACCCAGTATAACCTGATATGATGTAACCCCCATCGTTGGTTTGCTGAACATCATCAGCAAGGTCATCACCAGTACCTCCGAATGTTTTACTCCATTCAACATCAGGAATTGATTCAGTAGTAGATTCTATTGATTCTGATTGCACAGTATTAGAAAGATATTGGAAATTACCATAACTAAGTTTTAAACTGGCATGAGTTGTAACATTTAATTTGCCCTTAACTGAATCATAACCAAATGGATAATATTTCAATAAAGCATATTTTTGTTCACCCTTATACCCAAAATTGACAGTTACCAAGTTTGGAGTGGAATAATATGTGCCATAAACCTCATCTTCTTTAAAAGAGTTCTCCCTAAAAAGATTGTAGTCTAGAACAAATGGTTTTATTTTTTTACCTAAATCAATTTCCGAATATGTTGGATTAACCACTTCAATGTTAAATGTTTCTGCTTCTGGAGGGAGGGGGATCTCAAAGTATTTTATTGGAAGTATAGGTTTTCCATTATCCTGAGTGTAGTAAAAACCATCAATATTTAATTCTGAATAATTGTTATTTTGATTAACCTGGATATCACTTATGTTTAATTCATAATATATTGTATCTGTATTACTTTCATCAAATAATTCACGATTAAGTTCCGGAATATCTTTATAATCAGGAATTGAAAATTTCTGAGTATTATCCTCATTTGAATCTAAGTATTCATTAATTGCAGTTAGAGATTCCTCATTAGCCTTGATAGTAAGAGATTGAGTGCCTTGAGACTCCTTTAATTCTACATCAAATTGTGCTTTACTTATTGCCTTATTCTGAGGTATTTTGATGTATACAACCTTACTCCCGAAAGAATTGAAAATTAAATTTAAGTTAGAGTATTCATTCAAAATGATTCCATGAGTATAGATGTGTATAATCTTTTTAAGCAAATTATTAGAATAATTACTTTCCATAAATTCATTAAAAGGCGAAATCATAACTGTAAGATTATAACTTCCTTCAGTTAAATTGCTCCAATGGAAAGAAACATTCTTTTTCTCATAAGGATCAAAATCGATAGTAATATTATCCAATAGATTGTTAAGGCTATCATCTGAATAAAGCATGATTGTAGCATTTTTAGCAGTATAACCTGCTAAATTCTCTATTTCTGCAATTGCAGTCATATTATTTCCTTCAAAAAAGTACGTGCTGTTAAATGTTAGTTGATTAGCTGTTAAATCAACCAATGTACGGGCAGTTACTGTGAAGTAAATTGCATTCTTAATTGTTAATCCATTTCGCTCAAAACTACCAATAAACTCTAAATAATAATCCCCTAAAGAAGGGGGTGTAAAGTTTAAAGTAAATATCCCATCATTAGCTAAACCATCTCCATGCAAGCCATCATCATAGAGTGCAGATTCATAGTGATAATCTGAGCTGTTTATGCTAACATGAACTGAAGAACCTGCTATATGATTATTATTTTGCGAGAAGTTTATCTTTAGGGCAACAGAATCTCCAGGAAGTATGCTGGTTTCTGTTGGAACCTGGTAAAAAGAATAATTGGATTGCGTCAATAAAATTAATGAGTAATAATGAGAGCCTGTATTATTATAAGTGATTTCAACCTGCCATGTTCCATCCTCAGGATTCAACAAATCAAATATGTTGACAGAATTTTCTTTTGAAAAGTTACAATCATTATTACATGAACTTTTGTTTATTGCAATTCCAGAAGGAGATATAATATTAACACCCATATTTTCACTAAATAAGGTAGCAATTATCTCAAGTAAATTAACCTCACTAACATTATAGCTGTATGTTTTCGTTTCATAATTACCGATTTCCCCAAATAATTCTGGAAATTCCTGGATGTTTTCTGGTCCTGTTAAGTTTTGAGGGAGTTCCTCACTTAAAGATTGTTCAGATATTGATTGAACTAATTCAGAAGAATGATAATTACTGTTTTTTAGCGTATTCTTTATTTCCCCATAAGTGCCACTATCCTCTAAAAGGTCGCCGTGATTTTGATTTAACACCTTTGTTTTTGAGCCTTTGTTTAGCCAAGCACTATGTATGTTAACAATTCCATCCCCATAATCCCTATAAACGGCCCACTGCCAGGTGTTTGATGCACGAGTATTGATTATCGCTGCAATAACACTATGGGTTACTCTTTCATTAATGATTTCATCTTGATTATGGTTACTATAATAATTTAAATGGTCAAAAGCATCGTAAGATTCACAGAGACTGTAGCTGATATCTGAACCATAATTTAAGATTTTTAAGAAATCACTGCATACACCTAACTGAGTTCTTGCAATGCTTGACCATCCAGATAGAATTAAGTCAACTTCTTCCTTAGAATACTGAGTCTGGTAGTACCCTATCAAATTAAGTATCCAAGCTTGGTTAGCTATATGAGAACCATGATTAGGTGTTCCTAACATTACTATATTCTTTATTGTATCAAGATGGGATATAGAATACCACCTTGCGATTAAACCACCCATTGAATTGGCAACAATATCAACTTTAACTGCGCCGGTTTCTGATTTTATATTGTTTATTTCACCTTCTAATAAGTGTGAATATGACTTAATGTTTCCATTTGCCAGATTGTTTGTAATACGCTCATAATCAAAATCATTGTAAACTACGAAGCCGTCATTTGCCAAACGAGAGTTAAGAGTGTTGAATGTTGCTGGTTTAGATAGATAACCATGAATAAGCAATACTGGTGTTTTACAAGCAGATTGGTCGCAGAGGTTACTATAGCAATCTGAAGAAATAATACAGCTTTTCCAATCTTCACATGGGTTGCAAGAACCTCCACAATCTATATCAGTCTCATCTCCATCTTT
>JAHJAV010000016.1 GCA_018813685.1 Nanobdellota archaeon | reverse complement strand
CCTAATAGTACAAGGCCAGCAAGTACGAAGATTAAGAATACTAATACATTCATCCAATAGAATTTCCAGAAATTCTTAAAGGAAAAACTGCCTTTTTCATGGATTAATCTTATTAAATTTAAAATAGTTAGTTTTATGGCTGAATAAATAAGGATTATAACTAAGTAATATACTAAGGGGTAAACGATCGCAAAAAGCAGAAGGGCTGATTGTGTCTTGAAAAGGGCCATCAGCTGCTCTGGATTCTGAGGTATCAATGAGCCAGTGTATCTTCCTATAAAAAGTATCAAAGCAAGGAAGAGAAAATCAAGGATTATGGTATATAGATAGTTCAGCGGGTCTTTTTTAATGATATGGATTACTTTATAGAAAGATGAATTCAAAAAACTCTTTTTTAAGCTGTTGATTTTCATTTTGATTAATATTGGAAGTTGTTATATTTAATTCTTTCTATGAGTTAACTAAACATGAGCAACTCAGGCTTTAGTATTAGGATTATACCCAGTATAAGCATCATAATTCCGGCTGCGAACTTCATCCATCTGCCTTGTTTTTCTGTCAGGGTTTTTCTGCTGAAGAAGAATAAAGCTAATCCTAAGACAACCAAATCATCTAATTCGTACATTATTATATACAATAAGATGTAGGAGTAATATTGAATAGGGTGAAGGTTGTTTAATGTTAAAACCTTTGTGAATATTGCAGGGAATCCTGCTGTGCAAAGAAACTCTACAAAGTTAACAGTAATCGCTAAAGTTGAAACTCCAATTATGACTGATGAAATACTCACTTCGTGAATTATCTTATTCATCTTCTTTATTATATTGACTTTATGTTTGTCAGGTATTGATAACGAAGGACCTTTTTTGAAGAAGAAAAGCTCTTTCATGTTAATTAATCCGGCAATTATTGAGCCTGAACCTACTAAAATCCTTACAAACGAGAAAAATCCTACGAATAAGAATAAATTAAGCCAGGCTGTCATAAAAAGGAAATATCCCAGGGCAGAAACAAATATGAATAATCCGCCTATCAAGAGCATCTTTTTTCTTGAGCCTGTTGAGACCAATAAAGTTAATAGGAATAATAATGTCCACATAGAACATGGGTTGAATCCATCTAAAAGTCCTATTATAATAGTAAATATTGGGAGGGAGATTTTGGTTGTGTCTATCTGGCCAAATAAAGGTAGAGTTATTATGCTTTGCTCTTCTTTTGAAGGGCATGAAGTTAGGTTTTCTCCAATATGGGTCTTTAAATCTATACATCCTGCCTCGATGCATTTTTTTATTTCATCTTCTATTTCTTTGCCTTTTACTTCTGGACTGTCAAAACCAACTACTGCCTTATGGCCTATAAAGATAGTAGGGACACCAACAACTTTAGTCCCGCAAGCAGAGCTCATAGAAACAAAGAAATCAGCATTTGATTTGTCGTACCATGTTTCATAAGAAGATACTGTGAGTTCGGGATATTTTTCCTGTAATCCTGCCAAGAAAGGTTCTTCTGCTGCGCAATGAGGGCAGCCATCACCATAAAAAAAGTAGGCTGTGACATTGTAGTTAGTGTCCTGAGCAGAGGCTATGCCTGCCAATAGTACAAGAACCATAAATAAAAAAGGAAGTGTCAATTTATTCATTAGATAATTGAAAGAATAAGGCTTTTTATAAAGATTTTGTTTTAATTGATTCAAACTTAAGCATAATATTTATAAATAAGCCCTAAGTTACTAGTTAACTATGAAAAAATCAGATAAGATAAAGGCATTAATTTCTGTTATTGTCATTTTAATATTAGCAATAATCATTATCAATATGAACAGTCTTGTTCCTGGCACTGACCAGATTGGAGCAGGACAGCTTGTTACAACACAAACTATAGGCGTGGATAATAATGCTATTGTTGACAGCAGCACATGCATTGGAAAGTATGGAGTTCCTGAGAATGCTGTTGTTTTTGTTCATTCAACTTCTTGCCCACATTGCCAGACAATGATGCCTATAGTAAGGGAGTTGGAAGGAGAAGGTTACTCATTTTACTGGGCTGAAGGATCTAATAATGAGGCAAGACAATTAATATCTGATTGTTTAAGCGGTATTGTTGGCGGCTATGTTCCGCAGTTCATCTGCCCAAAAACAGGAATAGAGCAAACTGGGGCGATGAGTGAATCTCAATTAAGAACGTTTGCTGATGAGTGTGTTTAAAGCGGGGTGTAAAAATGGAAGAAAAGAAAGATGAAGGTTCTCATGAGCATAATGTGCATCATGAACATAAAGTACATCATGAACACAAGGAAAAGATGAAGATAAAAAAAGTACATGTGTGGATGATTGCCAGCGGAGTCTTAGCTGTTTTGCTGCTGATTTCAATAGCTACAGGCGGATTTAAGGGAAAGGGTGCTAGTGGAAGCAGCGATGGATTTATATTTTTAAATTCTGATGCGTGCACAACAGCTTGTGATCAGATTGAGCCTGCTGCTAAGGAGCTTGTTGAGGAATCTGGATTAAGCTACAGCAAATTGAAGTATTTCCAGCCAGTAGAGGTTCCAGGTTATGTCCTTATCAAAGATGGAGTTGTAAGCTTAAATGGGATACAAGATGAATCTACATTGGCACAGGTATTGTGTGATGCTACTGGGAAAGATGCTGTTTGTTCAAAAGCAGAAGAATCATTGGTTGTAGCTCAAAAGAGTGCATGTGAAAAAATGGCAAAAGAGGAGATACCTGAATTTAAGATGTTTGTAATGAGTTTCTGCCCTTATGGACAACAGGCGATGAAACTAGTTGAACCAGTAATCAAAGATATCGGCTCAAAGGTCAATTTTGAACCGCAATACGTTGTCTATGACAAAAGCACGTATACCGGTCAAGAAAGCACCTATTGTGAAGAAGATGTATGTTCAATGCATGGAGTACAAGAACTACATGAGGATATGAGGCAAAAATGTGTATGGGAGTATGATGAGGAAAACTATTGGAATTACCTAGATTGCATAAACTCGAACTGTAATTCCAGAGATGTAGATGAATGCTGGAAGAAATGCAGTGATGAGTTAACAGATTCTGATAAGATAGAAACGTGCCAAAAAGAAGAAGGAGTTAAGCTAATGCAAGCAGAAAAGACAGTCATGGCTAAGTTCGGAGTCAGTGGTTCAGAATCCTTAGCTTTAAACGGCGCAAAATTAAGCATGAGCGATTATAGGTGGGATCCAAATAAATTGAAAGGCCTCATATGCTGCGGATTTGAGAATAAACCAAGCATATGTGGTGATGTAATAGCTGGTGCTTCTGAATCCAGCGGTCCAGCAGCAGGTAGCTGCGGTTAAATTTTTTATTTTTTCTTTATTTTGTTATTAATATATCAAAAGGTTTAAATATACATATAACGTTTTTCTAGTTAAATTTTTGGGGTTAAGAATTTGAAAAAGAAGGTCGTATTATTATGCCTGATAGGATTATTTTTACTTAGTGGATTTTCTGAAAGGGTTGATGCTGGGGTTTGTGTAATTGATAGTAATTGTAATTCTGACGGAAATTATTGTAAGGATAGTGAAACTGGCGAATACAGGAATTACTATTGCTCATGGGGGTGGTGTTATTATAGTTCAGGAAGCACATGGGACTGTAACCAATATAATAGTAAAGGCAGTTGGGAATACTATTGTTCAGGCAGCACTAGAAGAAAACATAAGAAATATTATGATAATATGTGTTCAGGATCAGGTAGTTGCGTGTATAATACGTGGTGGTGGACCGATGATACTTATGTTGAAACCTGTGCTGGAGGATGCAGTAATGGAGCATGTACTTGTAAGTCAGATGGGTCTTCATGCTCTAATCCAGGGAGTTCTACAGCTGAGTGCTGTTCTGGGACATGCGGGTATAGTGGAAAATGT
>JAHJAV010000015.1 GCA_018813685.1 Nanobdellota archaeon | reverse complement strand
GATGAGATAGATGGGGGAAAAGATTTTTCGCAGACTTTTATCGATGCTGTTCATAAGTATAAGAAAGAGATTGAAAAGAGCTGGCCAAAAGAGATAAAGGAATATGTGTTTAAGAAGGTTATGTAATTTCTCCATGTTTAATCATTAAGAGCAGCCTAATCTCTTTTCTTGTAAATCCCCAATGGAGTAAACTAACAATAACATTATCTTCTAAAGGGATGATACCTTGAATAGTTGACTTATTAAAAGGCTTTGTCTTTTTAAGATGACTTTCTAATTGTGACCTTAAAGTTTGCATCTCTCCATCATATATCTTCTGCCTTCTTATACTCCTATCGTCAAATTTTAGAGTTTCTGCAGCCTTGTTTAATCTATCTAACCAAGGTCTATTCCTTTGCAAAATGGATTCTGCTTCACTATGCTTCCCTTTTAACCGCAAGGCTTCTACGCGCTCAAATACTTGAAACTCTTTTGGCAAATTAGATAGCAAGGCAGAAAACTTCGTCTTTTCTTTCGCAGCCCTTTCTTTCAACGCCATTTTTATACACCTAAAGATTAAACAACATTCTTATTCCTTTCTGCCTTCTTAAGATAGCCCTAGTTAAATAATTTTCGCATTCATCAGTCCAAAAGCCAGCTTCATTCACTGCTCTTTTGATTACAGCTGGCTTTAAAGCAGCAATCTCCCTAGCAGATTCTATTAAATCTGGGTCATGCGTGTTAAGGGTATTACCTGATTTTAATCCCTTTTCTATCTTATTTCTAGGCCTAAATTCCTTCACAATTTCCTCATCAAACCTGTCTTCAAAACTCCCTATCAGCCTGGGATAAACAAATTTTTTTTCGTAATCTATCATATTGGTGTGAATGTATATTTCTTCGGGAATCGTTCCATTCATATCTTTAAAGCCGCTATCTCCTTTTGCCCTATGATAAAGAGAACCGCCAAAGTCAAAATAGACAATATCTGTTCCATCTGTATGAATATTGTGCTTTCTGCCGCTATCCCAATCCTTTAGCCATAGTGCAACCAGAAACTCCTTTTTTAGTGTCTTTCTCTGCTGCGTAGTTAATACGTCTAATACGTCTAAGGAGAGTGGTTGAAGATCCTTTACTTCTTCAATTGCTACGAACCTAGCTGGAGACCCTATTCTTTCTGCTACTACCTTTATTTCTGGAACTTTATAACCAAGCGCCCTATATAAATTTGAAGATATGATAACTACATTGGCCTGATATTGATGTTCTTCTTTCATATACCAAATCTTGCCATAGCCTTCCATCTTAACTATCTGCGCTGCACCAGGGCTTCTCTTATCAACTTGATTTATCTCTTTAAGGTTATCTAGTAATATCGTCTTTGAATCTGTTTGCGTGCTTAGCATTCCTTTTGCAGAATGTTCCAAAATAAACATGATGAGTTCCTGTTTTTTAAGCCCGCTAACTCCTTCAATGCCTCTCTCTTTTGCCATAGCCTTCAATTGGCTTACTGTCATTTTGGAAAGAGCCTTAGCTTCTGCATCCAATAAAGGTTCTATCTTTGGAACTTGTGGCCCTATACCATGTGTATCCCATTCAAACAAGCTCATGGCATAGACGTCTATTTCTGTTTTGTTTTCCCCCCACATTATCTTTCTAAATGCTGGAAAAGCAACCATTTCAATCTCGCCTTTGATAGGAGAGCATACTTCAAGACCCCTTTTCAATGCCAAATGCCTGAAAAATCTTCCCATAAGCCTTGTCTTTTGTCTGATTCTGTTCATTATCATCATTGCCTGGTATTCATCATAAAAGATACAGTGTTTTTTTATCCAATCATCAGGGCTTTTACCATAAAACCACGAACTTGGGTCCCTTGACATCCTGTATAATAAGTAGCGCACATAATCTGGCATTGTTTTGGTATATTCATTACCTCCCTCTTTAAAGGCAACATTTACATTTCTAGGAGCAACGCAAATACTCCTGTTTATATCCAGTTGCGCGCCTCTGCTAATGTCTGGCTTACTAAAGATATGAAACTCGTTATAATGTCTCATGCCGCCGTGTCCAGAACCCCCCTGTGAAGATTCCATCTCATAAAAATAGTGGTCTGAAAGCAGAACAGTAAGCGGAAAAATAAAGCCGCAATAGCCATACTGAACCTCTATTCCTGATGAAACACACACCTCTCTTAAGTCCTCAGTCTTTCCTCCGGCGCTGCCTGGAGTCCATTCTTTTTTGCTCTGGCTTAAGGCAAGCCCAGAAGAAATAGCCCCATCCTCAATAATTTTTCTAAAAGGGAATACATGCACCTCCTTAGTTTTATCATATTCATCTTCAACTTTCTGGTTAACCTCTATGGAGGTCATATGCGATACCAATAAATCCATATATCCTGCTTCTTTCCTTTTCTTTAATTCTTGCCTATATTCAATGTCTCGGATTATTTTATGTATTGTTTCAAATTGTTTATCAAGTTTTAAAGCTAACCTATTCATCTCTTCTTGGATTCTGAATTCGTTCCCCTTCAGACTCGATCTTATGCCGTATCTGAGTGTAAAAAAATACCAATCCCCTTTAAAAATTCCTAGTTCTTTCCTTTCGTCATTAGTAATAATCTCAAGTTGTAATGCAAGATCAGCCGCCCCTTTTAAACATGCTTTTGCTCTTTTTAAATAATCAGCATCAGGAACTTTGCGCAAAGCTTCAAGAATGAATAGATTACCAAGACCATTTGTTCCTTTTTCTTCGCTATCATCTATCAACAATACCCTCGCCCACTCTTTGCATCTATCCCACCCCCATGAATCAGGAACGCCAGGCATTTGACCAAACCACCCCTTATTTACCCCATCAACATTAAGAAAATTGGATTCATAATCATTTATAATAGGCTTCATTACCCCCAGAATTTGCATTATACTGGTTTCAAACTTCCTGAAATTTTCATCTAGCTCCCTTTCTTTTACCTCCCTCTCCAATTGCTCTTTTATTTCTTTTACCTCCCTCTCCAATTGCTCTTCTCTTTTTTTTAGTCCAAACTCTATCGAATAGGTTTTCTTGCTTAAGCCCCATTCATCTACAAACTCTCTAAGTTCTTGAATTAAGAGTTTTATGTAACCTATAAACTTTTCTTCTTCTTCAAGATTAGGGTTCATAGATGTTCCCAACATTCCTTCAACTTTGATGATTCTGTTCCTAAAATAGGATTCTATCGCAACTGCCAACTTCTTCTCTAGCTGGATTATCTGCGCTTCATAAGGGTTTATTTTCCGACCTATTTCCTGAACCCAGATAGACTTCACGGTGCGAAGTTCTGATTGAGCAAAAAAAGATCTTAAATCCCTTATTAGGCCAGCGAACTCTCTAAGCTGGGTGTTCTCCAATGCATCAACTCTTTCTATTTGCGCTTCTAATGCCTTTAACTTAGGGTTTTTTTCCTTCCATTGCTTAGTATGTTTAGTATGTCTAACAGATCTCCTAATTGTTCCAGGTATTTTCCAAGGTAAGATGTAATCTGTTATAGGCATATATTCCCCAAATTTGCGTAAGTTTATAAATTTTTTTGTCTACTAGGTATGTGCATAGCATCCTAATGTCAAAATTCCATAGATTAAATATTCTCGACGAGCGTCGCGAGGGGTTGCTCCTCTCGAAAATGCTATGCATTTTGGAGATCTCAGAAATCTCTGATTTCCGAGACTACGGGAACGCAGCTCCTTTACCGCTTCCGTCAAGAATTTTGAAGATGCTATGCACATACTCTACTAGGGATTGTAAAATACAAATAAAAACAAGAAGAAAAGGAAAAATTAAAGCTTCAGGCACTTAATCTTAAGAGAGTCCCAAGTTTTGCAAAAGAAGAGATGATTGATGAAATAGATGGGGGAAAAGATTTTTCGCAGACTTTTATCGATGCTGTTCATAAGTATAAGAAAGAGATTGAAAAGAGCTGGCCAAAAGAGATAAAGGAGTATGTTTTTGGGAAGGTGTTTCAAACATAAGTTTTAAATAAGCAGGCTGTTTCTAGAGTGTTATGATAATAGGCATAACAGGTGTTTTTGGTTCTGGAAAAACAGCAGCAGCAAGGCTTTTTGCTGAGCATGGCTATCTGCATGTCAATGCAGACGAAATAGGCCATGCCATATTAAACAAAGAGCCAGTAAAAGGCAGAGTAATAAATGAATTTGGAAAATCAATACTAACAAACAGCCAGATAGACAGAAAAAAGCTAAAAAACATAGTCTTCAACAAACCAAAAGAGCTGGCCAAACTGAACAAAATAATCCATCCTGCCATAATAAGCGAGATAAAGTCAGCCATATGCAGGAATAAAAATAAAAAAATAATAGTTGATGGAGCCCTGATTATAGAGGCAGGCTGCCTTGATTTATTTGACAAGCTGGTTGCAGTTAAAATAAGCAAAAAAGAGCAGATGAAAAGGGCATTGGCTAAGAATAAATATACAAAACAGGAAATAAAAAACATAATAAGCTCGCAGTTGCCTCAAAAAGAAAAGCTTAAATACGCAGATATAGTTGTAGACAATTCAGGAAGCCTGAGCAATACTAAAAAGCAGGTTGAAAAGATTATAAAGGGGCTAAAATGACAAACAGAAAAAATAAACAATTTTTTCCTATGCCATTTT
>JAHJAV010000128.1 GCA_018813685.1 Nanobdellota archaeon | reverse complement strand
GTCGACAAAATGATATCAAACTTAAATACAGGCGATTTAACAGAAGTTTATGGGTTTTTTGATTTAAACCCTTACTGACGACAAAAAGTGCCTTAAATCGAAAATTAAAAATGGGGGTTGAGGTTTATCAAAGCATTCAATCTGGAAGAAATAGAGACGGGTTTAGGGCTATTTTTTAAGAAATGTGCCAAAATCTTCCATTGTTTTCTGAAATTTGGAGTTTTTGTGGTTTTTATAAGATATCCAGCTTTGCCTGAATATTTCAGGGTGTTTTTCCCAGTTTTCTTTTAGGAATTTCTGGGTTGTTTCGTTTGCTGGGTATCCTGGACCGCAGTTGCCGTATTTTTTCTGGATTTTTTCCATTTCTCTGTCTCGAGTTACTTTTGCCAGGATTGAAGCTGCAGATGCTTCTGGATAGTTTACATCTGCTTTGTGCTCTACAACCAGCTCAGTTTTGATCTTAAGAAGATTAAGCAAGTAAGATTTATAAGCTTGAATGTTGCTGCTTGGGCAATCTACGATTGATTTGTTAGGTTTTAGACTATTAATTATCTCTGCTGATTTAATTGCCTCTAACCAGTTTAGGTTTAAGTCTTCTGATTCCAAAACATCATCTATTTCCTTTGGAGGAATTATTATAATCTTATAAGATTTAACTAATTTGATTATTTTTGGAAATAAATCTTCTCTTTGTTTGGGTGTTAATAGCTTAGAATCTTTTACACCTAATGATTTTAATTTAGGGATGTCTTTATCATCTACTAGAACTCCTGCCATTACCATTGGGCCTATAACAGGGCCTCTTCCTGCTTCATCAATACCACAGACTAAAGACATATTTCATCGATAGACTGCTCTGTTTTTAAACTTTTTTAATTGGTTTGGATATTAATAATTTTTAATGCACAAACTATATAAATAAGTATTACCTCATCATTTTTATGCAGCCAATACAAATAATCGGAATAGACGAGATAAAAGAGGAAGAAGAAAAGAGCATAATTGCAACTATATCTGAAGAGTATCGCAGCAAGATACAAGTGCATTTCAAAGATGATGTTTCTATAGTACTTCATGTCAAGCAGCACAGCAAAGGCGGAACAAGGAAAAAGTCAGATATTAGGGTAAAGGTAAATGCACCTTCTAAGATGTTTGAGGCGCAGGAAAGTGATTGGGATCTTATGCGCACATTGCATAAAGTATTTAAGAATATAGAAAGGGAGATTGAGCATAAGCTGAAGGTTGTTTAAAGAGGAATATTTATAATCCAATTTAAAGAAATCTTTTAATCTTACTAATGTGTTTTTTATTACTAAAGCCTACTAATTTTATCCATTTCTTAAGTTCATTCTTCCCATTTAACTGAATCCTAACTTTACCTTTTCCTATCTTGTAGACGCCAAAATTAAAACAATATTGATTCAATAAAGTAATGAATTGATTTTGCATTGGAGAGGGGCATATTTTCATTTCCAATCTAGGGTAGATAGTTCCATTATTATTTGTAGTAACAAGTGCCCCATCTGTATCGAAATAACCTCTAAGAACATATAATCCCAAATTTCTGGATAAAAACTCTTTAGGGATAATTGCCCTGCCCCATTTAGGAGATAATTTTAATCCTATTTCATCGATAAGGAAGAGGATTATATTTTTATTGAAAATGAATACGTCTACAGTATTTTTCTCGTATTGTCTAGGCTTAACTATGGGTTCTATCCCTAATAAATCCTTAATCAAATTTTTGATATAAAGTATATATGGGGCATCATCTGTTTTATTTAAGGTAATTTTTAAACGATTATTAGTATTAACTATCCCATCTTTTAGACAGAGAGAACCATCACCTAAAAGAATGCCTATAAATTCTGCTAACTTCCTTTTGTTTTTAATTTTTATTGAATTACTTTGAAAATTCTTTGAATTTCCTAAGTTCTTAAAAATCTTTGATTTTTTAGACATTTTAAATCACCGTTTTTTAAGACACTGAAACTACATAAATGATTTTGGTTATTAACGAAAATCATAATTTAGTAGTTGAACCAATATTTAAAGGTGATGCCAAATATTGAATGAAAACAAAAAATTAAAGAAAAATATAGCGGAGGGTGGACTTCCATCCTTTTACGGACTTTGAACCACCGACCTGTACCCTTAGCTTTATGCTAAAATGGGTGTCTAAGGCATTAGATGAGCCGTATGAGCCTTCCGCGATTGCTTCTTCGAAGGAGCAATCTCATCGGGCATACAGGCACTTTTTAGTGTCTCCTGACTGCCCTACCCCGCTATGTTTTAGAAGAAAATGGATATGATTTATAAAGATGTCGAAAAATCGATGATTTTCCGAGCATGCTCAGAAATCAGAGAGGGTTGATATGCCTAAGGTATTACCCATTTCAAAAAGTTTTAGAAATGGAATTTCTAAACCGTTTGAAAATTCTATTAAATTTCCAAAAGTTTAAATAAGGGGTAAAAATACTAAAAATTAAGTATATGCCGCGGTGGCACAACCTGGTACTGCGCAGGATTGCTAATCCTGTTTCCGAAAGGATATCTGAGTTCAAATCTCAGCCGCGGCGTTTTTTAATCATTTCGTAAAAAAGCTTATAAACTAATAAGCTGATTATATTAAAATATGAAAAAGAGAATATTGTTTTTTATATTTTTGTTGATCATCCCAGTTATTTCTGCACAAGATTGGATATTTAACAGCAAATATATAGACACTGCCCTCAATGTAGATGGAAAAATAAATCTTATATCAACTGGCTCAAGATATAGGGTGGATTATGTTATTACAAACTTGTCTTTTGTTCCACAAGATGGGTTTCAGGAAGAGGTTCTTTATATAAATACAGTGCCTACTGCAAATATTGAAAACGGATATGCTATATTCAGATGGGACAAGCCAAGTGAGAAAGAATTAAGTTTTAGTGTAGAAAGTAATGTAAGGAGCTATAATAAGGTAATGGGTGTGAAGAATAAGATAGGGTTTCCTTTAAACGAGTTGCCTGATGAAGTTAAAGGATATACTCTTCCTTCAAAGACTGTTGATTCTGATAATAATGAAATAATAAAAAAGGCTTCTGAGCTTGCTGCAGGAGAAGATGATATGTATGTTGTGGTGTTTAAGTTAGCAGACTGGACTAAAAAGAATGTTAAATATGACCTTAGCACCTTGACAGAAAGTGTAAATCAAAAGGCTTCATGGGTCCTTACAAACAAAGAAGGAGTGTGTGATGAATTGACTAATCTGTTTATCGCTATGAATAGGGCCCTAGGAATACCTGCAAAGTTTATTTCTGGTGTTGCTTATACTAATGCAAAAGAATTTGAAGAAGGTTTTGGGCCGCATGGATGGGCAGAGGTTTATTTTCCAGGATATGGATGGGTTCCGTTTGATGTAACTTATGGTGAGTTTGGATTTATAGATGCAGGTCATATAAAATTAAAAGAAAGTGTAGATGGAAGCGATGCTTCTACAAGATTCCAGTGGTTAGGGCAAGCTGTTGAAGTAAAGGCATCTCAACTAGAGATCAATGCAGAAGTAAAAAGCTATGGTGAAAAGATAGAAGATGATATCTCAATTGATTTAATGGCTGCTAAACAGAATGTTGGATTTGGGAGCTATGATCTTATAGAAGCTACAGTCAAGAATCTAAATGATTATTATGCAGCTGTAAACCTAAGGATTTCAAAATCAAAGGAGATTGAAATTATAGGTGATGAAGAGAAAAATATTTTGCTTAATCCCGGAGAGGAAAAAAAGGCTGATTGGATAATAAAGATAAGTGATAATCTTGAAACTGGCTACCTTTATACTTTTCCATTTGTTGTGAGCTCATCCAATAATATCAGCTCTGAAGTTAAGTTAGAGGTTTCTGAGGGAGGAAAGATGTTTAATCTGGAAAGTATGAGGGGTATATTAAAAGAAAATGAAGAGGAGAAAGAATATTCTGGAAGTGTTGAATTAAATTGCATGTCAGAAAAGACAGAGATTTATGAATACGAGAGTTCAGCAGTTGAGTGCAATATTAAGAATACAGGCAATGTTTATTTAGATGGTTTAAATGTATGTTTAGCTGATGATTGCAAGGCAATTGAACTGGGGATAAATCAAGAAGATAATGTGGGGTTTGAGTTTAAGCCTTTAGTTGCCGGAGCTCAGGAGATTACTGTCAAAGCTGAGAACGAGGTTGTGAGCAAATCTTCATTTGTGGATATAACTGTTTATGATAATCCTGCTCTGGATATTAGCAAGGTTGAGCATCCTGCTGAAGTCAAGTATAAAGATGAATATGAAATATCTTTTGTATTGAGCAAGAAATCAAAGTTTTCACCCTATAATGTCAGTATAAGAGTAGAGCCTGTGAATAAGGAGTGGGAGCTTAACCAGCTTAGTGAAAACAGGAAGTTTATACTAAAGATGTATGGAAGCGAGCTTAATGCAGGGGAGAATAATTTTAAGGTGTTAGTAGAGTATAAGGATAAGAATGGAAAGGTTTATGAATCGGATAAAGAGTTTATAATCAAGTTAGTTGATGTGAATGTTTTCCAAAGGATCGTTATATTTTTTAGAAGTGCAGGGAATGGTATAATGGGGCTGTTTAAATGAAGAGTTCGGTTAAGAAGGCTACATTTTTAGGGATAATCGGGAATATAATCCTTTTTATACTTAAAATAACTGTGGGGTTAATCTATAACAGCATAGCTGTCATTTCAGATTCTATAAATTCATTTACAGATATAATCGCCTCTGTTATTGTTTTTATCAGTGTGAAGATGTCATCGAAAAAGGCTGATCATGACCATCCTTTTGGGCATTACAGGGCTGAGCCGATAGCTGGATTGATAGTTGCCATATTTACTGGAATTGTGGGATTTGAGGTCATAAAAGCTGCTTTTAGCAGGCTTATGCAGGGGGAAGTTATCATTAAAGGAATTGCACCTATGCTAGTTATGGGATTTACTCTTGTGCTTAAGTCTTTTATGTATTTTTATGTGAGAAATGTTGGAAAGAAGAATAACAGCACTGCTTTGATTGCAAGCGCAACTGACCATAGGAATGATGTGCTGATATCTTCTGCCGCACTTATTGGAGTCGGGGGAGCTTATTTTGGTTATGTGATTTTGGATCCTATTGTTGCTTTGGTTATTGGCGCATGGATTATCTATGCAGGATATAGGATAGGGATAGTAAATGTAAAATATCTAATTGGTGAAGCACCTAGCCGTGAACTTATGCAAAAGATAAAACAGATTGCAAAAAGTGTTAAGTTTGTGAAAGGGATAAATGATGTAAGGGCGCATTATGTTGGAGTATTGCTGCAGGTTGAGGTCCATATTGAAGTTGATAAGAAATTAAGAATAGACAAGGCGCATGAGATAGGCAAAGAAGTTCAAGACAAGATAGAGGCGCTGGAAGAAGTAGATAGGGTTTTTGTGCATTTTGATCCAGTGGGTTGAATTAAGGATTTTTTCCATCTATGCTTTCTGGGAGACTAGTAGCTGATTCATAAATGCCCCTATGGACTCTGCGAAGATGGATTCTCCTGAAATCTGAAAGAGGGTTTTTATGATTACCGAATGCTTCGAACCTTACCATTAAAATATCTCCATATTTGGCACCTAAACTTTGTACTGCCAATATATCTTTAGCTTCAATTTCAACTAATCCAGATTCTTTCTGGACACCAATAAATAATTTACCTTCAGAACCATAGTCCTTAGCATAATGCCTAAAGAGCTCAGCGCATTTATAGATGTAAGTTGATGGCCTGAGATGAATTCCGTTAGGGTTAGAGATTGGAACTTCTGCTATGTAAAATCCATCTTCAAACCTTATTGGCTTTGCGTGAAGCGGACAGACTAGGCCAGGGATATTCATAAATTCCTTTGGCTGATCTTTTCTAGTTGGAAGAATGATTCCTGAAGGGGTTGCATCTGCAACATAAACGAGACGGACATAAGACCCATTAAATCCAGGCATCCATCCCCAATAGTGATGATTATCATCTACTTCTCTTCTCCCAGAATGCCCACCAGGGCAGTAATGGACAGGGTCAAAGTTAGAACTCCCATGTATGGGGTAAACTAATCGCATTAATGAGGCATTTTTCATTGTAAATTCTTCAACTACATTTGTTGGCTTTCTTTTTTCAATCTCTAATTCTCTCCTTAATAAATCAATAACTCTTTTACGCCTACCTACTTCAAATGGAACAATTAAATTAGGTAATCCATTACTAAGTTCACCAATCACCTTGTCTAGGGCAGCCAGGTATTCTAAGTCTGCATAACCTGAACTCAGTATGGCTTTTCCTTTTAATGCTTCGACAAGATGTTGAAGAGGGATTTCCCTCCTATGAAGCTGAAGCTGGCTGTACTCGTGTTCATCAGAAACGTAGGTAGGAAAGATAAACGGCTCTAGTGAAGGTGCTATTGGAAAGTTAGCAGATAATGGCGGATTTAGAAGGAAATGACTAAGATGGATATCGTGTTGAGATACAATCTCATCCATGGTCAATGTTCCCTGAGAGGGGTCTTGTGATTTGTGTTCTTTATGCAGCCTGCAAATTTCATTAGGGTGGCTTTTTGCAAAAAGAAGAAATGCAGCAATCTGCTCAAATGAAGCAGATCTTATATAAGCTCCTTCTGTTATGCTCCTATGAGCTAGATAGATATCATATTCTGATGAGGTAGGATCAAAACCTGCTGTAGAATGTCCTATGATTGATTCTGGCTGCACACCTACCATAATAACATGCCAGTGTGATTTCCCTGGTAAGTTGCTATAATGCCCCTTTACAGGCATCTCAATCAAAGACTGAAATCGATTCATCTTTAATCTTAGAAGAATGTATTATTCTTTAAAAATATGATGATTAAAAGAAGAAAATAGATTTTATAATATATATTATG
>JAHJAV010000014.1 GCA_018813685.1 Nanobdellota archaeon | reverse complement strand
TTTCAACTATCAAATTATGATTTTCACTTTTCTAAAAATCATTTATATAGTTTCAACTAAGAAGAGCTAGTGATTTTAAATGAATCCAATAAATAAAAATAAGAGATATACGCTTAATTCGCTTGAAACTTATAACTTAGTGATGAATCTAAGAAAGGAGTCTGGTTTGGGAGCAGATAAAATCAAAGAATGCTTAGACAGAAAAGGGATAATATTGTCAGCTGGAACAATTGGTGGATGGTTATATGGAAATAAAAAACCATTTGATCAAAGAATAATAAAACAGATTCCAGCGAGTTCAAAAGAATTGACAAAAGAAAAAGTGTATATCTTAGGAACTCTTTGCGGCGATGGTTACATCTCAACAGGATACAGGATTGGTTTAGGTGTTTCTGATAAAGATTTTGCAGATTATTTCCAATATTGCTTAGAAAAGGTTTATGATGTAAAATGTTCTTTAAAAAAGAGGATTATAAAACCAAACAAGTTTTGCAAAAATCCAAAACCAAGATATATAGTTATGCAAGTATCAAAACTAATTGTAGCAGATTTAAATAGATATTCAAAAACATTCAGGACGAAAGATTGGCGAGTTCCAAAACAAATTATTGAAGCGCCTAAAGAGATTCAATCTTATTTTATCTGTGGATTTTCTGATTCAGAAGGATCTGTCAGAGCTAGAAAAAGGAATACTGAGATAATCCTATGTTCAGGAAATGCCGATGGATTAAGAGATATAAAATGCATGTTGAGTAATGCATTTGGAATCAAATCGTCATTCAGTATAAGGAAGAACGGAGTTAGCATACTAACTACCAGTGATTATCCTTCATTACTTAAATTTAAAGAAAAAATTAATTTCATTATCCAAAGAAAAAAGAAGATTCTTGAACAAGGATTGGATAATTACAAGAGAAAAGGGTTAAAGAAACATTCTATAGAAACTAAACACAAAGCTATGGGCCTTTTGAAACAAGGCATGAAACACAGAGAAATAGCTAAATTATTAGATATAAACCACACTAGTATCTATGATTGGGAGAAATTATTCTAAAACCACTACATTTAAATACAAATATCTATTCTTAAGCACTATTACACCAAAAGTGTAAGATAGTGTGCAAGCACAAAAATAGATAGATAGGTGAAATAAATATGGAAAGAGATTTTAGGCCAAGAGGATTTGCAGCCCCAGTTAAAGTAGGGGATGAGTTCGAAGTAAAGATTGAAGCAGTAGGAGAAAAAGGAGATGGTATAGCAAAGAAAGACGGTTTCGTCTTGTTTATACCCAACGCAAAAGAAGGAGACGAAGTTAAAATAAAAGTAACACGTGTCCTTAGAAGAGTAGGATTTGCTGAGATAGTAGGAGAAGGTAGTGCTCCATCAGGCGAATCTCAATCTAACGATTCAGGATCTGATTCTGCTGAGGAAGAATTGCCTCAGGATACAGAAAACTTTGGTGAAGATCCTCAATAAGTTCTTCATTATTTTTTTCTTTTTTAATAAATTTTATATAGCTTAGCCTATAATTTCTTATAATGAGACTGTTCATAGCTATTGATTTCGATGAAATTAAAGCCAATCTATCAGAAATACAGTCAAAAATAGACACTTCACTAGCAAAACTCAACCCCTCTTCAGCCTTTCATTTAACCTTAAAATTTTTAGGAGAGATAGGAGATGATAAAGTTGACCTGATAAAGCAAAAGCTGAGCTCAGTAAAGTTCAATCAGTTTCAATTAACCACAAGCAGCATAGGAGTTTTCCCATATGAAGAATTTATAAAAGTCATATGGTTAGGAGTAAAACCAGATGAGCAGGTAAAAGAGCTTCAAAACAATATTGAAAACGAATTAAAAGAATTTAATTTCAAAAAAGACTTTGATTTCCATCCGCATATAACATTGGCAAGAGTAAAGTTCGTAAAAGACAAATCAGGGTTAAATAAAAACTTAAAAGATATCAAGATAGAGCCAAAAACAATAACAGTAGATAACTTCAGGCTTGTAAAAAGCACACTAACCCAAGAAGGCCCAGTTTATGAAGATGTAGAAATATTCAAATCAGTTTAGATTCCCTTATATTTAAACTTTTTATCATAATCCTTATGGTCTAAGATATCTAATATCAAAGAGATTATCTCGACTTCACTTCCCCTAATAGCATCGTCTGCTCACTTTTTATATGCCTCATGGATTGTAATGTTGTTTCATTTCCATACTGTAAACTTTCTGGAAAATGTGAGTCAATCTTTCCCATAGTTCTTTTTGTGTATCCCGAACACTTATCTCTATTGTATCATGTACATTACCATGACTAACTCCAGCATCTACCAAACACGATGTCTCAGATCGTGGTTCCAAAGTATTTGTATAAGGTAATAACCAGTATACAGACTGTGGAAAAAATCCCTTACTCCGATGGGCAGCAAGAGAAGCAGCAATACTAACAGGTGGATTACTAGTAAACTGTATTCTTACCTTAAGATATCGATTTTGAAAGTCTCTGGAGTGTCGATTATCCACCATAAAATAATTACCAAAGACCATGAGATTTCCTGAACTAGAAGGTAGCATAGCTTCGAAAGGTACTTCTGTGTAGAAAAAAGTGGCTGGCAAAATCAAGCCATTTTCAATAGAGTGTTGTATTGTAAGTGCTCCCAAACTATCATTCCAGGGACCTTTGTAACTTTCATCAAACCATCCCATCAACTTTAAGGGATTGTATAGCATTCCCCGGCACTCCCCTAAACCCTTAAGATTATCTATGAGGGCAGATAAATGCACATTCAATGCAGCTTCAGCAGATTCTGCCTGTTCTGCTGCTGTCTCCTCCATCACAGTATATTTATCCCTGCTTGTTCTTATTAATTCATCAAGCTTGCCTGGTTCTTGTAAACTTACACCAAGAACATCCTGCAACAGCAGAGGTATCTCTTCGCATTGAGCGATGACTTCATCCCTAGACATTGTTGGATTACGCGCTGCAATCGGAAATTGTATTTCAGCTGTCACTGAACCATCAACAGGAGAATAAACTAATTTGCATGAATAAATTACTGGCTCAGATGGTTCATTACTATCTCTTCTTACAAAGTTATACTCTCTTACAAGATTCACTCTTGGAAAATCTCTTGCAATCCATCTTTCAACTTCAAGAATTCTATCTAAATTGATTAGCTCACCAGGACCACCACTAAACAGGGATACACATCTTCCTTGCATTCGTAAGAGAAATTGATACTGATTTAAATACATTTCCACTTTAGAGTAGTTCTAATTATTTGTTTCTTCTATTTTATTCATATTCTGATTTATGATTTTTATGCGCTAAAGGTTGTCTAGCATTAATACCATTTCTCAATTGTGTTTCACATTTGATAGTCGGAACTACTTCTAAAAACCTAAACATTTTTAAACACCTCTATACTTCTCAAGTATATTACCGACGCTTTCAGCCTGGCTATAGGTTGATAGTATAGCTGCTTGAGGTTATAAAAAAAGCAGACATGGGTAATTATAACCGATAAATCAATAGGAGGAAGTATAACATGGCAGAAACAAATCAGTTTTTAGTTGCGCAGGATGTATACCTAAAATCAGGCATACACATAGGCAATAAATTTAAGACAAAATATATGGAACATTTCATCTACAAGACAAGATCAGACAGATTAAGCATCCTAAACCTTCAGAGAATAGATGAAAGGATCAGAGTTGCTGCTAGTTTCTTATCACAATACGCTCCAGAAGATATTCTGATTGTAAGCAGAAGAGAAAATGGATGGAAAGCGCTAAAGGCATTTGGAAAAGCAACAGGAGCAAAGATAATCCCTGGAAGATACCCGCCAGGAATGCTTACAAACCCTTCATTAGAGATATACTATGAAGCTAAGATTATTTTAGTGACAGACTCATGGCCAGACAGGAACGCAATATTAGACGCTAACAAGATTGGTATTCCAGTAATTGCATTATGCGATACTAACAACCAGTCTAATAATATTGATTTAGTTGTTCCATGCAATAACAAAGGAAAGAAAAGTCTAGGCTTGTTTTTCTTTATACTTGCAAAAGAATACCTTAAGAAAAGAGGAGTTATTGCAAACGATAGTGATTTTAAAGGAACAGTAGAAGATTTTACCGAAGAATAGCTAGATCAAGGCCGTCAGATCTTTTATTGCTTTTTTTAATTCTTTTTCTTCATACAACACTTTGTAAACCTGATTTGTTAGAGGTAAATCTATATTATTCCTTAAAGCCAGATCATGCACTGCCTTAGATGTCTTTATGCCTTCAGCTACCATGCCATGCATCTCTTTTCTTATCTCTTCAAAGCTCTTTCCCTCTGCTAATCTCTCCCCAACAAACCTATTCCTAGAATGTTTTGAAGTGCACGTCGCAACTAGATCACCTACACCAGCTAACCCATAAAAAGTAGCCCTCTTTGCTCCAAAAAACCTTCCCACTCTGCTCATCTCAGTTAAGCCTAATGTGATTATAGAAGCTTTTGTGTTATCTCCTAATTTCAGAGCATCACAAACACCTACAGCTATAGCTGTGATGTTCTTTATCGCCCCGCATATCTCTATGCCTGCAACATCATCATGAGGATAAACCTTAAAATATTCTGTTTGTAGGACCTCTTTCACTTTAGGCAATATATCTAGATGCTTAGAAGCTATCACAGTAGCACTAGGTACTTTTCTTGCAACCTCTTCTGCATGATTCGGTCCAGATAAAGCAACTACCTTTACCTTAGGTATCTCTTCTCCGATTATCTGTGACATTCTCTTGAATGTATTATCCTCTAATCCTTTTGTTACAGAAACAATGATTGTATTAGCACTTATGTATTTTGAAATCTCTTTTGCAACATTCCTCAAAAAAGAAGAAGGTATAGCAGTTATTATCATATCCTTATCAGAAACAGCTTCTTTCAGATCATTTGTAGCTTCTATATTTGATGAAAGTTTTACTCCCTTCAAAAATCCTGAATTCTCCCTTTTATTATTTATCTCTTCAACTACTTCTTTTTCAAAAGCCCATATCTTAACTTTATAGCCCTTTTCAGCTAGTAAATTAGCTAAAGTAGTTCCCCATCCTCCAGCCCCTATCACACTAATGTTCATTTTATTATGATTAATTTTATTCAGTTTAAATAGTTTATGATAAATATTTATTGGTTTAGAATTGAGTCAACCCTTCTCATTATTGGCTCATAGTCAGTAACCTTATCTAATCTCCAATTAATTCCATTGCTGGTGTATCTTAAGACCATTCCCCCCTCTATTTTTAACTCTTCAAGTTCACCTCTTTCAAGCATAAGAACATTATCAGCAACATAAAAAGGATTAAAATAATCGTGGCTTAGCACAGCAAAATCCTTGCCGCTTATCACCAATCCGGTGCGTTCCCAGAAAGTGGCTGTGTTGGGATCAACATTATTTTTTAGCACAATGCAGGGTAATTTTCCCTCCTGTAAAATTTCATTGGCTAAAGCAGCGGTGCGTAAAAAACTGGACTCATCCAAAACCACCAATTCAATCCCTTCTGGAGGAGTTTTTCCAATACACCTATAAGGTCTTGCGTCTTCTACGTCAAATGACCCTGCGTTTACCTTTTTTCTGAATCTTGTAAACTGGTATTGGCTAGGGATAAGATCATCATTACATCCAAACTCCATCCTATGTGAATCGCCAGGGCTGTACTCTGTTCCATCAGTCATTTTTCTGTAATCTGTTACTAACTCCCTCACAAGGCTTAAACATTTATGCTCTTGAAAAGGTACATTGCAGTTCCCAATATCAGGGATTATTTTGTCCTTATTAGCATCATATAAAAAATAAGAGGTTACAGGTTCTTCGTGAGAATCCTTATATTTTCTTGTATGAATTTCAAAAATAAACACCCCTTCATGATTGGGATGCTCAAGCATGCTTCCTTCATACTTTGCCATTGTATCAACCATCAGAAGTATATACATATCTTTTCTAGAAGGCTCCTTAAATCCATGAGCCAAGCAATAACTTCTGCCCTTATAACTAAAAGATGTTTCTGTATCTCTAACATGTTTTACAGCTTCTGCAAACTCTCCCTGGTTAGTTACACCTTGCACAGAATCAAAATGCCCTGCAAAAGGGTATATGCTGTTTCCCTCAAAACGATGTGCAGATCTTACAATGACTGCCCTCCCCCCCGCCGATAATTCCCCATAATATCCCAAAGCAGTATCCATGCTGTCTTCTGGTCTTAAAACTCTATGTTCTGGAACCCTTATTATTCCTTTTTCTTTCATAAGTTCTACAGATCTTATTTTAGCAGGATATGTTAACGGCAAATCCCTTTTATTGCGCCATCTGGCTGTAATTAAACCGATAGAATCCTCACGTGGACTATACCTAGAGGTCATTCTTAAAACTTCACTTCGTGCCTCTAATACTTTTAATATTCTATACTCTATATCTCTTATTGCATCTTCGCCAATAGCATCTGCCACTTCCTTTCTGGCAGAAGGAATATCTCCATACAATTCTCCTCCTGAAAAACATGGTCCAATTTGCCCCAATTCATGGCAATATTGGACAATATCCTGATCAGGTATTGCACATGTCCTCACCTGGTTTAACACTCTACGAAAAAGCTCTGCAGATCCCCCTTTACTTTCAAGTTTCAGTTCATATTCAGCAAGAGGCTTTAGAAATTCTGCGAATCTTTTTGATAAATAAGTTGCTAGATGGCTATGCAAATCTGATTGTAATCTTTCTTCAATCCTTTTCAATGGAGCTGTATCATACTGCCTGCCACTATTTCCCCCAAACTTTCCTTGGGCTTCACTTATCCTTCGGCCTAAAACATCAGCAAATTCAGTTTCATCCTTAAACCAAAACCTTTTTGGGCAAAAGCTAACTGGAAAATCATCCGGGATATGTTCGACAAACATTCTGCCAAGAT